>NZ_JBEZKI010000048.1:0-81921 GCF_040651615.1 Streptomyces sp. NPDC048417 | reverse complement strand
GCGTCCGGCCTGGTCCGGGCCCTCAGGAGGGCAGGTCCTCCTGAGGGCCGGCGAGCCACTGGTGCACCTCTTCCTTGAGCGAGCGCTGGAACGTCGTCAGGAGCGCCTGCACCACCAGTGGCTGCATATGGGCGGACAGGGACTTCACGTCCTGCTCGGTCCGCTCCGCCACCTCGGCCCGGAACAGTTGCGACAGCGCGTGGGCGGCCGCACGCGAGTGCTCGATCAGCACCGTGCGCGCGGCCAGGATCGCCTTCTCGGACAGCGGTACGTCCAGGAGCTGTACGGCGAGCCGGAGCAGCCCCGGGTCGACGCGGTAGCCGTCCCCGTCGGGCCGTACGACATCCATCGCGACGAGCCGCTCGACGTCCCCCTCGTCCAGCTGCCGCCCGGCCCGCCGCCGCAGCTCCCCGGCGGTCACCGTCTCCTCGGTGTCCGGGGCCCAGGAGGCCACCACGGCGCGGTGGATGGCCAGGTCGTGGTGGCTCAGCCCGGGCGGCAGCCGGTGCAGATAGCGTTCGATCGCCGCCAGCGTCATGCCCTGGTGCTGAAGCTCCTCGATGAGCGCCAGCCGGGCCAGGTGCTCGGGCCCGTAGTGCCCCACCCGGCGCGCACCGATCACCGGCGGCGGGAGCAGCCCCTTGGTGCCGTAGAACCGGACCGTGCGGACCGTGGTGCCGGCCCGGGCGGCCAGTTCGTCGATGGTGAGCGCCGGCTCCCCGGACTCGCTGTCGGTGTCGGTCGTCATGCGTAGCAGTATCGCTGTCACAGCAGCACTGTGACACCGGCGTATGCACGGGATACGCGAGCAAGTGTTTGATCGATGTTCACCCAGATGTCAAGATCATAATCTTGTGAGAAGTCCCACTCTGTGAAGAACGCTGTCGCATGTGCTTCATCGTGCTGAACGTCGCCTCCCCTCGGCATCGTCAGCACCTGTTGATCATCATGCTCTGCCGCCTCGTCTTCGTCCGCCGCGCCAAGGCGGGTCTCGTCGACCGCCCCACGTTTCACCTCCGCTTCAGCCCGGTCACCGAGATCGCCTTCTTGCTGGTCTGCCTCGGCATGATTTGACATCCTCCCCGTCTGAAAGAGGGGGATTCCAACCCGGGTGGGTTGAGGTTCACGGGCGTTCGAACGGCCGGTGGCCGCTGTCACCCCTCCGGCACCGGCTGTTCGCCGGGGGCGGGGGATCCCGCCCTGTCCTGCCGCGACGTTGTTTGCTGCGTTCTCGTCCGCGTTGCAGGTGAACCCGCAGGACACGCAGACGAAGTCGGCTTGGCTCTTGCGCGACTTCTTCTCGATCCAACCGCAGGCACTGCATCGCAGACTGGTGTAAGGCGCGGGAACGTCCTCGACCCGGCCGGGGGCCTTGTGCCCGGTGCGCCGGCGCAGCAGGCCCCAACCCTGGGCGAGGACACCCCGGTTCAGCCCGGCTTTCTGGTGGACGTTCACGCCGGGCCGCTCCGCGGTCCCCTTCGCGGAGCAGGTCATGTTCTTGATGTTCAGCTTCTCGAACCGGATCACGTCGTAGCTGCGGGCGAGCATGGTGCTGGTCTTCTCGCACCAGTCCTTGCGCCGGTTGACCTCACGGGCCTTGAGCCCTGCGACCTTCGCGTACGCGGCGGCCTTGAGAGCGCTGCCCTTGGGGGCCCGGGCCGCGCGGCGCTCGTGCTTGCGGATCCGTGCCCGCTCCCTGACCGCGAGCTGCGGGCAGTTCAGCTTCCGTCCGTCCGACAGCGCCGCCGTGATCCTCACGCCCCGGTCGATACCGAGGATTTCACCCGTGCCAGGCGTGGGCGTCGGCTCGGGGATGACCGCGAACGCGATGTGCCACTGACCATTGCGACAGGTGACCCGGAACGTCTTCGCGGCGGGAAGCCGCGCGCCCTTGCCCTTGGCACTGAGGCGGAAACGGACCCAGCCGCAGCCGGGTACCTTGACCCGCGCCCACCGCCGGTTGAGCTTCTGTACGACCACGGAGCGGCCCATGACCTGCTTACCGGTCTTCTGGTTGAGCTTCGGGCCGCCGTCCGGCTCGTACTCGGGTACGCGGTCGGTGCCGATGACCCGGAAGCCCTCGTACTGGTGCTTCCTGCGCCAGGTCGGCTCACCGAAGCCGGAGATGAAACGGGCGTTCTTGGCCCTGGCGAAGTCCTTCAGAGCCTGCTGCTGCACGTCCGCGTTCCCGGCGGCCAGCCACTCATTGTCACGCCGGGCCTCGGTCAGCTGGCGGCACTGCTCCGCGAAACCGGGCGCCGTCTTGCGGCCGGGCTTCCAGTGCGCGTGCTGCTCGACGGCCAGGTTCCAGACGTACCGGGCGTGCGCGCAGTGCAGGAGCATCTGCTCCGCCTGCACGGGCGTCGGGTACATCCGGAAACGTGACATGCCGCGAACTTAGCCACCACGTTCCCCACCCGCGCACACCATCGACCAACGTCACCCGAGTGAGTGACCGCTCCCGCCTGCCGCCCCGGCCGGCCACCAGCCACCGGATCTCAGCTCCCCGTCACCACTGTCTGTGTGTGGCCACCCTCAGCACCCCGGACGACGACGCCGCATCGCCCTGACGGCGATCCGGCTTCCCATGCCTGGCACCGCGATCGTGCCGCCAACGACTTCGGCCTGGGTGCGAGGAACTGCGCGATCCGCCACAACGGACCGGCAGCCCCCACACCGAACCCGGCAGACGCTCAGTGCACGTCGTTCGTAGCCTCGATCTTCTTCCACGACTTCGGCTGAACAACGGCCCCCACGGCCTTCGCCGCAGGCACCGCCGGCTTCGTCGGCTCGAACAGCCACGCGTCGAACAGCCCCGACAGCGACTTCCCCGACACCTTCTCCGCGTACCCCTCGAAGTCGGCCACGGACGCGTTCCCGTACGCGTGCTCCTTCGGCCAGCCCTTCAGGATCGTGAAGAAGGCGTCGTCACCGACCGCGTTGCGCAGCGCCTGCACGGCCAGCGCCCCGCGGTCGTAGACCGCGATGTCGAACTGGTCGTCCGGGCCGGGATCCCCCGGCTTGACCGTCCAGAACGCGTCGTCGGCCGGATGCGACGCGTACACGTAGTCTGCGAGTTCCTGCGTCGTCCCGTCGCCCTCGTGCTCGGACCACAGCCACTGTGCGTAGCGGGCGAAGCCCTCGTTGAGCCAGATGTCCTTCCAGCCCTTGAGGGAGACGTCGTCGCCGTACCACTGGTGTGCCAGCTCGTGCACCACCACGGAGGTGTTGGAGCCGTTCGCGAACTGCTTGGGGCTGTAGTACACGCGGGTCTGTGTCTCCAGCGCGTACCCGGTCGTCGTGTTCGGCACGTACCCGCCGGCCGAGCTGAAGGGGTACGGCCCGAAGTAGCCGGAGAGCCAGTCGACGAGCTCCCCGGTGCGCTCCACGCTCGCCCGTGCCGCCCCGTCGTTGTCGCCGAGGTCCTTGCTGTAGGCGTTGACGACCGGCACCCCGCCCTCGGAGGTGCTCGTCGTGATGTCGAACTTCCCGACGGCCAGCGTGGTCAGATAGGTCGCCTGCGGCTTGTTCTGCCGCCAGTTGTAGCGGGTCCAGCCGCGCTGGGAACTCGTCGACTGGAGCAGGCCGTTGGAGATGACCTGCGTACCGTCGGGGACGGCGACCGAGACGTCGTAGGTCGCCTTGTCCAGCGGGTGGTCGTTGCTCGGGTACCACCACCAGGCGGCCTCGGGCTCGTCCGCCGCGATCGCCCCGTCGGGCGTGCGGTGCCAGGTGTTGAAGCCGTACGCGCTCTTCGTGGACGGCACCCCGCTGTAGCGGACCACGACCGTGACCTGCGTGCCCTTCGCCAGCGGCGACTTCGGGGTGACGACCAGCTCGTGCTGCCCGGACGTGGTGAAGGCCGCCTTCGCGCCGTTGACCCGCACCTCGCTCACGTCGAGGAGGAAGTCCAGGTCGAAGCTGGACAGGTCCTGCGTGGTCCGCGCCAGGATCGTCGCCGTACCGGCCAGTTCGTCGGTGGCCGGCTGGTACTGCAGACGCAGATCGTAGTGGGAGACGTCGTAACCGCCGTTGCCGTAGTACGGGTAGTAGGGGTCACCGATGCCCGGCGCGCCGGGGCTGTAACTCGCGGCCGATGCCGGGATCGCCAGCAGGACGGAGGCTGCCGCGAGTGCGCCCGGCGCGAGGATTCTGCGGTGCACGAGAACTCCAGGTCGGTAGGGGGCCGAGGCGCGCCCGCCACACCGGGACGGGAACGCCAAGTCGATGGAGCACGAAACTCTTCGGAGCCTATTGAGTCCCTGTGACCCCTGGCCTGTCCACGGCCCCTGCTGTCACACGATCGCCATTCGGCCGCAATCAGTTCTGTTGGTCCCTCAGGCGCCCTCTTCTGTACAGGAGTTGCCCGGGGTAGCGTCCGCCGCATGCCGAAACGCACGCGCTTCACGATCTGGAGACCGTTCGCCCTCGCGGCCGTCGCAGCCCTGACGGCCGCATTCCTCAGCCCGGTCGCCGCCCAGGCGGCCGGAGCGGCCCCGCGCGAGAGCCGGCCGGTCTACTCCTACGCCGACGCCATCCGCGAGGCCGTCTGGGTGGACACCGGCCTCGACTCCGACGGCGACGGGAAGACCGACCGCGTCGCCGCCGACATCGTCCGGCCCGCCGAACCCGCCGCGCAGGGCCGCAAGGTGCCGGTCATCATGGACGCCAGCCCGTACTACTCCTGCTGCGGACGCGGCAACGAGAGCCAGCTCAAGACGTACGACGCCGCCGGGAACGTCGTCCAGATGCCGCTGTTCTACGACAACTTCTTCGTGCCCCGCGGCTACGCCGTCGTCGGCGTCGACCTGGCCGGCACCAACCGTTCCGACGGCTGTGTCGACGTCGGTGGCCGCTCGGACATCCAGTCCGCGAAGGCCGTCGTCGACTGGCTGAACGGCCGCGCCAAGGCCTACAGCAGCCGCACCGGCACCACCACCGTCAAGGCCGGCTGGACGAACGGCAAGACGGGCATGATCGGCAAGAGCTGGGACGGCACCATCGCCAACGGCGTCGCCGCCACCGGCGTCAAGGGCCTCAAGACGATCGTCCCGATCAGCTCCATCTCCTCCTGGTACGACTACTACTTCGCCCAGGGCGCCCCGCTCTACGACTCCGGGCCCGACTGGCTGGCCGGCGCGGTGGAGAGCGACGCGGCCTACGCCAAGTGCGGTACCGTCCAGCAGAAGCTCGTCGACGGCGCGCCGCGAACCGGTGACTGGACCGGTCTGTGGACCGAGCGGGACTACGTCAAGGACGCCTCCAAGGTGCGTGCCAGCGTGTTCCTCGTGCACGGCATGCAGGACCTCAACGTCCGCACCAAGAACTTCGGCCAGTGGTGGGACGCCCTCGCCAAGAACGGCGTCGAGCGCAAGATCTGGCTCTCCCAGACGGGCCATGTCGACCCCTTCGACTACCGGCGCGGCGCCTGGGTGGACACCCTGCACCGCTGGTTCGACCATGAACTCCTCGGCTACGACAACGGCATCGACCGCGAGCCGATGGCCGACGTCGAACGCCACCCCGACCAGTGGGTGACCTCCGCCGTCTGGCCGCCGCGCGGCACCGAGGCCACCACCCTGCGTCCCGCCACCGGCACCCAGGCGGGTGTGGGCACCCTCGGCCTGAGCCGGAAATCCGGCACCGAGACGTTCACTGACGACCCGAAGCAGAGCGAGACCGACTGGGCGGCACAGATCGCCACCCCGACCCCGGACAAGGCCGGCTTCCTCACCGCGCCGCTCACGCACGACCTGCGGCTGTCCGGTTCCTCCAAGGTGACGGTCACCGCCACCCCGACCACCTCGACGGCCCACCTGACCGCCGTCCTGGTCGACCTCGGCCCGGACACCATCCGGGACTACGCCGACGCCGCCGAGGGCATCACCACCCTCACCGACCGCACCTGCTGGGGCGAGAGCACGGCCGGCGACAGTGCCTGCTTCCTGAAGACCGCGGCGAAGACCAAGGCCGTCGACTACACGGTCCTCAGCCGCGGCTGGGCCGACCTCGGCACCTATGCCGACCCCGGCAAGGGCGTCCCGCTCACCCCGGGCAAGAAGTACACGATCACCCTCGACCTGGCGGCCACCGACCACGTCGTACCCGAGGGGCACCGGCTGGCGCTGATCGTCGCGGGAACGGACAAGGACCTCATCGATCCGCCGTCCAGCACCCCGACGCTCACCCTGGACCTGTCCCGCACCGCGGCCAGGGTCCCGCTCGCCGGCGGAGCGGCCGCGTTCGCCCGCGCGACCTCCGCGCGCTGGACCGCTCCCGCAGCGGGCGTCCTGACCGGCGTGCGCGCCCCGCACACGGCGCTGCGCGTCCCGGCGAGCTGACCCGCTCAGGCGGCCGGGCCCGGCTCCACCAGCCCGGCCGCCTGACGGGCACACCCCCAGGCCACCGTGACCCCGGCTCCACCGTGCCCGTAGTTGTGCACCAGCACCCGCCCGTCCGCGAGGAGTTCACGTTCCAGCCGGACCGCGTCCCGGTACGGCCGCAGCCCCACCCGGTGCCCCAGCACCCGCGCCCCGGCGATCTCCGGCCGCACCGCCGCACACCGCGCCACGATCCCGGCCGCGATGTCCGGATCCGGCTCCAGGGACCAGGCGTCCTCGTGCGCCGTGCCCCCGAGCACCAGCCCTCCCGGCTGCGGGAAGAAGTAGGCCGAGACACCCCCTTCGGCCTCTTCTTCCGGACCCCCCGCGGCTTCCTCGGCAGAGGTGTACCAGGTGGTGATGCCCGGGTTCTCCACCACGACCAGCTGCCCGCGCACCGGACGCACCGCCGGATCGGGAACCAGCGAACGGGACCCGAGCCCGGTGCAGTTCACCACCACCGCCGACCGCACCTCGCCCAGTCCGCGCACCACCCGTTCCTCGACCGTCCCGCCCGCCTCTTCCAACCGCTCCCGCAGCCAGGCAAGATGGACCGGCATGTCGATCAACGGCAGCCGCGCCGAGAGCCCTTCGGCCGTGTCGGCCAGCCCCGGCACCCGGGCGGCCCACGGCCCCAGCTCGTCCAGCCGCAGCCCGTCGTGTACGCCCTCGACCAGGCGTACGCCCGTCTGTGCCGGCCACGCCGCCAACTCCTCGTACACGGCGAGGGATTCGAGCGCCCAGTCGCCGACCAGCCGCTGAGGCTCGATGCGGTACGGCCACCACAGCGCCCCCGCGACCGCCGAGGTCGTACGCTCGCCGCTCTCCCGCGCCCAGACCCGCACCCGGCGGCCGCCCTCGGCCAGCACCACCGCCGTGGTCAGCCCGACGACCCCGCCACCGACCACGATCACTTCGTCACCCAGCCCACGGTCCATGCCCGGACGGTAGCGGAATATGTCATGCCGCGCTCAGATCGTCCCGATCTGGGGATACTCACAGCATGTCTGCCGCATACGCGACCTTCGGCCTGGCCCCGGCGATGCGCGCCGGCGGTGTCCGCGCCGACGGCGGCTACCAGGTCCACCGGGACTTCGTGGACTTCGTCGTCGACGGGTCCCCGCTGCTGTTCCAGCTCTCCGACCTGGACGCCGTCTCCCCGCTCGCCTCCGACGTCCCGCCCGCGATCTTCACCGCCCAGGTCCGCAGCCTGTTGCTGGAGTCCGACGCACCGCTGCCCGACGACCGGTACGTCATCTACGGCTGCCCCGAGTGCGAGGACCTGGCCTGCGGCGCGGTCACCGCGGTCATCGAGAGGGACGGCGACGACTACGTCTGGCGGGACTTCGCCTGGCAGACCGACGAACACGCCGACCTGGAGCTCAACGGCTACCACGGCATCGGCCCGTTCCGCTTCCCCGGCCCCGCGTACCGCGAGGCCCTCGATGCCCTCCTCGAGGACTCCGGCCCCCCGCCGGGTCGCCGCGTCCTGCTGATCGGCGCCCGCGTCGCCCTCCTCGCCAAGCTGGCCGCCGCCCTGCGCTCCATCGGCATCGCGGCCGACATCACCCGGGACGCAGACGGCGTCCCCGCCGAGGAACTCCGCGGCTACGGCGCCGTGGCCTTCGGCCCCACGGTCGGCGAGACCGAGCGGGCCGCCGTACGCAAGGCGTTCGACCGGGCCGCAGTGGAGGTCGCCTACGTGGACGGGCTCGCCCCGATCGTCCCCCTCCTCGTCGCCCAGATCGAACACGCCCTCGACCGCAGTCCGCTCCCGCAGCGCCGCCTGACCCACCTGGTCGCCGCCGACGGCGCGGCCGGGGTCGAGGTCACCTCACCCTGCCGGGTCCGGCTCACGGCGTACCGCCTGGACCGGCTCTCCCGCCTCCACTCCCAGGATCTCTTCGACGGCGTCCTGGAACCGGGCAGCCATCGCATCCCTCTCGACGGCAAGGCAGCCAAGGGCGGGTCCTATGTCGTGGCCCGGACCTCCGGGAGCGTCCTGGTGCTGGCCGTCGCGTGCTGACCGGGGAACGAAACGCGGCTGAAGGTGTGCTCACCGGCGCATTAGGATCGGCGTTCTGATGACTGCCACCCTCGTCGCCAAGAACCTCGCCGCCGGGCACGGCGACCGCTCCCTCTTCTCCGGGCTCGACCTCGTCGTCGCGCCCGGGGACGTGATCGGTCTGGTCGGTGCCAACGGCGCGGGCAAGTCCACGCTGCTCCGGCTGCTCGCCGGACTCACCGCTCCCGAGCAGGGCGAGCTGCGGCTCTCCCCGCCGACCGCGGCCGTCGGCCACCTGCCCCAGGAACCGGAGCGCCGGCCGGGCGAGACCGTGCGCGCCTTCCTCGCCCGCCGCACCGGCGTCGCCGAGGCACAGCGCGTGATGGACGAGGCCACCCAGGCCCTGGTCGACGGGGCACCAGGGGCCGACGACGCGTACGCCACCTCTCTGGAGCGCTGGCTCGGCCTCGGCGGCGCGGACCTGGAGGAGCGGGCCGAGGAGGTCGCCGACTCCCTGGGCCTGGCCGTCGACCTCGACCAGCCGATGACCTCCCTCTCGGGCGGGCAGGCGGCCCGCGCGGGCCTCGCCTCCCTGCTCCTCTCCCGCTACGACGTCTTCCTGCTCGACGAGCCGACCAACGACCTCGACCTGGACGGTCTGGAACGGCTCGAACGCTTCGTGACCGGCCTGCGCGCCGGCACGGTCGTCGTCAGCCACGACCGCGAGTTCCTCACCCGGACGGTCACCAAGGTCCTCGAACTGGACCTCGCCCAGGGCCGGATCAACCTCTTCGGTGGCGGCTACGACGCCTACCTGGAAGAACGCGAGGTGGCCCGCCGGCACGCCCGCGACGACTTTGAGGAGTACGCCGACAAGAAGGCCGCCCTCCAGGACCGCGCCCAGACGCAGCGCTCCTGGATGGACAAGGGCGTCAAGAACGCCCGGCGCAAGGCGGGCAACGACAACGACAAGATCGGCCGCAAGTTCCGCAGCGAGGCCAGCGAGAAGCAGGCCGCCAAGGCCCGCCAGACCCAGCGCATGATCGAACGCCTGGACGTCGTCGAGGAGCCGCGCAAGGAATGGGAGCTGCGCATGGAGATCGCGGCGGCCCCGCGCTCCGGCGCCGTGGTGGCCACCCTGCGGGACGCGGAAGTACGACGCGGGGACTTCACCTTCGGACCGGTGTCCCTGCAGATCGACTGGGCCGACCGGGTCGCGGTGACCGGCGCGAACGGGGCCGGCAAGTCGACGCTGCTCGCCGCCCTGCTGGGCCGGGTGCCGCTGGACGCGGGGCACGCCGCGCTCGGCTCCGGAGTCGTCGTCGGCGAGGTCGACCAGGCGCGCAAGCTCTTCCACGGCACCGAGGCCCTGCTGGACGCCTTCTGCGCGGCCGTCCCGGACACCGAGCCGGTCGAAGTCCGCACTCTGCTCGCCAAGTTCGGCCTCAAGCAGGCCCATGTCCTGCGCTCCGCGGCGACGTTGTCACCGGGTGAGCGGACGCGTGCGGCGCTGGCGCTGCTCCAGGGCCGGGGCGTCAACCTCCTCGTCCTGGACGAGCCGACGAACCACCTCGACCTGCCCGCGATCGAACAACTGGAGTCCGCCCTCGACACCTACGAGGGCACCCTCCTCCTGGTCACCCACGACCGCCGCATGCTGGACGCGGTCCACGTGACCCGTCGCCTGGAGGTCGCGGCGGGCAAAGTAACGGAACGCTAGCTGAACGCGCCACGAAGGGGCGCGGGGCTGTGTCGATATGCGGCTCCGCCGCGTGGGCGCGAGCAACCCCCATCACCCGCAGCCGCCGAACAACCCACTTGGCACCCCCTACGGCGCTACGGCACACGCCCCCGTACGCTTCGACCCGACGCGGATCACCAGGCAGGGGAGAGCCCATGAGCGCAGTGCCGAAACGGCCGTCCGTCCGCATCGTGCACGAACAGGACGTCGTCGCGCGGATGCGCGGCACCCAGGACCGGATCGCGGACGCCATCACCACGTTCGCCGGAACCATGACGTTCGTCTATCTGCACGCGCTGTGGTTCGCGGTCTGGATCGTCTGCAACGAGGGCGTGTTCGGCGACGACGCGATCTGGGACCCGTTCCCCTTCGGGCTGCTCACCATGATCGTCAGTCTGGAGGCGATCTTCCTCTCCACCTTCGTGATGGTGAGCCAGAACCGCCAGGCCGCCCGCGAGAACGTCCGGGCCGACCTGGACTTCGAGACCAACGTCCGCTCGGAGGTGTGGTCCATCCACATGGGCCGCGCCCTCGGCGTCGACCCCGCGGAGGTCGAACGGCGCGTCCAGGAACTGCTCGCGGAGAACCGCGCCCGGATGAACGGCACCGCCGAGCCGCCCGCGGGGACCTGAACCGTCGGACAACTGTGTCTGCGTACAGTCATCTGACCGAGGCGCGGACCGTCGTCGCATGGAACCATGGGCGGGCGTCCGGGCGAGCCGGACCTGTGCCCGAAGGAGTCCGCGCATGGGCCGTCCTCGCATCCCCGCCGGCGGCAGAACATGACCGACCGGCACGGCGTACTGCTGTCCTCGGACATTTTGGGCGCGGCCGGGGACGGCGCGGCGGCCCCCGTCGTCGAGGCCCGGCCGCCGCACGACGTGCGCCGCGCCGCCGACCTGCTGCGGCTGCTGGTCTCGCTGGCCGCCCTCGCGGCGACGGTGCTGCTGGCGGTCGCCACCCGCGACTTCGCCCGCCGGGCGCAGCAGGGCCTGCTCTCCGCGGCCACCGCGCTGCCGCCGGACCTGCGCGACGCACTGGTCGGCACGCTCCAGGCGATCGCCCTGCTCGCGCCACTGGCCGCCCTGGTCGTCCTCGTAGTACGGCGGCGGTTCGACGCGGTGTCCAGGGTGCTGCCCGCCGCGGCCCTGGGCGCGGCCGTCGGCTGGGCGCTCACCCGGGTCGCGCTGGCCGGGAGCAGACCCGAGTCATGGCCGGAGGTGCTCGTCGGCCGCGGCGGACTGGTGCACGCGGGCTGGCCGTCGGCCGGGTACCTGGGGGCCTGCGCCTCGTCGGTCGTCGCCGCGGGCCCCTGGCTGGCACGGCCGTGGCGGCGGGCGTTGTGGGCGCTGACCGTCGGGAGCGCCGTGCTCGGTGTGCTGGCCGCCTCGCTCGTCCCGCTGGACGCGTTCGGGGCGCTCGTGGTCGGCGGCACCGCGGGATCGGCCGTCCTGCTGCTCGCCGGCGGCCCGGCCGACCGCCCGCCGGCCCAGGCCGTCGCCGATGCCCTCGTCGCCTGCGGGATCCCGCTCGCC
Source organism: Streptomyces sp. NPDC048417 (assembly GCF_040651615.1). Taxonomy (NCBI): domain Bacteria; kingdom Bacillati; phylum Actinomycetota; class Actinomycetes; order Kitasatosporales; family Streptomycetaceae; genus Streptomyces; species Streptomyces sp. NPDC048417. The sequence continues at coordinate 70,260 of NZ_JBEZKI010000048.1, read as the reverse complement.
GCCCTCCACGAACTCCCTGCGGACCGTCAACTCCCCGGCGAGGGACTCCTCTACGACGCGGAGACCACCGAGGGCGCGCGACTGACCGTACGCGCCCTCGCCGCCGAGGACCGGGGCCGCGACCTGTTCCACCGGCTCGCCCGGCGCACCCTGCTGCGGCACCCTGCCGACCCCGGCGAGCAGACACCGCTCGGCGCCGCCGAACACGAACTGCTCATGCTGGTCTTCGCCGCCCGTACCGGCGCCCGGGTCGCCGAACCGGTCATCGCCTACCCGGTGGCCGGCGGCGGGGCGGTCGTGGTGACCGTCGGGCAGGACGCCCGGCCGCTGTCCGCGCTCCCCGCCGAGGAACTGACCGACACGCTGCTGGGCGAGGTGTGGGCGGCCGTGGCCCGCATCCAGGAGCACCGGCTGGCGCACCGGGCGTTGCGCCCCGAACACATCCTCGTCGCACCGGACGGCAGGCCCCGGCTCACCGCGTTCGCCCGGGCGCAGCTGAACGCAGCGCCCGAGACGCTGGGCGGCGATCTCGCGGAACTGCTCGCCACCACCGCCGTACGCGTCGGACCGGTCCGCGCCACGGCGTGCGCCCTGGCCGGCCTCGGCCCGCAGCGGCTGGCGAGCGCGCTGCCGTATCTGCAACCGCTCGCCCTGATCGGTCCCGCGCGCCGCGAGGTGGCCCGCTACGACCAGGCCCGCGCCCGGGAAGCCGCCGCGGGCGTCCGGCGGCGCACCCTGCGCCCCGGCGGACGGCCGAACCTGATGCACGACCTCGCCGCCGAGGTAGGCACGGCATGCGACGCCCCGGCCGCCAAACCGGCCCGGCTCGCCCGGTTCACCTGGCAGAGCGTCCTGGGCCTGGCCGGCGCGTTCCTGGTGCTCCATCTCGTGTTGCCGCAGCTCGCCAACGCCCCGGCCGCGCTCCGCGCGCTGGGCGACGCGAACTGGTGGTGGCTGCTCGCGGTCGTCCCCGTCACCTTCGTCTCCCAGGCGTTCTCGACCTGTCTGCAACTGGGCACCATCCCCGGCCGGCTGCCGTTCCGGGCCACGTACCAGGTGCAGTTCGCCAGCTCCTTCCTGAACCGGATCACCCCCGGCAACGTCGGTGGCATGGCGCTGAACCTGCGCTTCCTGCAGAAGACGGGGATCGAGACCGGCGCGGCGACGGCCTCCGTCGGGCTGCAGAGTCTGGCCGGCGCGGTCTCCAACGTCGTGGTCGCCACCGTGTTCTTCGCCGCCGCCGGACAGCGCCACGGCGGAGTGCACCTGGACCTGCCCGCCGGTTCGTACGCCCTGCCCGTGGTCGCCGTGGTGCTGGCCGCCGGAGGGCTGCTCGGCCTCACCCCGCCGGGCCGCCGCTTCCTGCGCGAGAAGGTGTGGCCGTTCCTGCGTGCGGCCGGATCGACGCTGACCGGAGTCGCCGCCGATCCCGCGAAACTCGCCCTCGGCGTCGTCGGCATGTTCGGCCTGCCGCTCGTCCAGGTCGTCGGACTCGCCCTCAGCCTCCACGCGCTCGGCGGTGACCTCCCCTTCGTCCAGCTCGGCGCCGCCTACATGGCGGCCCGCCTGCTCGCCAACGCGGCCCCGGTCCCCGGCGGGCTCGGTGCGCTCGAAGCGGGCCTCATCGCGGGCCTGACCGCGCTCGGTGTGCCGGCCGGCCCGGCCACCTCGGCGGTCCTTGTCTACCGGCTGCTCACGTTCTGGCTCAACGTCCCCCTGGGCGGGCTCGCCCTCGGCTTCGTACAGCGGCGCGGCTACGTCTGACGTGCCCCTACAGGGGCGCGGGTCCGTATTCGATATGCGGCTACCGCCGCGCGGGCGCGACCAGCCACAACGGACCCGCAGCTCCCCACAACCTCACAACCCCACGGCTCCCGAAGAAGCCGTCACCGCTTGCCCTTCTTCGGGTCCAGCAGACCCGCCCGGCGCAACGCGTCAGCCATCGCACTGTTGGCCGGCGCCGGCGCCTGCCGCGCACCGCCGCCCTGCCCCTGGCCGCCACGTCCGCCGCCCTGGCCCTGGCCGCCACGTCCGCCGCCCTGCTGCCGCTGCTGCGGCGGACGCCCGCCACGCTGGCGCCGTTCGCCGCCGCCCTCGCCCTGCCGGCCGCCGCCCTGCTGCGCCGCCTCGTCGTCCAGCCGCAGCGTCAGCGAGATCCGCTTGCGCGGGACGTCCACGTCGAGGACCTTCACCTTGACGATGTCGCCCGGCTTCACCACGTCCCGCGGGTCCTTGACGAAGGTCTTCGACAGCGCGGAGACATGCGCCAGACCGTCCTGGTGGACGCCGACGTCGATGAACGCGCCGAAGGCCGCCACGTTCGTGACGACCCCCTCCAGGACCATTCCGGAGGACAGGTCGGAGATCTTCTCGACGCCCTCCTTGAACGTGGCCGTCTTGAAGGCCGGACGCGGGTCGCGCCCCGGCTTCTCCAGCTCCTTGAGGATGTCGGTGACGGTCGGCAGACCGAACTTCTCGTCCACGAAGTCTCCCGGCCGCAGCGAGCGCAGTACGCCCGTGTTGCCGATGAGCGCGGCCACCTCCTGGTGCGACTCCTTCACCATGCGCCGCACGACGGGGTACGCCTCGGGGTGGACGCTCGACGCGTCCAGCGGGTCGTCGCCGCCGCGGATGCGCAGGAAGCCCGCGCACTGCTCGTACGCCTTCGGGCCGAGCCGTGCCACGTTCTTCAGCTGGCCGCGGGAGGTGAACGGGCCGTTGGTGTCCCGGTGGGTCACGATGTTCTCGGCGAGCCCGGAGGTGATGCCGGAGACCCGGGACAGGAGCGGGGCCGAGGCCGTGTTCACGTCGACGCCAACGCCGTTCACACAGTCCTCCACCACCGCGTCCAGCGAGCGCGACAGCTTCACCTCGGACAGGTCGTGCTGGTACTGGCCGACACCGATCGACTTCGGGTCGATCTTCACCAGCTCGGCGAGCGGGTCCTGGAGCCGGCGGGCGATGGAGACGGCACCGCGCAGCGACACGTCCATGTCCGGCAGCTCCTGGGAGGCGAACGCGGACGCCGAGTACACGGACGCGCCCGCCTCGGACACCATCACCTTGGTGAGCTTCAACTCCGGGTGCTTGGTGATGAGTTCACCGGCGAGCTTGTCGGTCTCGCGGGAGGCCGTGCCGTTGCCGATCGCGATCAGCTCGACCGCGTGCTCGCCGGCGAGACGGGCGAGCTTGGCGATCGCCTCGTCCCACTTGTTGGCCGGGACGTGCGGGTAGATGACGTCGGTGGCGACGACCTTGCCGGTGGCGTCGACGACTGCGACCTTCACGCCGGTACGGAAGCCGGGGTCCAGGCCCAGCGTCGCGCGCGTGCCGGCCGGGGCGGCGAGCAGCAGGTCGCGCAGGTTCGCCGCGAAGACGTCGACCGCCTCGTCCTCGGCCGCCGTACGCAGCCGCAGCCGCAGATCGATGCCGAGGTGGACGAGGAGGCGGGTGCGCCAGGCCCAGCGGACCGTGTCGGTCAGCCACTTGTCGGCCGGCCGCCCCCGGTCGGCGATCCCGAACCGGTGGGCGACGATGCCCTCGTACGACGACGGCCCCTCGGTCGGCTCCTCCGGCTCCAGGACGAGGTCGAGGACCTCCTCCTTCTCGCCGCGCAGCATCGCCAGGATGCGGTGCGAGGGCAGGTCGGTGAAGGGCTCGGCGAAGTCGAAGTAGTCGGCGAACTTCGCGCCCGCCTCCTCCTTGCCGTCCCGCACCTTCGCGGACAGCCGGCCGCGCACCCACATGCGCTCGCGCAGCTCACCGATGAGGTCGGCGTCCTCCGAGAACCGCTCGGTGAGGATCGCGCGGGCGCCCTCCAGGGCCGCCTGCGGATCGGCGACGCCCTTGTCGGCGTCCACGAACGCGGCGGCCGCCGACAGCGGTTCCACCGTCGGGTCGCCGAGCAGCCCCTCGGCCAGCGGCTCCAGACCGGCCTCCCGTGCGATCTGCGCCTTGGTCCGCCGCTTCGGCTTGTACGGCAGGTAGATGTCCTCCAGCCGCGCCTTGGTCTCGGCGCTGCGGATCTGCGCCTCCAGCTCCTCGGTGAGCTTGCCCTGCTCGCGCACCGACTCCAGGATCGCCGTCCGGCGCTCCTCCAGCTCCCGCAGGTAGCGCAGCCGCTCCTCGAGCGTGCGCAGCTGCGCGTCGTCGAGCATCTCGGTCGCTTCCTTGCGGTAGCGGGCGATGAAGGGCACCGTCGAACCGCCGTCGAGCAGCTCCACGGCAGCCTTGACCTGCCGCTCCCGTACGCCGAGCTCCTCGGCGATCCTGCCTTCGATGGACCCTGGAACCAGGGACCCGGGTGTCGTCACGATCCCGTACCGCCTTCTCCACTGAGGTTGCGCGGCAATTGTGGCAGGTGACACCGACAACCGGGCCCCAGGGCACCCTTTCGCGACACGAAGTCGCACTCCCCGTGGCCCATCCGTCTCCTGAATCCGCCGTAACGGCGCTCAGCTCACCCCTTGCCGACCAGATCCGCCGGAAAGGCGCCCGCGGCCATCGCCGCCCCCGCGAACCCCTTCGCCAGCTCGGCCAGCCGGGCCACCCCGTCGGCCCCCAGATGCTCGTACGGCGCCCGGTCCAGCCGGTCCGTCTCCGTCTCGATCTCCGCCCGCAGGGCCGCTCCCGCCTCGGTCAGCTCGCCCGCCGCGTCGAGCAGCCCGCGCTCCCGCAGCCGCGCCACCGTCGCGTCCCAGTCGTCCTGGCTCCAGCCCCGGGTGGCGAGCACCCACTTGGGGTTCATGCCCTTGCCGGTCGCGGTGTGGGTCACCACCGCCTCCAGCCCGTCGAGACCGGCCGCGATGAGCACCGCGAGGTGCCCGTCGCCGCGGTGCTCGCGCAGCAGCGTGGTCGCGTGCCAGTAGGCGAGGTGGGGCTCCTCGGGCACCGGCAGGTCCGCGTGCGCCGCGTACAGCGGGCGGCCGGGGCGGGAGCAGGCCTCGGTGGCGCGCAGCGCGAGCCGCGCGGCCTCGGTCATCTGGTCGGAGGCCACCGCGTCCGCGCCGAGCAGCCGCCGCAGGGAGGCGTCGACGGCACGCGCGCGTGCGGCGAGGACGTCGCCGGGCGACGCGGTCTCCCAGACGGCCGGGACATGCCGGGCCACCAGGTCGTACTTGTAGTTGTAGAACGTGGCCGTCACCGTGCCGGGTCCCACCGGCCCCAACGCGGCGGCCCGCACCGCGAAGTTGACGGCCCGCGGGTGGGTGACCCCGAGCGCGGCCAGTTCCTCGGCCAGCTCGGGGCTGAAGAAGTGGGTCGCGTGCAGGGAGTTGAGCAGGGTGTGGCAGCGGCGGCCGGCGCGCGGCTCCAGGGCGGCAGTGGTCATGGCGAGCACGTTACCGACTGGTCGGTACGGACTCCAGTGTCGTGTCCGACCCGACGGCGAAGCGTTCGGTGCGCCATGGCAGAAAAGGTGGGAAGCTCGTCATTGCGGCCATCACCGCGCCCGCGAACAATCGATGACATGGCGCAGCGAACCGTTCTCGTCGTCCTCTTCGACGGTGTCCAGAGCCTCGACGTCACCGGCCCCGTGGAGGTCTTCACGGGCGCCGAGGTCCAGACCCCGGGCAGTTACCGCATTCGTACGGCCTCCCTGGACGGCGCGCCCGTGCGCACCTCCAGCGGGCTGACCGTCGTACCGGACACGGCCCTGGCCGAGGCGCCCGAGCCGCACACGCTCCTCGTGCCCGGCGGCCAGGGCACCCGGCGTTCGGACCCGGCCCTGGTCGACTGGCTGCGCGAGCACGGGCCGCGCACCGGACGGCTCGTCTCCGTCTGCACCGGCGCCATCCTGCTCGCCGCGGCCGGACTCCTGGACGGCCACCGGGCCACCACCCACTGGGCTTACTGCGACAAGCTGGCCCGCGACCATCCGGCCGTCGACGTCGACCCCGACCCCATCTACGTCCGGGACGGCCGGGTCGCCACCTCGGCCGGCGTCACCTCCGGCATCGACCTGGCGCTCGCCCTCGTCGAGGAGGACCTGGGCCGGGACGTGGCGCTCACTGTCGCCCGGCACCTGGTGGTGTTCCTGCGCAGGCCCGGCAACCAGGCCCAGTTCAGCGTGCAGCTCGCCGCCCAGACCGCACGGCGTGAACCGCTGCGGGAGGTCCAGCAGTGGATCACCGAACACCCGGACGGCGAACTCGGCGTCGAGGCGCTGGCCGCCCGCGCCGCCCTCTCACCCCGACATTTCGCCCGCGCCTTCCAGGCCGAGACCGGTATGACGCCCGGCCGGTACGTCGACCGGGTACGGCTGGAACACGCCCGCCGGCTCCTGGAGGACACCGGCGACGGCGTCGAGGAGGTCTCCCGGGCCAGCGGTTACGGCACCCCCGAAGCGATGCGCCGCGCCTTCCTCAAGGCCCTCGGCGCGACACCCGCCGAATACCGGCACAGGTTCCGGCCGGCCCCCGTCGGCCGACCCGGTTAGGAGAGCCATGCAGTTCGCGATCGTCCTCTACGACCGTTTCACCGCCCTGGACGCCGTGGGGCCGTACGAGACCCTGGGCCGGCTCCCGGACTCCGAGGTCGTCTTCGTCGCCGAGCGGACCGGCCCCGTCCGCAACGACAACGGAAGCCTCGCCCTGATCGCCGACAAGACCTTCGCCGAGGTGCCCCACCCCGATGTCCTGGTCGTCCCGGGCGGCCCCGGCCAGACCCCGCAGATGGAGAACCGGGCGCTCCTCGACTGGATCCGCACCGCCGACGCCACCAGCACCTGGACCACGTCCGTGTGCACCGGCTCCCTGCTGCTCGCCGCCGCCGGCCTCCTCGACGGGCGCCGCGCCACCTCGCACTGGCTGGCCCTGGAAGAACTGCGGAAGTTCGGCGCCGAGCCGACGGGGGAGCGGGTCGTCACCGACGGCAAGTACGTCACCGCGGCCGGCGTCTCCTCCGGCATCGACATGGGCCTCGCCCTGCTCGGCCGGATCTGCGGAGACGCCGTCGCCCAGGCCGTGCAGCTCGGGATCGAGTACGACCCGCAGCCGCCCTACGACGCGGGTTCCCCGCAGAAGGCGCCCGCCGAGGTCGTCGAGCTGCTCATCTCGAGGAGCCGGTTCATCCTCGGCCAGGGACAGCCCAGCTGAACCGCGGCTGACGGCGCTCCAGGAACGCGGCGACGCCCTCCGCGGTGTCGCCGCTGCCGCGCGCCTGCTCCGTCCAGTGGCCGTCGCGGTCGGTACGGCCGTCGGCGAACTCCTTCGCCGCCGCCTGCGTCAGCTGGGAGCGCGCGACCAGGATCCGGGTGAACTCGGCGACCCGCTCGGCCAGTTCGCCCTCGGGCAGCACCTCGTCGACCAGGCCGGTGCGCAACGCCCGCTCCGTGCCGATCAACTCGCCGGAGTACAGCAGGTACTTGGTGGCGGCGGGGCCGACCAGGGAGACCAGGCGGCGGGTGGAGGAGGCCGGGTAGACGATCCCGAGCTTGGCCGGGGTCACGCCGAAGAGGGCGCCCTCCGCGGCGAACCGGAGGTCGCAGGCGGCGGCGAGCTGCGAGCCGCCGCCCACACAGTGGCCGCGGACCGCGGCGAGGGTCGGCTTGGGGAACGCGGCGAGCGCCTCCTCGGCGGCGCAGGCGAGGGCCTGTGCCTCGGCGGGGGAGCCCTGGAGGGTGGAGATGTCGGCACCGGCGCAGAAGGTTCCGCCCTCGCCGGTCAGCACGAGGACCCGGACGCCCGGGTCGGCCGACAGCTCGTCCAGGAGGGGCGGCAGGGCTCGCCACATCGCCGCGGTCATCGCGTTGCGTTTGACCGGGTTGTGGATGACCACCGTGGCCACGGCGTCGGTGACCTGGTGGGAGAGGTGGGACTCCATGGCCGGGATGTTATCGGCGTGACGGAGCCGGGGATCGATGCGGCCCTGCCCCAGGGGTTGCAGTACAACCGTAAAAGTGCGCGAAGTCGGCTTTCGTGGAACAGGACCAGTCCTTCAGCCGACCTTGTCGTACGTCGACGGTCAGAACCGTTCGATAGTTGCTGACTTGTGTTCAGTCATCCGGGGCGGAGGGGGTCGTTACCAACACTCGTCGTGTGGTGACAATCGAGCGCGAGGGTGGCGACCGGACCATGGAGAACCACGGGCGCGGGCACGACCCGCGTCCAGAGGGAGGCGGTGCTCCGCCGCCGGATCCGCTGCCGTACGAAGGAGTCTGGCGGTTCACCGCCGCCGCCGTGGACGCCTCGGTCCCGCAGGCCCGGCGCGCCGTACGTGACCTGCTCCAGCGCCAGGGCGTCCCGGTCTCGGAAGACCTGGTGTACGGGCTGCTGCTGATCGTCTCCGAGCTGGTCACCAACGCGGTCAAGCACGCGGCGCTGCTGTCGCCGGTGCTCGCCGTCGAGGTCGCCGTCGGCGCCGAGTGGGTGCGGGTGTCGGTGGAGGACAACCACCCCTACCGCCCGACCGCCCTGGAGGCCGACCACGGCCAGACCGGCGGCCGGGGGCTGCTGCTGGTGCGGGAGGTGGCCAGGGAGGCGGGCGGAGTCGTGGACGTGGAGCACACGTCGAGCGGCGGCAAGGTGATCTGGGCCGCCCTGCCGCTCAAACCCGCGTCGGTGCCGTGAGGCCGCTCACCAACCGGCGGACGGGCCCGTCAGCTCCCTGATCGCCGGACGGGCCGCGTCCAGCACGGTCATGAACCACGACGAGAAGGGGTCCCGGGCGTGCCTCTCGGTCAGTTCGGCGGCCGTCACGAAGGCGGTCTCCCCGACCTCCTCCGGGTCCGGCGAGAGCGGCGCCTGCACCATGCCGACGAACAGGTGGTTGAACTCCTGCTCGACCAGTCCGGAGTCCGGGTCCGGGTGGTTGTACCGGACCGTTCCCGCCTCGCCGAGCAGGGACGGGGAGACCCCCAGCTCCTCGAAGGTGCGGCGGGCCGCCGCCGCGAAGGGGGCCTCACCGGGGTAGGGGTGGCCGCAGCAGGTGTTGGACCACACACCGGGGGAGTGGTACTTGCCCAGCGCGCGCTGCTGGAGCAGGAGTCTGCCCTGTTCGTCGAAGAGGAAGACCGAGAACGCCCGGTGCAGCTGCCCGGGTGGCTGATGCGCGGCCAGCTTCTCCGCGGTCCCGATGGTCACACCCTTCTCGTCGACGAGTTCAAGCAAAATCGCGTCCGTTGTGCCCTTCGACGTGCTGTGCGTCGCGGTGGCAGGTGTGATCGGCATACCCATCCTTCGCCTCGGTCTTCGTACCAAGTCTGCCGTACGAATCCGACACTCCCGGCACTTCCCGGCACGGGCACGCCGGAAGAGGGACCCGGTAGTTGATCGTGCCCTACGGGTGCGAACGGGAACCGTCCGGGGGTGTCGAACACAAGGACGGCGGGGGATTTTGGACCGATGCGTTCCGGTGGCCGGAGGGGCGGATCCCGGCGCGGTCAGTGGCAGAGCCGGGCCTCGTGCTCCGCGTGCCCGCCCGGTTCCAGCTGGAAGGTGCAGTGCTCCACGTCGAAGTGGTGGCCGAGACAGCCCTGCAGTTCGTGCAGCATCTTCTCGTGGCCGATGGCGTTCAGCACCTCCGAGCGGACCACCACGTGCGCCGACAGCACCGGCAATCCCGAGGTGATCGTCCAGGCGTGCAGATCGTGGACGTCCAGTACGCCCTCCAGGGCCAGGATGTGCGACCGCACCTCCGCCATGTCCACGTCCTTGGGCGCCGCCTCCAGCAGGACGTCCAGCGTCTCGCGCAGCAGCTTCACCGTCCTCGGCACGATCATCAGGCCGATCACCAGCGAGGCGACCGGGTCGGCCGCCTGCCAGCCGGTGGTCAGGATCACCACGGCCGAGATCAGCACCGCCAGCGAGCCCAGCGCGTCGGCCGCCACCTCCAGGAAGGCGCCGCGCACGTTCAGGCTCTCGTGCTGGCCGCGCACCAGGAGCGTGAGCGAGATCATGTTGGCGACCAGGCCGATCAGACCGAACACGATCATCTGGCCGCCGTGCGTGTCCGCGGGCGTCACGAACCGCTGGACCGCCTCGTACAGCACGTAGCCGCCGACACCGAGCAGCAGCAGACAGTTGGCCAGGGCGGCCAGGATCTCGGCACGGGCGTAGCCGAAGGTGCGGTTGGTGCTCGCCGGACGGTTGGCGAAGTGGATCGCCAGCAGCGCCATGCCGAGGCCCAGCGCGTCGGTGGCCATATGGGCCGCGTCCGCGATCAGCGCGAGCGAGTCGGCCAGCAGGCCGCCGGCGATCTCGACCACCATCACCCCGAGGGTGATGGCGAGCGCCACCCGCAGCCGCCCGCGATAGGCCGCCGCGGCCGTGCCGGTGGCCGGCGCATGGGTGTGCGTGTGGCCGTGGTCGTGCCCTGCCCCCATGAGATACGCCTCCTGTGTTCCGCCCGGGATCACAGTGAACTACGGGTGGGGGGTATCCGGCAACGCGGCAGTGAACACCGTTGTCATGTGCCCTGACCTGCGGAAACGAATGCCAGGTCAGGGCACCCTCAGTTACCCGTGGTGAGTGGGCGGGCATCCCGGGTGGTCGGTCGGCACCCGTCGCTGTCGTAGGGGCCATGTCCTCAATGCCCGTTCTGTGAGCGCGGTTTGTGGGCCGGGGCCCGGATCACGGATGATGATCTCGGCAAAGGCCGGGGCAGAGCCGGTCGTCCGTGCCATGAACGGCCGGTGAACAAGCAGTCCTCACCATCCGATAACCTCTGCCGAATGCCGCCCGGGGGCCACCAGGCACACCGCGCCCCACCACGCAGTAGACCGGCGCCCGTGCGCCGGCACCCAGGGAGTGAGTTCGGTTGCCGACCGCCATCGTCACCGGCCAGCCGGTCCCCGGATCGTCGTTGGAGAGCGATCTGCGGGCGCTCGGCTTCGAGGTGCGTACGGCCTCGGACAGCGCCGACACCGCGGCCCTTCTCGCGGCCGTGCCCGCCGACCGGCGGGTGGCCGTCGTCGACGCCCGCTTCGTCGGTCATCTGCACGCCCTGCGCCTCGGCCTCACCGACCCGCGCTTCCCGCTCGCCGCGATCCCCGGCGCCGTCACCGCCCAGCCGGCCGGCCGTCAGACGCTGAACGGGGCGCTCGCCCGGGAGGCCGCCGGCGGCGGCACCGACCTGGCCGTCGACGGCCTCGTCACCGCCCTGGACGCCGACGTGCACCGCCCCGAGCTGGGCAGTCTGGTCGCCGCCGTCCCCGCCGACCCGCAGGCCCGCAACGAGGTACGGCAGGCCGTCGCCGCCGTCGACGACGAGGCCGTACGCCTGAAGTCGGCCGTGAAGTCCCGTGACGGCTTCTTCACCACCTTCTTCGTCAGCCCGTACTCCCGCTACCTCGCCCGCTGGTGCGCCCGGCGCGGACTGACCCCGAACCAGGTCACCACCGCCTCCCTGCTCACCGCCCTGATCGCGGCGGGCTGCGCGGCCACCGGCACCCGCGCCGGGTTCGTCGCGGCCGGTGTACTGCTGATCGCGTCCTTCGTCCTGGACTGCACCGACGGCCAGCTCGCCCGCTACTCCCTGCAGTACTCCACGCTCGGCGCCTGGCTGGACGCCACCTTCGACCGGGCCAAGGAGTACGCCTACTACGCCGGCCTCGCACTCGGCGCGGCCCGGGGCGGCGACGACGTGTGGGCCCTCGCCCTCGGCGCGATGATCCTGCAGACCTGCCGGCACGTGGTCGACTTCTCCTTCAACGAGGCGAACCACGACGCCACTGCCAACACCAGCCCCACCGCGGCCCTCTCCGACCGGCTCGACAGCGTCGGCTGGACGGTCTGGGTGCGCCGGATGATAGTCCTGCCCATCGGCGAACGATGGGCCCTGATAGCCGTCCTGACCGCGGCGACGACCCCGCGGATCACCTTCTATGTGCTCCTGGTCGGCTGCGCCCTCGCGGCGACGTACACCACGGCCGGGCGGGTGCTGCGCTCCCTGACCCGCAAGGCCACGAGGACCGACCGGGCGGCGAAGGCGCTGGCCGACCTGGCCGACAACGGCCCGCTCGCCGGATTCGTGTCCCGCGCGATGCCCGCCCGGCTCGGCTCCCCGCTCCTGGTGGCACTCGCCGGAGTGGCGGTTCTCACCGTGTCCCTCTTCTCAGGCGTGACCTGGGCGCCGGTCGCCGGCGCCGTCGTCTACGCGCTGGCCTGCGGCCAGGCCCTCGCCCGCCCGCTCAAGGGCGCCCTCGACTGGCTGGTCCCGCCCTTGTTCCGGGTCGCCGAATACGGCACCGTTCTCGTCCTCGCAAGCAAATCCGGGGTGAACGGAACCCTTCCCGCGGCTTTCGGCCTGGTGGCCGCCGTCGCCTACCATCACTACGACACGGTGTACCGCATCCGCGGCAACGCCGGGGCGCCGCCGGCCTGGCTGGTGCGCGCCGCCGGGGGGCAGGAGGGGCGAACGCTGCTGGTCACCGTCGTGGCCGCGGTGCTCACCGCCACGCAGTTCAAGGTCGCGCTCACGGTCCTGGCCGTGGCCGTGGCCGGGCTGGTGCTCGTCGAGAGCATCCGCTTCTGGGTGTCCGCAGGGGCGCCCGCCGTACACGATGAAGGAGAACCCGCATGATCGGCCTCGTGCTGGCGGCCGGCGCCGGACGGCGTCTGCGTCCCTACACCGACAGCCTGCCCAAGGCACTGGTGCCGGTGGGGCCTGCCGGGATAGAGGACTCGATCACGGTGCTCGACCTGACCCTCGGCAACTTCGCCGAGATCGGCCTGACCGAGGTCGCGATCATCGTCGGCTACCGCAAGGAGGCCGTGTACGAGCGCAAGGCGGCCCTGGAGGCTAAGTACGGCCTCAAGCTCACCCTCATCGACAACGACAAGGCCGAGGAGTGGAACAACGCCTACTCCCTGTGGTGCGGACGTGACGCCCTCAAGGACGGCGTGATCCTCGCCAACGGCGACACCGTGCACCCGGTCTCCGTCGAGAAGACGCTGCTCGCCGCCCGCGGCGACGGCAAGCGGATCATCCTCGCCCTGGACACCGTGAAGTCCCTCGCGGACGAGGAGATGAAGGTCGTCGTCGACGCCGACAAGGGCATGACGAAGATCACCAAGCTGATGGACCCCACCGAGGCCACCGGCGAGTACATCGGCGTCACCCTCATCGAGGGCGACGCGGCCCCCGAACTCGTCGACGCGCTGAAGACGGTCTGGGAGGGCGACCCGCAGCAGTTCTACGAGCACGGCTACCAGGAGCTGGTCAACCGCGGCTTCCGGATCGACGTGGCGCCCATCGGCGACGTCCGGTGGGTCGAGATCGACAACCACGACGATCTCGCCCGGGGACGGGAGATCGCGTGCCAGTACTGACCAGGCTGATCCCCTCGCCGGTCGTCGTCGACATCCGCCCGGGTGCCCTCGACGACCTGGCCGGTGTGCTCGCCGACGAGCGCATCTCGCACTCCGGCCGGCTCGCCATCGCCGTCAGCGGCGGCTCCGGCACCAAGCTGCGCGAGCGCGTCTCGCCGAGCCTGCCCGGTGCCACCTGGTACGAGGTCGGCGGCGGCACCCTCGACGACGCGATCCGGCTGGCCGGCGAGATCAAGGCGGGCCGCTACGACGCGGTCGTCGGCCTCGGCGGCGGCAAGATCATCGACTGTGCGAAGTTCGCGGCGGCCCGGGTGGGCCTGCCGCTGGTCGCGGTGCCGACGAACCTCGCGCACGACGGTCTGTGCTCGCCGGTCGCCACCCTCGACAACGACGCGGGCCGCGGCTCCTACGGCGTGCCCAACCCGATCGCGGTCGTCATCGACCTCGACGTCATCCGCGAGGCCCCGGCACGCTTCGTGCGCTCGGGCATCGGGGACGCCGTCTCCAACATCTCGGCGATCGCGGACTGGGAACTGTCCCACCGCGTCAACGGCGAGAAGATCGACGGCCTGGCGGCCGCCATGGCCCGCCAGGCCGGCGAGGCGGTGCTGCGGCACCCCGGCGGCATAGGGGACAACGACTTCCTCCAGGTGCTCGCCGAGGCGCTGGTGCTCAGCGGTATCGCCATGTCGGTGTCGGGCGACTCCCGCCCGTCCTCCGGCGCCTGCCACGAGATCAACCACGCCTTCGACCTGCTGTTCCCTAGGCGTGCCGCCAGCCATGGCGAGCAGTGCGGACTCGGCGCGGCCTTCGCGATGTACCTGCGCGGAGCCCACGAGGAGTCCGTGTACATGGCCGATGTGCTGCGCCGGCACGGACTGCCGGTGCTGCCGGAGGAGATCGGCTTCACCGTGGACGAGTTCGTCCGGGTCGTGGAGTTCGCTCCGGAGACCCGGCCCGGCCGCTACACCATCCTCGAACACCTCGACCTCAAGACCCACCAGATCAAGGACTTCTACGTCGACTATGTCAAGGCCATCGGTAGCTGAACTCCGTCCGGTCGTGCACCCCGCTGGGGTCAAGGACCGGCGCAGCGGTGAGCACTGGATGGGGCGCCTCTATATGCGTGAGGTGTCCCTGCGGGTGGACCGCTACCTGGTGAACACCAGGGTCACGCCCAACCAGCTCACGTACCTGATGACCGTCTTCGGCGTGCTCGCGGCCCCGGCCCTGCTCGTGCCGGGGATCACGGGTGCCGTGCTCGGCGTGGTCTGTGTCCAGATGTACCTGCTGCTGGACTGCGTCGACGGCGAGGTCGCGCGCTGGAAGCAGCAGTACTCGCTGGGCGGGGTCTACCTCGACCGGGTGGGCGCGTATCTGACCGACGCGGCCGTTCTGGTCGGGCTCGGGCTGCGCGCCGCCGACCTGTTCGGCAGCGGCCGTATCGACTGGCTGTGGGCCTTCCTCGGCACCCTGGGCGCGCTCGGCGCGATCCTGATCAAGGCCGAGACCGACCTGGTCGGGGTCGCCCGGCACCAGGCCGGGCTGCCGGTGGTCAAGGAGGCCGCCGCCGAGATGCGGTCCTCCGGGATGGCGCTGGCCCGGCGGGCCGCCGCCCTGCTCAGGTTCCACCGGCTGATCCTCGGTATCGAGGCCTCCCTGCTGATCCTGGTCCTCGCCATCGTCGACAACGTCCGCGGCGACCTCTTCTTCACCCGCCTCGGCACCGCCGTACTCGCCGGCATCGCGCTGCTGCAGACCCTGCTGCACCTGGTCTCGGTCCTCGCGTCGAGCAGGCTGCGGTGAGCGCCGGGCTGAAGGTGGGCGCGGTCGTCATCACCATGGGCAACCGCCCCGACGAACTGCGGGCCCTCCTCGACTCGGTCGCCAAGCAGGACGGCGACCCGGTCGAGGTCGTCGTCGTCGGCAACGGCTCGCCCGTCCCGGACGTCCCCGAAGGCGTCCGCACCAAGGAGCTGCCCGAGAACCTCGGGATCCCCGGCGGCCGCAACGTCGGCATAGAGGCCTTCGGCCCCAGCGGCCGCGATGTCGACATACTGCTCTTCCTGGACGACGACGGACTGCTCCCCGGGCACGACACCGCCGAGCTGTGCCGCCAGGCCTTCGCCACCGACCCGAGGCTCGGCATCGTCAGCTTCCGTATCGCCGACCCGGACACGGGGCAGACCCAGCGCCGGCACGTGCCGAGGCTGCGGGCCTCCGACCCGATGCGCTCCTCCCGGGTCACCACCTTCCTCGGCGGCGCCAACGCCGTCCGCACCCAGGTCCTCGCCGAGGTCGGCGGCCTGCCGGACGAGTTCTTCTACGCCCATGAGGAGACCGACCTGGCCTGGCGGGCCCTGGACGCCGGCTGGATGATCGACTACCGCTCCGACATGGTGCTGTACCACCCCACGACCGCCCCCTCCCGGCACGCGGTCTACCACCGGATGGTCGCCCGCAACCGGGTGTGGCTGGCGCGCCGCAACCTGCCCGCCCCCCTGGTCCCCGTCTACCTCGGGGTGTGGATGCTGCTGACCCTGGTGCGCCGCCCCTCGCGCCCGGCCCTGCACGCCTGGTTCGCCGGCTTCCGGGAGGGCTGGACCACGCCGTGCGGACCCCGTCGGCCCATGCGGTGGCGCACCGTGTGGAAGCTCACGCGACTGGGCCGTCCCCCGGTGATCTGAGAAGCTCGAAGGCGCGTGTCCGCGTGCTCGGCGCGCGGACACCCCCGGGAACGTGTCCCATGGCGGATACGTGTCACCTCCGGTAGCACAATTCCGTAAGACGAACGTAAGACGAATCTGAGGACGAAGGCTTCCACCCTTGAGTGAGACAACGCATGACGTCGGAATCGCGGTGAGCGCGGTGCCGTCGCCCGACGAGGGCCTCACGGCGGCGCAGCTGGCCGCCAAGTACGGGCTCACGGTGAGCGGCGCACGTCCCTCGCTCGTCGAGTACGTACGCCAGCTCTGGGGACGCCGGCACTTCGTCCTCGCCTTCTCGCAGGCGAAGCTCACCGCCCAGTACAGCCAGGCCAAGCTCGGCCAGCTCTGGCAGGTGGCCACCCCGCTGCTGAACGCGGCCGTGTACTACTTCATCTTCGGTGTCATCCTGCATGCCAGCCGCGGGATGTCGCAGGACATCTACATCCCGTTCCTGGTCACCGGCGTCTTCACGTTCACGTTCACACAGAGTTCGATCATGACGGGCGTCCGGGCGATCTCCGGCAACCTCGGCCTGGTGCGGGCGTTGCACTTCCCGCGCGCCTCGCTGCCGATCTCCTTCGCGCTCCAGCAGCTCCAGCAGCTGCTGTTCTCGATGATCGTCATGGTCGCCGTGGTGGTCGGGTTCGGCAGCCGTCCGGGCCTGTCCTGGGTGCTGGTCGTCCCGGTCCTGGTCCTGCTGTTCCTCTTCAACACCGGTCTGGCCATGATCGTGGCCAGGCTGGGTGCCAAGACGCCGGACCTGGCCCAGCTGCTGCCGTTCGTCCTGCGCACCTGGATGTACATGTCCGGTGTGATGTTCTCGATCACCAAGATGATGGAGGGCCGGCCGGAGTGGGCGCGCACGGTCCTCCAGGTGAACCCCGCCACCGTCTACATGGATCTGATGCGCTTCGCCCTCATCGACGGCTATGGCGCCTCGAACCTCCCGCCGCACGTGTGGGCCGTCGCCCTGTCCTGGGCGCTGGTCGTCTTCGCCGGCGGGTTCGTGTACTTCTGGAAGGCGGAGGAGCGGTACGGCCGTGGCTGAGCTGAACGACACGGAGCAGAACCAGGGGGAGCGGATCCCCACCGTCATCGCGGAGGACGTGCACATCGTCTACCGCGTCCACGGCGCCAAGTCCGGCAAGGGCAGCGCGACGGCCGCCCTCAGCCGCATCGTCAAACGCGGCTCGGACGACACGGCCCGGGGCGTCCGCAAGGTGCACGCCGTGCGCGGGGTCTCCTTCGTCGCCTACCGGGGCGAGGCGATCGGCCTGATCGGCTCCAACGGCTCCGGCAAGTCCACCTTGCTGCGCGCCATCGCCGGCCTGCTGCCCGCCGAGCAGGGCAGGGTCTACACCAACGGGCAGCCCTCGCTGCTCGGCGTCAACGCGGCCCTGATGAACGACCTCACCGGCGAGCGCAACGTCATCCTCGGCGGGCTCGCCATGGGCATGTCCCGCGAGGAGATCAGGGAGCGCTACCAGGAGATCGTCGACTTCTCCGGCATCAACGAGAAGGGCGACTTCATCACCCTGCCGATGCGGACCTACTCCTCCGGCATGGCGGCCCGGCTGCGGTTCTCCATCGCCGCCGCCAAGGACCACGACGTCCTCATGATCGACGAGGCGCTGGCCACCGGTGACGCGGCCTTCCGCAGGCGGTCAGAGGACCGGATCCGCGAACTGCGCCGGCACGCGGGCACCGTGTTCCTGGTCAGCCACAACAACAAGTCGATCCGCGACACCTGCGACCGGGTCCTGTGGCTGGAGCGCGGTGAGCTGCGCATGGACGGCCCGACCGAAGAGGTGCTCAAGGAGTACGAGAAGTTCACGGGCAAGTAGCCCAGCGGTACCCGGGCCCCGTCGGAACCTTTCCGGCGGGGCCCGGCGTCTGCAAAGGAAACGTCAACTCCGGGCCGCCTAAGGAATCTTGAAGCCAATCGGTGTGTTGTTGTGATCTGCGGGACACCCCGACGAACCTCGATGCGTTGTACAACGTAAGCTGTACGGGTCCCGGAAAGCGGCAAGTGGGGCGATAATGCGCGACACCCTCGGCCGGGCCGCCCCGTGGATTGCTGGGCGGCGTGTCCGAAATAGTGTGTATTGGGTCGGCAGTGTAGAACGGGAGATGTGACGGCAATGGCTACGGAAACTCCCCAGCTCAACGCAGGCCACGCCGTCCCGGCCCCGGGCAGCGAACGGTGACGGCGGCCACCCCGGCGCGCACCGGAGACGCCGAGCGAGGCACCCTGGACAAGGCCGCGGACGAGAACTTCCCGGTGGCCCCGTTCTTTCTGCCGAGGTCCTGGCGTGACGATCTGATGGCGGTGTACGGCTTCGCCCGTCTCGTCGACGACATCGGCGACGGTGACCTGGCCCCCGGCGGCGCCGACGCCCGGCTGCTCGGCGTCTCCCCGGAGGAGGCCGAAAACCGCCTGGTCCTCCTCGACGCCTTCGAGGCCGACCTGGGCCGGGTCTTCGACGGAACCCCGCACCATCCCCTGCTGCGCCGCCTCCAGCTCACCGTTCGCCGCCGCGAACTGGCCCCCGAGCCGTTCCTCGGGCTGATCGCCGCCAACCGCCAGGACCAGCTCGTCACGCGGTACGAGACCTACGACGACCTGCTCGCCTACTGCGAGTTGTCCGCCAACCCCGTCGGCCGCCTGGTCCTCGCCGTCACCGGCACCTCGACACCCGAGCGGATCCGCCTCTCGGACGCGATCTGTACCGCACTCCAGATCGTCGAACACCTCCAGGACGTGGCCGAGGACCTCGGCCGCGACCGGATTTATCTGCCCGCCGTGGACATGAAGCGCTTTCATGTCCAGGAGGCGGATCTCGCCAGGAAAACCGCGGGCGCATCGGTGCGTGCTCTGGTTGCATACGAAGCACAACGCGCCCGCGATCTCCTGAATGAAGGCGCCCCCCTGGTGGGTAGCGTCCACGGCAGGTTGAAGCTGCTGCTCGCGGGGTTCGTGGCGGGGGGAAGGGCGGCGATCGCAGCGATCGCCGCCGCCGAATACGACGTACTTCCCGGCCCGCCCAAGCCCGGCAAGGGCCGGTTGCTGCGTGAGGTGGGCGTGACTCTGCGAGGAGAGGGGTGATCCGGACCGTGGACTCTCCCACACCTGTGTCCGCACCGGTACTCGCCGCCTACAGCTACTGCGAGACCGTCACCGGACAGCAGGCACGGAACTTCGCCTACGGCATCAGGCTGCTGCCTGCGCCCAAGCGGCGCGCCATGTCGGCGCTCTACGCCTTCTCCCGGCGCGTCGACGACATCGGCGACGGCGTGCTGGCCGACGACGTGAAGGCGGCCCGGCTGGAGGACACCCGGGCGCTGCTCGCCCGGGTCCAGGACGGCGCGGTCGACGAGGACGACACCGACCCGGTCGCGGTCGCCCTCGCGCATGCCGCCCAGGCCTTCCCGATCCCGCTGGGCGGCCTGGACGAGCTGATCGACGGTGTGCTGATGGACGTACGCGGCGAGACCTACGAGACATGGGACGACCTCAAGGTCTACTGCCGCTGCGTGGCCGGTGCGATCGGCCGGCTCTCGCTCGGCGTGTTCGGCACCGAACCGGGGGCGCGCGGTGCCGAGCGCGCGCCGGAGTATGCCGACACGCTCGGGCTCGCGCTCCAGCTCACCAACATCCTCCGGGACATCCGCGAGGACGCCGGGAACGGCCGCACCTATCTGCCCGTCGACGATCTCGCCAAGTTCGGCTGCGCGGCCGGGTTCCACGGGCCGACCCCGCCGGAGGGCTCGGACTTCGCGGGCCTGGTGCACTTCGAAGTACGGCGTGCCCGCGCCCTGTTCGCCGAGGGCTACCGGCTGCTGCCCATGCTCGACCGGCGCAGCGGCGCCTGTGTCGCCGCCATGGCCGGCATCTACCGCCGGCTGCTCGACCGCATCGAGCGGGAGCCGGAGGCGGTGCTGCGCGGCCGGGTCTCGCTGCCCGGACGTGAGAAGGCGTACGTCGCCGTACGCGGACTGTCCGGGCTCGACACCCGGCGCCACGCGTCCCGCCGGACCGTCAGGAGGCGCGCCTGATGGACAGAGTGGGCCAAGCCGACCCCACCCGAGAAAAACGGCAGGCAACCCTCCGGTGCGGCGTGGCGTCCCTGACTGCGACGGCCCGCCCTGCCCCGTTCCACCGGCACGGTGGGCGGGCAGGGGAGGCTGCACGATGACCGACGGCACGCGATCCGAACGGACGCACGACGACATCCCGTCCGGGCGCACCGCCGTCGTGATCGGCGGCGGCCTGGCCGGTGTCACGGCCGCTCTGGCACTCGCCGACGCGGGGATGCACGTCACCCTGCTCGAAGGCAGGCCGCGCCTCGGCGGGCTCGCCTTCTCCTTCCAGCGCGGCGACCTGACCGTCGACAACGGCCAGCATGTGTACCTGCGTTGCTGCACCGCCTACCGCTGGTTCCTCGACCGCATCGAGGGCGCGGCGCTGGCACCGCTCCAGGACCGGCTCGACGTGCCCGTGCTCGACCTCGCGAAACCCGAGGGGCGCCGGCTCGGCAGACTCCGCCGGGACCCGTTGCCGGTGCCCCTGCACCTGGGGCGCAGCCTCGCCGCCTACCCGCATCTCTCGCTCGCCGAGCGCGCCAGAGTGGGCCAGGCCGCACTCGCTCTCCGAGCACTCGATCTCGGCGATCCCTCGCTCGACGCACAGGACTTCGGCAGCTGGCTGGCTGCCCGAGGCCAGTCGGCGCGGGCCATCGAGGCACTGTGGGACCTGGTGGGGGTCGCCACCCTCAACGCGGTGGCCCAGGACGCTTCCCTGGCGCTCGCCGCGATGGTGTTCAAGACCGGTCTGCTGTCCGACCCGGGCGCGGCCGACATCGGCTGGGCCCATGTGCCGCTGGGTGAACTGCACGACCGGCTGGCCCGCAAGGCGCTCGACTCCGCGGGCGTGCGCACTGAGCTCCGTACACGCGTCACCTCCGTCTCCACTAACGAGAACGGGACGTGGAGCGTTCAGGTTCCCGGGGAGACGCTCACCGCCGACACCGTGGTGCTCGCCGTGGCCCACCGCGAGGCGTACGACCTGCTGCCCGAGGGCGCCCTCGACGCCCCCGAGAACCTGCTGGAGATCGGCACCGCGCCGATCCTCAACGTCCATGTGGTCTACGACCGTACGGTGCTCACCAAGCCGTTCTTCGCGGCCCTGGGCACCCCGGTCCAGTGGGTGTTCGACCGCACCCACGCCTCCGGGCTATTGAAAGGCGGGCCCGAAGGGCCTCCGTACAAGGGTGGTGGTGGGCGACGGGCGGGACAGTACCTCGCCCTGTCCCAGTCGGCCGCCCAGGACGAGATCGACGCACCCGTGGCCGTCCTGCGCGAGCGCTATCTGCCCGAGCTGGAACGGCTGTTGCCCGGCGCGCGCGGCGCCGAGGTGCAGGACTTCTTCGTGACCCGGGAGCGCACCGCGACCTTCGCCCCCACCCCCGGCGTCGGGCGGCTGCGGCCCGGCCCCCGCACCAAGGCACCCGGCCTCTACCTGGCCGGCGCGTGGACCGCCACAGGGTGGCCCGCGACCATGGAGAGTGCGGTCCGCAGCGGTGTGAACGCGGCCGACGCCGCGCTGCGCACCCTGGGCCGGCCCCGCCCCCGTCACCTCTTCGAGTTCGAGGAGGCGGCGTGATGCTCGATCAGCAGGCGGCAGGCCCCCGCACCCCCGGTACCGCAACAAGAGGAGAAACTGTGCCCACTGTGCCCCCGGCCGAGACGGCTGCCGACGCGGTGGACGTGACCGCGCTCCTGGAGCGCGGCCGGACCCTTGCCAACCCGGTACTGAAGGCGGCTGTCGACCGCCTGGCACCCCCCATGGACACCGTGGCCGCCTACCACTTCGGCTGGATCGACGCCGAGGGCAACCCCGCCGACGGCGACGGCGGCAAGGCCGTGCGGCCCGCGCTCGCCGTGCTCTCCGCCGAGGTCACCGGCGCCGCCCCCGAGGTCGGCATCCCCGGGGCCGTCGCCGTCGAACTCGTCCACAACTTCTCGCTGCTGCACGACGACCTGATGGACGGCGACGAACAGCGCCGCCACCGTGACACCGTCTGGAAGGTGCACGGCCCCGCCCAGGCCATCCTGGTCGGCGACGCCCTGTTCGCCCTCGCCAACGAGGTGCTGCTGGAACTCGGCAGCGTCGAGGCCGGCCGCGCCACCCGCCGGCTCACCACCGCCACCCGCGCTCTGATCGACGGCCAGGCCCAGGACATCTCCTACGAGCACCGCGACCGGGTCAGCGTCGAGGAGTGCCTGGAGATGGAGGGCAACAAGACCGGCGCCCTGCTCGCCGCCTCCAGCTCCATCGGCGCGGTACTCGGCGGCGCTGACGACCGCACCGCCGACACCCTGGAGAAGTACGGCTACCACCTCGGCCTCGCCTTCCAGGCCGTCGACGACCTCCTCGGCATCTGGGGCGACCCGGACGCCACCGGCAAGCAGACCTGGAGCGACCTGCGCCAGCGCAAGAAGTCCCTGCCCGTCGTCGCCGCGCTCGCGGCGGGCGGCCCCGCCTCCGAGCGGCTCGGCGAGATCCTCGCCGCCGACGCCAAGAGCAGCGACTTCGAGAACTTCTCGGAGGAGGAGTTCGCCGCCCGCGCCGCCCTCATCGAGGAGGCCGGCGGCCGTGAGTGGACCGCCGAAGAGGCGCGTCGTCAGCACACCATCGCCATCGAGGCCCTGCACGCCGTCGAGATGCCCGATCTGGTCCGGGCACAGTTCACGGCGCTCGCGGACTTCGTCGTCGTACGAAAGAGATGATCACTATCGGTCGAATAGTCCTCGCGTAGTCGCCGGCCGGTGCGAGCGCGCAACCAGCACCGGCCGACGGCGGACCCACAGCAGAACGATTTCGCACGACTGCACGAAGGGGAAGCCATGACAGCGACGACCGACGGAAGCACCGGGGCCACCCTGCCGCCCCGCGCTGCCTCGGCCAGCACCGACCTCACCACCCCCGCGGCGGCCGGGGTACAAGAAGCCGCCGAACGCGCCGTGAGGCGTGCCACCGACCATCTGCTCGCCCGGCAGGACGCGCAGGGCTGGTGGAAAGGTGACCTGGAGACCAACGTCACCATGGACGCCGAGGACCTGCTGCTCCGTCAGTTCCTCGGCATCCGCGACGAGGCCACGACGGCCGCCGCCGCGCTCTTCATCCGCGGCGAGCAGCGCGAGGACGGCACCTGGGCCACCTTCTACGGCGGTCCGGGCGAACTCTCCACCACCATCGAGGCGTACGTCGCCCTGCGGCTGGCCGGGGACGCTCCCGAGGCGCCCCACATGGCGAAGGCGTCGGCCTGGATCCGCGAGCGCGGCGGGATCGCCGCCGCCCGGGTGTTCACCCGGATCTGGCTGGCCCTGTTCGGCTGGTGGAAGTGGGAGGACCTGCCCGAACTCCCGCCCGAGCTCCTGTACTTCCCCAAGTGGTTCCCGCTCAGCATCTACAACTTCGGCCAGTGGGCCCGGCAGACCATCGTGCCGCTCACCGTCGTCTCGGCCAAACGCCCGGTGCGCCCCGCTCCCTTCCCGCTGGACGAGCTGCACACCGACCCGGCCGATCCCAACCCGCCGCAGCCCCTTGCCCCGGTGGCCAGTTGGGAGGGCGTCTTCCAACGGCTCGACAAGGTTGTCCGCGGCTACCGCAAGGTCGCGCTGCGCCGGCTGCGCGGCTCCGCGCTGAACTCCGCCGGCCGCTGGATCGTCGAACGCCAGGAGAACGACGGCGCCTGGGGCGGTATCCAGCCGCCGGCGGTGTACTCGGTGATCGCCCTGTACCTGCTCGGCTACGACCTCGAACACCCCGTGATGCGCGCGGGCCTTGAGTCGCTGGATCGTTACGCCGTGTGGCGCGAGGACGGCGCCCGGATGATCGAGGCCTGCCAGTCGCCGGTGTGGGACACATGTCTGGCGGCCATCGCCCTGGCCGACGCAGGCCTGCCCGATGACCATCCGCAACTGGTCAAGGCCGCCGACTGGATGCTCGGCGAGCAGATCGTGCGGCCCGGCGACTGGTCCGTGAAGCGTCCCCAGCTCCCGCCGGGCGGCTGGGCGTTCGAGTTCCACAACGACAACTACCCCGACATCGACGACACCGCGGAGGTGGTCCTCGCGCTGCGCCGGATCAAGCACCACGATCCCGAGCGGATGGAGAAGGCCATCGGGCGCGGGGTGCGCTGGAACCTCGGCATGCAGTCGAAGAACGGCGCCTGGGGCGCCTTCGACGTCGACAACACCAGCCCGTTCCCCAACCGGCTGCCGTTCTGCGACTTCGGCGAGGTCATCGACCCGCCCTCGGCCGACGTCACCGCGCACGTCGTGGAGATGCTCGCCTTCGAGGGCATGACCCACGACCCGCGCACCCGGCGCGGCATCGAGTGGCTGCTGGCCGAACAGGAGCCGGACGGCTCGTGGTTCGGGCGCTGGGGCGTCAACTACGTCTACGGCACCGGCTCCGTGGTGCCCGCGCTGACCGCGGCCGGGCTGCCCGCCTCGCATCCGGCGATCCGGCGCGCGGTGACCTGGCTGGAGCAGGTCCAGAACGAGGACGGCGGCTGGGGCGAGGACCTGCGCTCCTACAAGTACGCCGGTGAATGGAGCGGGCGCGGCGCCTCCACCGCCTCCCAGACCGCGTGGGCGCTGATGGCGCTGCTCGCGGCGGGGGAGAAGGACTCCAAGGCCGTCGAGCGGGGCGTGCGGTGGCTCGCCGAGACCCAGCGGGAGGACGGCTCCTGGGACGAGCCGTACTTCACCGGCACCGGGTTCCCCTGGGACTTCTCCATCAACTACCACCTCTACCGGCAGGTCTTCCCGCTCACCGCGCTCGGCCGTTACGTCCACGGCGAGCCCATGCCCGAGGCCGAGAGGAGCTGAATGAGTACCACGCCCGCTCCGGCTCCGCTGCTGATCGCCTGCGCGCTCGGCATCGAGCATCTGGCCCTGCGCGCCGGCGAACGCGGCGGCGCGGGCGGGCCGGTCACCGTGCTGCGCACCGGCATGGGCCCCAGGGCGGCGGAACGGTCCGTCACCCGGGTCCTGGCCGACCCGGCGCTCGCCGGTGCCGCCGTCCTGGCCACCGGCTTCTGCGCGGGACTCGCTCCCGGGATGCACCCCGGCGACCTGGTCGTCGCCGAGGAGACCCGGGACCCGCGCGGCAGCGTCTCCTGCGTCGCCACCGAACTCCTCGTGAAAGAACTGGTGCGGACCGTACCCGGCCGCACTGTCCACACCGGCCCCGTCACCGGCTCCGATCACGTCGTCCGCGGTCACGAACGGTCTGATCTGCTCGCGACCGGCGCAATCGCGGTCGACATGGAGTCGGCGGCCACACTCCTGAGCGCCGTACGGGCGGGCGAGCGCCCCGTTGCGGCCGTCAGGGTGGTCGTGGACGCTCCTGAACATGAACTCGTCCGGATCGGCACGGTGCGCGGTGGAATATCGGCTTTCCGCGTACTTCGATCCGTTCTTCCGGCTTTTTTCGAATGGCACCGTTCTTTGTTGCTCCCCCGGAGGTGAGCCAGATGGCCATGCCGCTGCGCCAGTCCATCAAGGTCGCGACTTACTTGGCTGAACAGAAGCTCCGCAAGCGGGACAAGTTCCCACTGATCGTGGAGCTGGAACCCCTCTTCGCCTGCAACCTGAAGTGCGAGGGCTGCGGCAAGATCCAGCACCCGGCAGGTGTGCTCAAGCAGCGCATGCCGGTCGCGCAGGCCGTCGGGGCGGTGTTGGAGTCCGGTGCGCCGATGGTGTCCATCGCGGGCGGCGAGCCGCTGATGCACCCTCAGATCGACGAGATCGTGCGGCAGCTGGTGGCGAAGAAGAAATACGTCTTCCTCTGCACCAACGCCATGCTGCTGCGCAAGAAGATGGACAAGTTCACGCCCTCTCCCTACTTCGCCTTCGCGGTGCACATCGACGGGCTGCGTGAGCGGCACGACGAGTCCGTGGCGAAGGAGGGCGTGTTCGACGAGGCGGTGGCGGCCATAAAGGAGGCCAAGCGGCGCGGCTTCCGGGTGACCACCAACTCGACCTTCTTCAACACCGACACCCCGCAGACCATCATCGAGGTGCTCAACTTCCTCAACGACGACCTCAAGGTCGACGAGATGATGATCTCGCCCGCCTACGCCTACGAGAAGGCCCCCGACCAGGAGCACTTCCTCGGCGTGGCACAGACCCGCGAGCTGTTCAAGAAGGCCTTCGCGGGCGGCAACCGGCGCAAGTGGCGGCTCAACCACTCCCCGCTCTTCCTGGACTTCCTGGAGGGCAAGGTCGACTTCCCGTGCACGGCCTGGGCGATCCCGAACTACTCGCTCTTCGGCTGGCAGCGCCCCTGCTACCTGATGAGCGACGGGTACGTGCCGACGTACCGCGAGCTCATCGAGGAGACCGACTGGGACAAGTACGGCCGCGGCAAGGACCCGCGCTGCGCCAACTGCATGGCGCACTGCGGCTACGAGCCCACCGCCGTCCTCGCCACCATGGGGTCCCTGAAGGAGTCGCTGCGCGCCATGCGCGAGACGGTCACCGGAAACCGGGAGTGACCGCATGACCGCCATTTCCCTGGGCCTCCCCGAGGTACCGGTCCGGCCGATCGCCGAGCGGCGCGTGTCGCGGCAGATCCACGTCGGACCGGTGGCCGTCGGGGGCGGCGCCCCGGTGTCGGTGCAGTCGATGACCACGACCCGTACGTCGGACATCGGCGCGACCCTCCAGCAGATCGCCGAACTCACCGCGTCCGGCTGCCAGATCGTCCGCGTCGCCTGCCCCACGCAGGACGACGCGGACGCCCTGGCGACGATCGCGAGGAAGTCCCAGATCCCGGTGATCGCGGACATCCACTTCCAGCCGAAGTACGTGTTCACGGCCATCGAGGCCGGCTGCGCGGCCGTCCGCGTCAATCCCGGCAACATCAAGAAGTTCGACGACCAGGTGCGGGAGATCGCGCGGGCTGCGAAGGACCACGGCACGCCTATCCGGATCGGAGTCAACGCCGGCTCGCTCGACCGGCGGCTCCTGGAGAAGTACGGCAAGGCGACCCCCGAGGCGCTCGTGGAGAGCGCGCTCTGGGAGGCCTCGCTCTTCGAGGAGCACGACTTCCGGGACATCAAGATCTCCGTCAAGCACAACGACCCGGTCGTGATGATCGAGGCGTACCGGCAGCTCGCCGCCCAGTGCGACTACCCGCTGCACCTCGGCGTCACGGAGGCGGGCCCGGCCTTCCAGGGCACGATCAAGTCGGCGGTCGCCTTCGGCGCGCTGCTCGCGCAGGGCATCGGCGACACCATCCGGGTGTCGCTGTCCGCCCCGCCCGCCGAGGAGGTCAAGGTCGGCATCCAGATCCTGGAGTCCCTGAACCTCCGGCAGCGGCGGCTCGAGATCGTCTCCTGCCCGTCCTGCGGGCGCGCCCAGGTCGACGTCTACAAGCTCGCGGACGAGGTCACGGCAGGGCTGGAGGGCATGGAGGTGCCGCTGCGCGTCGCCGTCATGGGCTGCGTGGTCAACGGCCCCGGCGAGGCCCGCGAGGCCGACCTCGGCGTCGCCTCCGGCAACGGCAAGGGCCAGATCTTCGTCAAGGGCGAGGTCATCAAGACCGTCCCCGAGTCCAAGATCGTGGAGACGCTCATCGAGGAAGCGATGAAGATCGCCGAGCAGATGGAGCAGGACGGCGCCGGGTCCGGAGCACCCGCCGTCACCGTGAGCTGAACAGCACGGACCGAGAGGGGGCCGAGCGTGACGATTCTGGAGACCGTCCGGGGACCACGTGACCTGAAGGCGCTGTCCGAGGCGGAACTTCGCGAACTGTCCGAAGAAATACGTGAGTTCCTGGTGCACGCGGTCGCCAGGACCGGCGGTCACCTCGGCCCCAACCTGGGCGTCGTGGAACTGACCGTCGCACTGCACCGGGTCTTCGAGTCCCCGGTGGACCGCATCCTGTGGGACACCGGCCACCAGAGCTATGTGCACAAGCTGCTGACTGGCCGTCAGGACTTCTCCAAGCTGCGCGGCAAGGGCGGCCTGTCCGGGTACCCCTCGCGGGAGGAGTCCGAGCACGACATCATCGAGAACAGCCACGCCTCCACCGCGCTCGGCTGGGCCGACGGCCTGGCCAAGGCCCGCCAGGTGCAGGGGGAGAAGGGCCATGTCGTCGCGGTGATCGGCGACGGCGCGCTGACCGGCGGGATGGCCTGGGAGGCGCTCAACAACATCGCGGCCGCCAAGGACCGGCCGCTGATCATCGTCGTCAACGACAACGAGCGGTCGTACGCCCCCACCATCGGCGGCCTCGCCAACCACCTGGCCACGCTGCGCACCACCGACGGGTACGAGAAGGTGCTGGCCTGGGGCAAGGACGTACTGCTGCGCACCCCGCTCGTCGGCAACACCATCTACGAGTCGCTGCACGGCGCCAAGAAGGGCTTCAAGGACGCCTTCGCCCCGCAGGGCATGTTCGAGGACCTGGGCCTCAAGTACGTCGGCCCGATCGACGGCCACGACATCAGGGCGGTCGAGTCGGCGCTGCGGCGGGCCAAACGTTTTCACGGTCCGGTGCTGGTCCACTGCCTCACCGAGAAGGGGCGCGGCTACGAGCCCGCGCTCGCCCACGAGGAGGACCACTTCCACACCGTCGGCGTGATGGACCCGCTCACCTGCGAGCCGCTCGCGCCGTCCAACGGGCCCTCCTGGACCTCGGTGTTCGGCGACGAGATCGTCCGGATCGGTGAGGAGCGCGACGACGTCGTGGCGATCACCGCGGCCATGCTGCACCCGGTCGGCCTCGGCAAGTTCGCCGCGCGCTTCCCCGACCGGGTCTGGGACGTCGGCATCGCCGAGCAGCACGCGGCCGTCTCGGCGGCCGGCCTGGCGACCGGCGGACTGCACCCGGTCGTCGCCGTCTACGCCACGTTCTTGAATCGTGCCTTCGACCAGCTGCTGATGGACGTGGCCCTGCACCGCTGCGGGGTGACGTTCGTGCTGGACCGGGCGGGTGTCACCGGGGCCGACGGTGCCTCTCACAACGGCATGTGGGACATGTCCGTGCTCCAGGTGGTCCCGGGCCTGCGGATCGCCGCCCCGCGCGACGCGGAACAGCTGCGCCTGCAGCTGCGCGAGGCGGTCGCCGTGGACGACGCGCCCACGCTGGTGCGGTTCCCGAAGGAGTCGGTGGGCCCGGAGATCCCGGCGGTCGACCGGGTCGGCGGCATCGACGTCCTGCACCGCGGCGAGAATCCGCAGGTGCTGCTGGTCGCGGTCGGCGTGATGGCGCCGGTCTGCCTCCAGGCGGCGGAGCTGCTGGCCGCCCGGGGCATCGGCTGCACGGTCGTGGACCCCCGTTGGGTCAAGCCCGTGGACCCCGCGCTGCCGGTCCTGGCGGCCCAGCACGAGCTGGTGGCCGTCGTCGAGGACAACAGCCGGGCGGCGGGCGTCGGGGCGGCGGTCTCGCTCGCGCTCGGCGACGCCGAAGTGGACGTGCCGGTACGGAGGTTCGGGATTCCGGAGCAGTTCCTGGCGCATGCCAAGCGGGGGGAGTTGCTGGCCGACATCGGGCTGACACCGGTGGAGATCGCCGGCCGGATCGGGGCGAGCCTCGCGGGGCGGGGGGCCGAAGCCAAGAGGGGTGCCGTGGGGAGTCGTTCGGCCGCTGCGGCGCCGTCTGGGCTGGTCGCGCCCCGCCGCGGCAGCCGCACATCGACGCGCCCGGCGTCCCTGAGGGGCGCTGATGCCGAGGGCGCTGACAAGGAGAGGCAATGAGTACGGAGTTCGACCTCGGTGCGCTGCTGGCCGAGCGTGGAGCCGAGCGGTACGAGCTGCACAGCAAGTACCTGAACCACCAGCTCCCGCGCATGCTGCACACCATCGGCTTCGACAAGGTCTACGAGCGCGCCGAGGGCGCCCACTTCTGGGACGCGGACGGCAACGACTACCTGGACATGCTCGCCGGGTTCGGGGTGATGGGCCTGGGCCGCCACCACCCCGTCGTCCGCAAGGCCCTGCACGACGTCCTGGACGCGCAGTTGGCCGACCTCACCCGCTTCGACTGCCAGCCGCTGCCCGGACTGCTCGCCGAGCGGCTCCTCACCCACAGCCCGCACCTGGACCGGGTGTTCTTCGGCAACAGCGGAACCGAGGCGGTCGAGACCGCGCTGAAGTTCGCCCGCTTCGCCACCGGCAGACCCCGCGTCCTCTACTGCGACCACGCCTTCCACGGCCTGACCACCGGCTCGCTGTCGGTCAACGGCGAGGACGGCTTCCGGGACGGCTTCGCCCCGCTGCTGCCCGACACGGCCGTCCCCCTCGGCGACCTGGACGCGCTCGCCCGGGAGCTGAAGAAGGGCGATGTCGCCGCCCTGATCGTCGAGCCGATCCAGGGCAAGGGCGTGCACGAGGCGCCGCCCGGCTATCTGCGCGGCGCTCAGGAGCTGCTGCGCAAGCACAAGGCGCTGCTGATCGCCGACGAGGTGCAGACCGGTCTCGGCCGCACCGGCGACTTCTATGCCTACCAGCACGAGGACGGTGTCGAACCGGACCTGGTGTGCGTGGCCAAGGCGTTGTCCGGCGGCTATGTCCCCGTGGGCGCGACCCTCGGCCAGGACTGGATCTTCAAGAAGGTCTACTCGTCCATGGACCGCGTCCTGGTCCACTCGGCGAGCTTCGGTGCCAACGCCCAGGCGATGGCGGCCGGACTGGCCGTGCTCTCCGTCATGGAGAACGAGCAGATCGTCGCCAACGCCCGGGCCGTGGGGGAGCAGCTCAAGTCCCGGCTCACCGCGCTGGTCGACAAGTACGAGCTGCTCGCCGACGTACGCGGCCGGGGCCTGATGATCGGCATCGAGTTCGGCAGACCCAGCTCGCTGAAGCTCCGCAGCCGCTGGACCATGCTCCAGGCCGCCCGCAAGGGCCTGTTCGCGCAGATGGTCGTCGTACCGCTGCTGCAACGGCACCGGATCCTCACCCAGGTCTCCGGCGACCACCTGGAGGTCATCAAGCTCATCCCGCCGCTGGTCGTCGACGAGTCGGACGTGGACCGCTTCGTGGCCGCCTTCACGGACGTGATGGACGACGCCCACAGCGGCGGCGGCCTGATGTGGGACTTCGGCAAGACCCTCATCAAGCAGGCGGTGGCCAACCGCTGACACCGAGCGGGGGCCTCCTGCGGGCAGGCCCCCTCTTTTGTCTCCGACGTTCTTATTGCCCTCATCGCCTCTGAATTTTTGTCTCTGAGGCAAGAAATTTGCCGCTGAGGCAAGAGACCGGCTCAATAGAGGCATGAACGCCTCAGACCCGGCGCCGTCCGCCGGTCCCGGCGACGACCTGCCCGCCGTCGCCCCGCAGCTGCGCTCCCTGCGCCGCCGCGCCGGCCTCACCCTGGAGGCCGCGGCCCGGGACGCGGGGCTGTCGCCGGCCCACCTCTCCCGGTTGGAGACGGGGCAGCGCCAGCCCTCGTTGCCGATGCTGCTCTCGCTCGCCCGTGTCTACGGTACGACGGTTTCCGAGTTGCTCGGCGAGACGGTCGCCGACCGGGACGCGATCGTGCGGACCGCGGACATGGAACCGACCAGGGCGGGCGGCTGGACGTACTGGCAGGCCGGCGCGCCCGGCCGGGGCATGCAGGCGTTGCGCGTGCGGGTGCCGCACGGTTCCCAGGGCGACATCGTGCGGGTGCATCCCGGCGAGGAGTGGCTGTACGTCCTGCACGGGCGGCTCCGGCTGCGCCTCGGTGACACCACCCACGTCCTCGCGCCCGGCGACAGCGCGCACTTCGACTCGCTCACCCCGCACCGGCTCGCCGCCGAGGACCACGACGGGGTCGAGCTGCTGTTCGTCCACACCCTGCTGCAGAGTCCCCTGGCCGCGTTGTGCCTGGGGCCGATCACTGGAGAGCTGCCGTGAGCAACATCGAGGAGAAGTTCCCCCGGGCCCTGTGGGTCCGGCTGATCATCTACATCGCCGTCGGGCACGTCTTCGCCGCGTTCCTCTACCTGCTGTTCGCCGTCGGCGGCAAGGGCTGAGCGGCTCCCGTCCCCGCCTCAGTCGAGGAGGCGCTCGCGCAGCCGCTCGCGGGTCCCCGGGGTGAGCTTCAGGCCCTGATCCAGGTACGTGTCGACGTCACCCCACGCCTCTTCGATGCTTTCGAAGGCCGCCGTCAGATACTCCGCGCGGGCCTCGAAGAGCGGGCTCAGCAGCTCCATCACCTCGGGGCTGTACGCACTGTCCCCACCGCCGCTGCGCCGCACCTTGTAGCGGCGGTGTTTGGCGTTGGACTCCAGGTAGTCGGCGAGGATCGCGTCCCGCTCCACGCCCACCGCGAGGAGCGTCACGGCTATGGAGACGCCCGCCCGGTCCTTGCCGGCCGCACAGTGCATCAGCGCCGGGACGCTGTCCTCGGCGAGGCCGTGCAGCACGCGCGAGTGCTCGTCGGTACGGTCCCTGACGATCGTGCGGTACGAGCTGACCATCCGGTTCGCGGCCTTGCCGTCGCCCAGGAGCCCGCGCAGCTGCTCGATGTCGCCCTCGCGCACCATCGTCCAGAACTCGGCGCCGTGTGCCGGGTCGGTCAGCGGCAGGTTCAGGTTCCGCACGCCGGGGAGTTCGACGTCCGGGCCCTCCAGCTTCTGGTCGGCCGCGTTGCGGAAGTCGAAGATCGTGTGCAGGCCGAGGGAGGCGAGAAACTCCGCGTCCTGCTCCGTGGCGTGCGCCAGATGCCCGCTGCGGAACAGCACACCGTGCCGGACCCGGCGCCCGTCCACGGTCGGCAGGCCGCCCACGTCACGGAAGTTGCGCACACCGGCCAGCTCGGGCTCGGTCGACGGGACCTGCTGCGTCACGGGGGCTCCTCCCGGCCGGCCCCGTCGGCGCTGCTCGTCGACGGGCACTGGGTCGACCATACGACATCGGTTTCCGCGGGCAATGAGTTGTCCACAGGCGTTGCCTCCGGGGCCCGTGGCCCTTGATGATGTTGGTGCTTGAGCGGATCTGTTGGCACCTGTGTGAGGTTTCTCGTGGTGGACATCGCCGAAAACGGTCGTACGTGGCTCCTGTCGGGCCCGGGCAGCAGCTACGCGCTGCACCTCACGGAGGGCGACGAACTGCTCCACCTGCATTGGGGCCCGAAAATCGGGCTCGCCGACGCCGAGGAGCTCAGCACCCGGGCGCTGCCCGGCTACTGGGCCTTCGAGTCCCCGCTGGACGGCCGTGAGGAGTACCCCGTCGAGGGCGGCCCCCGCTTCGTCCGCCCCGCGCTCTCCGTGCGCACCGAGGAGCGCCGCGGCACCGAGTGGACCTTCGAGTCGTACGAGACGGAGGGCGACGCGGCCGACGAGGAGCTGCGGCTGCGCTTCCGGGACGACGGGATCCTCATCACCCTGCACTACCGGATGCGCGGCGACGTCGTCGAGCGCTGGGTGACCGTCGACAACCAGGGGGACGCGCGCGTCGAGCTGCTGCGTGCCGACCCCGCCGCCTGGACACTCCCCGACCGCGAGGGCTGGCGGCTCTCCCAGCTGCACGGCCGCTGGGCCGCCGAGTCCCGCCTCACCAGCGCCCCGCTCACCTACGGCGAGAAGGTGATCGGCAGCCGCCGCGGCCACACCAGCCACCAGCACCTGCCCTGGGTCGCCCTCGACACCGACGCCACCGAGGAGCGCGGCGAGGTCTGGGGCTGCGCGCTGGGCTGGTCCGGCTCCTGGCGGATCGCCGTCGCCCAGCTCCCCGACGCGCGCGTGCAGATCACCGGCGGCGCCGGCTACGACGACTCGGGCCTGCTGATGCTGGCCGAGGGCGAGTCGTACACCAGCCCGGTCTTCGCGGGCCTGTGGACCGACGGCGGCTTCGGCGGGGCGAGCCGCGCCTGGCACGCCTACCAGCGGGCGTACGTCATCCCCGACGCGGACCGGGACCGGCCGGTGCTGTTCAACTCGTGGGAGGCCACCACCTTCGACATCTCCGAGGAGCAGCAGGCCACCCTCGCCCGGCGGGCCGCCGCGATCGGTGTCGAGCTGTTCGTGGTCGACGACGGCTGGTTCGGCGCCCGCACCAGCGACCGCGCGGGCCTCGGCGACTGGACGCCCAACCCGGACCGCTTCCCCAAGGGACTCAAGCCCCTCGCGGACTATGTGCACGCCCTCGGCATGCAGTTCGGCATCTGGGTCGAGCCCGAGATGGTCAACGCGGACAGCGACCTGTACCGCGCGCACCCCGACTGGGTGCAGTACCAGCACGGACGAAAGCGGACGGAACTGCGCAATCAGCTCGTCCTCAACCTCGCCCGTGAGGACGTCCAGGAGTACCTCTGGGTGCAGCTCGACACCCTGCTGTCCAGCGCCCCGATCGACTACGTCAAGTGGGACTTCAACCGGTGTTTCACCGACGCGGGCTGGCCCGGCGAGCCGTATCCGCAGCGGCTGTGGGTCGACCACGTCCGTGGGCTGTACGCCCTGCTCGACCGGATTCGGGCGGCCCACCCGAACGTCGCCATCGAGTCCTGCTCCGGCGGTGGCGGCCGGATCGACCTCGGCATCATGAGCCGTACCGACGAGGTGTGGACCTCCGACAACACCGACCCGCTGGACCGGCTCGCCATCCAGCACGGCTTCAGTCAGATCCACCCGGCCCGGGTGATGTCCGCCTGGGTCACCGACAGCCCGAACCACCAGCTCAACGGCCGGGTCAGCAGCTTGCGTTTCCGCTTCGTCAGCTCCATGGCCGGGGCGCTCGGCGTCGGCGGCGACCTCTCGCAGTGGACAGAGGAGGAACTCGCCGAGGCCGGCCGCTGGGTGGAGCTCTACAAGGACATCCGGCCCCTGGTGCAGCGCGGCGACCAGTTCCGGCTGCGGCCGCCGACCGGCGGGCTCAGTGCGGTGCAGTACACGCTGGGCGACGAGACCGTCGTCCTCGCCTGGCTCCAGGCGCAGAGCTACGGCGAGCCGATGCCGGCGCTGCGCTTGCAGGGCCTCGACCCGGCAGCATCGTACGAATGCCGCGAAACGGGCGAAGTGCATCGAGGTGCCGTTCTGTTGCACCACGGGCTGCGCACCGACCTGCGCGGCGACCTGGATGCGACGGTTCTCCGGCTACGTCACATCTGAGCTGTCTGACCGATTTGGCGCCTTCATTGCGACTCGGTCTGGAATAAGCTGACGTGGCGTGACGTGCGTGAGGAGCGTCATATTCGTGACCGTCCGTCGCGCGTCATGTTCACGTAATTCCGGTGCTTTTCAAGGGGATTGGAAAAGCACGGAAGGCTGTCATTCACGGAGGGTGACCGGGAATTCCCGTAACGGATCAAGCGAAACTGGAACAGACGGAAACTGCCGCTTGTTTACGCGCGTCTTACTCGCTTACGTTCGCCACGCATCCGGACGGAACGCCGAATCCTGCCGCCGTCCGGAGTCCCCACACACTTACCCGTGCCCGGCAGGAGCGGGGGACCCACCAGGCATGACCGCCTGTTCCGGTTCCCGGGACGGCTAGGGGTGTAGCCACGTCTTCCCGCGTGGCCGGGCAGCTCCAGCCCGAACCCGACAGCTCACCTCGCAGGCGCCGGAGAGGAATGCGTCATGCCCGCGAAGGGTAAGCACCGCCGCCCCAAGTCCCAGCGTTTCACCCGCTCGATGGCCGTTGCCGGAACCGGTGGCGCCGCGCTGGCTCTGCCGCTCATGGGGGCCACCGGCGCCCACGCGGCCACCTCGCAGTCCGTTTCCGAAAAGGCCACGCATTCGCTGCCGGCCGTCGAGCAGGCGGCTGTACGAAAGGCCGCCGCTCAGAAGTCCGCCGTTCAGGATTCCGTCACCGGAAACTCCACGAACCGCATCTACACGGTGGTGCCCGGCGACTATCTGTCGAAGATCGCCCGCGAACACAACGTCAACGGCGGCTGGCACCGGCTCTACGCCGACAACCGGCAGGCCGTCGGCGACAACCCCTCGCTGATCCACCCCGGTCTCAAGCTCACGCTCGGCGGCCGCCATGCCGCGACGACGGACACCCCGGGCTCGGACTCCCGGTCCCAGACGCGGTCCCACGCACAGTCCGACTCGCAGTCCTCCGCCCCCTCCTCGTCGTCGTCCTCGAACACGGCGTCCTCCTCGGACGTGTCGACGGCGACCGCCTCCGGTTTCACCCTCCCGGTCACCGGTGGCGCTGTCGGCACGGGCTACCACGTGGCCGGCAGCATGTGGTCCAGCGGCTACCACACCGGCGTCGACTTCGTCGTCCCGACCGGCACCCCGGTCAAGGCCGTCGGCGCGGGCACGGTCGTCACGGCGGGCTGGGGCGGTGCCTACGGCAACCAGGTCGTCATCAGGCTCGCCGACGGCTACTACGCCCAGTACGGCCACCTCTCCGCGCTCTCCGTCTCGGTCGGCCAGACCGTGACCGCGGGCCAGCAGGTCGGCCTCTCCGGTGCCACCGGCAACGTCACCGGCCCGCACCTCCACTTCGAGATCCGGACCACCCCCGACTACGGCTCGGACATCGACCCGGTCGGCTACCTCCGCTCGAAGGGCGTCGCCGTCGGCTGACCCGATACCCCCCTGATCTGACACACACTCCGAAGGCCGGACCCCCGATCCCCGGGTCCGGCCTCCGGCGCGTCGGTCCAGCTGATCGTCACGTCAACACCGCTGATCAGAACCTTATTCCGACCTTGGTGAAGTATTTAGCAGTGTCTTATCTCACCGCTAGTCAACCCCTTATTACGGTCGCGTAGGTCACAGTCGAAGGTGAATCATGGCCCGACGTGGCAGACGATTCGAAGAGTGACAATGCATCAGTGATCGGGTCGTACGTGGCGGTGGGGGACAGCTTCACCGAGGGCGTCGGCGACCCCGGCCCCGACGGGGCGTTCGTCGGCTGGGCGGACCGGTTCGCGGTCCTGCTGTCGGACCGGCAGCCCGAGGGCGACTTCGATTACACCAATCTCGCGGTGCGCGGGAAACTGCTCGACCAGGTCGTGGCGGACCAGGTGCCGAAGGCCCTGGAACTCGCCCCGGACCTGGTCTCCTTCTGCGCCGGCGGCAACGACATCATCCGCCCCGGTACCGATCCCGACGAGGTGGCCGAGCGGTTCGAGCGGGCCGTGGCCCAACTGACCGAGGCCGTCGGCACGGTTCTGGTGACCACCGGGTTCGACACCCGGGGCGTGCCCGTCCTCAAGCATCTGCGCGGCAAGATCGCCACCTACAACGGGCATGTCCGGGCCGTCGCCGACCGGTACGGCTGCCCGGTCCTCGACCTGTGGTCCCTGAAGGCCGTGCAGGACCGGCGGGCCTGGGACGGCGACCGGCTGCACCTGTCTCCCGAGGGGCACACGCGCGTGGCGCTGCGGGCCGGCCAGGTGCTCGGCGTCGAGGTGCCGGCCGACCCCGACCAGCCGTGGCCGCCACTGCCGCCGCGCGGCACCCTGGAGGTCCGCCGCGACGACGTGCACTGGGCCCGTGAGTACCTGGTGCCGTGGATCGGACGACGGCTGCGCGGCGAGTCGTCGGGCGACCACGTGACGGCCAAGGGGGCGCTCTCCCCGGACGACATCAAGATGCGGATCGCTTCCGTGGCTTGAGGGCGGCACGAACGCGTAAGGGGCGGCATCCTGGTGAGCCGTCCCTTACCGCTCCTCGGGAAGCCCCAGTTCGCGCGCCAGCGCCTCGTCGACCCACTCCTGCGCCCTGGAACGCGACAGGGCGCCCGGATACGAGGTGAGCTGGACGGCGAGCCCGTCGAGCAGGGCGGTCAGCCGCAGGGCTGCCGCCGAAGGGTCGGGGCACCGGAACTCGCCGGCGGCCACCCCTTCGGCGATGACCTCCGCGATCGCCGCCTTCCACTGCTGGTCCAGCTTCTTGGTGACCTCCCGCAGGGCGGGCTCGCGCAGTGCCACCGCCCAGCCCTCGATCCACAGTCGCCAGCCCTTGGCCTGCCCGGTCGGCGCGTACCAGCGCACCGCCGCCCGCAGCCGGCGCGACGCCGACGTACCCCGGCCCAGCAGCTTGCGCAGATGCGCCAGGTCGCCCTCGGCGGCGTAGGCGAAGGCGGCGGCGACCAGCTTCTCCTTCGTCGAGAAGTGGTACAGCACCAGCGCGTTGCTCACCCCGAGGGACGAGGCGACATCGGCGATCCGGACCGCCGCCACGCCCCGCGCCTCGATCTGCTCGATGGCGGCCCGCAGCAGTTCCTCCCGCCGCTCGGCCACACTCAACCGCACTCTCGCCACGCGGTCACCCTAATCGGTCGTACCCCGCGCGCGTTGCCGCCTCAGGCCAGCGGCAGCCGCATGAGCGTGAGGTCCAGCCAGCGGCCGAACTTGGTGCCCACCTCCCGGACCGTGCCGGCGTGCTCGAAGCCGAACCGCTGGTGCAGCCGGACCGACGCGATGTTCTCCGCCTCGATACCCGCGATCACGACGTGGTGACCGGCCGCGCGCGCCGCGGTGATGAGAGCGCCCAGCAGCGCCGAGCCGATGCCTAGCCCGTGCCGGTCCTCGCGGACGTAGACCGAGTCCTCCACGGTGTGCCGGTAGCCGTCCAGCTCCCGCCACGGCCCGTACACCGCGAAACCGGCCACCTCGCCCGCCACTTCGGCCACGAACGCCGAGCCGCGCGCCAGATGGGCGGCGAGCCAGGCCGCTCCCTCGACGGGAGACTGCGGGGTCTCGGTCCACAGTGCCGTCGAGTGGTCGATCGCGTGGTTGCGGATCGCGCGCACGGCCTCCGTGTCATCGGGGCGGGCCGGGCGGATCGTCACCGTCCCGCCTCTCTCGTATATTGGATTCATGTCCAACATAGTAGATCCGTCGGCGGACTCCTTGGCGGCACGGATCGCGGCCCGTGTCCGCACCGAGCGGGAACGCCGTCGCTGGACCCTGGCGCAGCTCGCGGACGCCTCCGGGGTCTCCCCGGCGATGATCAGCCGGATCGAACGTGGCGAGAGCAGCCCCACCGCCGTCGTCCTCGGCAAGCTGTCCGCCGCGTTCCAGCTGAGCGTCGCGTCCCTGCTCGCCCTCGCCGAAGGCGGCCAGGAGACCATGGCCGAGACCGCGGGAGTGCGGCGCGGCGCCGAGGCGGCCGAGTGGCGCGACCCGGGCACCGGCTACCGGCGCCGCCAGATCACCGGACCGCGCTTCCCGGCGGAGATCGCCGAGATCCGCCTGCCCGCCGGAGCCCGGGTGCCCTACCCGGCCGCCGCCTTCGCCTTCGTACGACAGCTCGTCTGGGTCCTCGACGGCCGTCTGACCTTCCACGACGGCGACACGGTCCATGAACTCGACGCCGGCGACACCGTCGAACTCGGCCCGCCCGCCGAGCGGATCTTCGCCAACACCACGGACGCCGAGTGCCGCTACGTCGTCGTCCTCACCCGCGACGCACAGCCGTAAGCGCGGTGCTTTCCAGCCTGCCCGCATGGCCGGGACGGCGATCGTGTCCCCGCTGTGGGGCTCGGGCGGCGCTGAGCGCCCGTCACCTCAGCGGTACCAGCCGAACCGTTCCGTGATCACCGGCAGCCGGTCGCTCACCAGTGCGTGGGCCGCGGCACGCGGGGTCGTGCCGTCGGACTCCGCGCGATCCAGCATCAGCTCCACCAGGACCCGCATCGAGCGGCGGGTGTGGCCGAACGCCTCGCCCGCGTCCGGGCCGATGTCGCCGAACAGGGTCCACCACCACCAGGCGTTGGTACCCGAGTTGACCACCACGTCCGGCAGCACGGTCACCCCGCGCGCCGCCAGCCGCTCCTCCGCCTCGGGCAGCACCGGCATGTTGGCCGCCTCCACGATCCAGCGGGCGGTGACCAGGTGCTCGTTGGCCGTGTCGACGGCGTACGACACCGCCGCCGGCACCAGCACCTCCGCGTCGGCGGACAGCCAGGCGTCGCCCGGCAGGTCGAGATCGCCGGGACGCAGCACCCCGCGGTCGACGGTGCCGTACGCGTCCCGCGCGCGCAGCAGCGCCTCGACGTCCAGGCCGGCCGGGTTGGCGATCGTGCCCTTGACGTCGGCGACGGCCACCACCGTGAGCCCCGCGCGGGCGAGGAAGCGCGCCGTGGCCCCGCCCATCGTGCCCAGCCCCTGCACCGCGACCCGCGTCCCCGGGTACGGCACCCCGGCCCGGTCCAGGGCCGTCAGCGCCGACTCGGCGACCCCGCAACCGCCGACCAGCTCGTCGAGACCGATCCCGTCCACCTCGATGGCGAAGGCGTCCGCCAGCCGTCGCCGGGCCGCCGCCTCGTCGTCCAGCAGCGGATACACGGCCTGGATCGAGGAGACCAGCCCCGCCTCGACGGCCGCCCGGTCCACCAGGTCCTGGGTGAGCCCGAGGTCCTCGCCGGTGGTCCAGAAGCTCTCGACATACGGCCGCATGGCACGCAGATAGCGGACCAGCAGGGCGTACGACCCCGGGTCCTGCGGATCGCAGTCGATGCCCCCCTTGGCGCCGCCCAGGGGGACGTAGCGGCCCTCGGGGTTGTAGTGCAGGGCCTCCTTCATCGTCATGCCGCGCGCCAGCCCGGTGACCTCCTCCAGGGTGCAGCCCGGCCGCATCCGCAGACCGCCGCTGGCCACGCCCCGCACCAGCCGGTCGACGACCAGGAAACCCTGCCGGCCGGTGATGTGGTCGGTCCAGACGAGAGACATCAGTGGAGCGGCCATAGTGGCTCCCGAGAGGTTCGTGAAGAGCGGGGTGTTACTGAACGGTTGGTCAGTATCCGGAGGTGGGCGGCAGGGTGTCAACGCCGACCACCGGAGGGGCCGACCATAATGGAGGACCTCGGCGACACCACTGGAGGTACCGTGACCCGTTTGCGTTCCCTGAGCTCCGGGCTCCGCGTGCTGCGGCCCGCTGCCTTCGGCGTGGACCCCAGCGGCGAGCGGATGGCCCGCATCCAGGGCTCACCGCACTTCAAGGACGGTGTCTTCCAGAACCCCGGCGGTACCGCCCGGACCCGTCCCTCGGGCTCGATGGTGGACTTCGCGAAGATCTACTTCGAGAAGGAGCAGCGGGCCCGCCGCGCTCCCCGGGGCACCGTCCCGGTGCACGCCACCACGGTCGCCGACCTCGCCCGGCCCGCCCCGAGCGGGCTGCGGGTGACATGGATGGGGCACTCCAGTGTGCTCGCGGAGATCGACGGGCACCGCGTCCTGTTCGACCCCGTCTGGGGCGAGCGCTGCTCCCCGTTCCCGTTCGCCGGACCCAAGCGGCTGCATCCGGTGCCGCTCCCGCTGGCCGCGCTCGGCCCGGTCGACGTGGTGGTCATCTCGCACGACCACTACGACCACCTCGACCTGCCCACCATCAAGGCGCTGGCCGGCACGGACACCCTCTTCGCGGTGCCGCTCGGCGTCGGCGCCCACCTCGAACACTGGGGCGTCTCCGCCGACCGGCTGCGCGAGCTGGACTGGCACGAGGAGACCAAGGTCGGCGGGCTCACCCTGACGGCCACCCCCGCCCGTCACTTCTGCGGCCGGGGGCTGCGCAACACCCAGCACACCCTGTGGGCGTCCTGGGTCGTCGCGGGCGAGCGGCACCGGATCTACCACAGCGGTGACACCGGCTACTTCGAGGGCTTCAAGGACATCGGCGC
Source organism: Streptomyces sp. NPDC048417 (assembly GCF_040651615.1). Taxonomy (NCBI): domain Bacteria; kingdom Bacillati; phylum Actinomycetota; class Actinomycetes; order Kitasatosporales; family Streptomycetaceae; genus Streptomyces; species Streptomyces sp. NPDC048417. The sequence goes on along the minus strand of NZ_JBEZKI010000048.1, from coordinate 28,697 downwards.
CGACCACGGGCCGTTCGACGTGACGATGATCCAGATCGGTGCGTACAGCGAGTTCTGGCCCGACATACACATGACGCCCGAGGAAGGCGTGCGAGCCCACCTGGACCTGCAGGGCGGTGGCCCGCACGGGGTGCTGCTGCCGATCCACTGGGGCACCTTCAACCTCGCCCCGCACGCCTGGGCCGAGCCGGGGGAGTGGACCAAGGACGCCGGCGACGGGGCGGGCCAGGCGGTGGCGCTGCCGCGCGCCGGTGAGCCCTTCGAGCCGTCCGGGAAGCTGCCCGCCGAACCCTGGTGGCGCGAGGTGTCGGCGCCGATCGCCCGGTCGTGGCGCCCTGCCGTCCAGCCGCGGAGCGAAGCCGGGCGGCAGCACCTCGACCTGGCCGGCGAAGCGGTGACGCCGGACGCGGACGATCTTGTGAAGTGACGGCGCCGCCGGTGTGACGGTGACGTGAAAGTGGCGTGCATGCCCCTGCACAACCTGGGCAGGGGCACTGGCATGAGTCATGCACATATGCCAACCCCTGCTTTTTTACCGGGACTTGAGCTGTCCCGGCGTTTCTACACCGAGGCCGTACGCTCGCTGCTGGAGGAGGCCGCTCCCGGCGTTCCGCACTCGGCGGCCCGGGTCGGCCCGGGTTCCGAAGTCCTCGGTTACGACACCGAACGCTCCGCCGACCACGAGTGGGGCCCGCGCCTCCAGCTCTTTCTGCACCCCCACGACGTGTCCCGCCACGGTGGGCGGATCAGACATGTGCTCGCCGAACACCTCCCGAAGACCTTTCACGGCTGGCCCACCCATTTCGCCGCAACGGGGGACCGGGACGTCCGGGTCATGCGGGTCACCGACGGCCGCGTGCACCACCGGGTCGAAGTGACCGGTGTCTCCTCCTGGTTCCGCGACGTCCTCGGCTTCGACCCGGCCTCCGGTGTCACTGCGGCGGACTGGCTCGCCACCCCCACCCAGCTCCTCGCCGAGGCCACCGGCGGCGCCGTGTTCCACGACGGCCTCCACACGCTCTCCCCGGCCCGGGCCGCCCTGGGCTGGTACCCCCATGACCTCTGGCTCCATGTACTCGCCTGCCAGTGGCAGCGCATAGCCCAGGAGGAGGCCTTCGTCGGCCGCTGCGGCGAGGTCGGCGACGAACTCGGCTCCGCCGTCGAGGCCGCCCGCCTGGTCCGCGACCTCATGCGGCTCTGCCTGCTGATGGACCGGCGATACCCGCCCTACGGCAAGTGGCTCGGCAGCGCCTTCGCCCGGACCCCCGCGGCCCCTCGGCTCACCCCCGTGCTCACCGCCGCTCTCGCCGCCACGGACTGGCACGCCCGCGAGCGGCACCTGGTACACGCGTACGAGATCGTCGCCCATCTGCACAACGAACTGGAACTCACCGACCGGGTCGACCCGGCCGCCCGCCCGTACCACTCCCGGCCCTTTCGGGTGCTGCGCGCCGACCGCTTCGCCCGGGCCCTCGTCGCCCGGATCAGGGCCCCCGGCATACGGGAGCTGCCGACCGTCGGCGCGGTGGACCAGTTCGTCGACAGCGCGGACGTCCTGAGCCGCCCGGACCGGACGCGGGCCGTGGCCGAGGCGGTGACGGACGCCGACCGGCACGACGGCCCTCCGCGGGAGAGGACACACGGCGTCCGAGAGGGAGGAGGTCACCGTGGGTGATGTTCTGGGGGGTGATGGCGAGGGTGCGGCAGGCTGCCGGGATATCCCGCCGGGCCCGCCACGGGCGTGCGGGCGGACGGCCGGCAAGGGGTGCGGTGCGCCGGCCGCTCCGGTCCTCCCTTTCTCCTTGTGACCGTTTTTGAGCAGCTCAGATCGGTCGGTGGTCGTTCAGGAGCGAGGCGGCGAGGGGATTATCGGTCTTGAGTGCGATGGCTCATACCAGAGCAGGACCATCTCCGGGGGACTTTGTCAACTGCCCACCGCACATGATGCGTTGGCGACTACTGTGAGTGTCCGTCGGGCGACACGGGGCCGAATTCTTTTGCGGTCCCCTCGGCCGGCACCGCGATGGCGCATGCCCACCTCGCGCGGCACGCGCGAGCACTTCAGGCCCGACGGACCAGTACGAGGACGCAGATGTCTCACCTCCGTGCACCGGCCGCCCGCGCCGACCGCCGTGAGGGCGGTCGGCACGGACGTCCGGTCGCCCGACCCGTTCCCGCGCTGCCCGAGACCCACATACGGCCTCAGCTGATGCGCCTCGCCGTGCTGCCGCCGGTCGCGGTGGCGCTCAGCGGCTGCGCGGCCGTCCTGTTCACCGTCCGCTCCACCGGTGCCCGGCCCAGCCTCACCCTGCTGGCCGTGCTCACCGGAGCGGTCTCGGTGACGGCCGCGGGCATCGTGATCGCCGTAGTGGCCGCGGGCCGCGCCGCCCGCTCGGTCAGCGAACGCGTCGGCGTCCTGCGCCGCAACGCCGCCCGCGGCGAGGCCGATCTGCTGGCCCTCGTCGACGCGCTGCGCCGCGGCGAGACCCCGCCCCCGCCCAAGCCGCGCGGTGGAGCGCCCGAGGACGCCGACGACTTCGAGCTGCTCGCCGCCGACCTGTCCCGCGCGCACGACGGCGCCGTCACCGCCGTCGTGCAGGCGGCCCAGCTCTCCAGCCAGGCCGGCAGCGAACAGAAGCTGGAGGTCTTCGTCAACCTGGCGCGACGGCTTCAGTCTCTCGTGCATCGAGAAATCTCGATCCTCGACGAGCTGGAGAACGAGATCGAGGACCCGGACCTCCTCAAGGGCCTCTTCCACGTCGACCACCTGGCCACCCGCATCCGGCGGCACGCCGAGAACCTCGCGGTGCTCGGCGGCGCCGTGTCCCGGCGGCAGTGGAGCAACCCCGTCTCCATGACCGAGGTGCTGCGCTCCGCCATCGCCGAGGTCGAGCAGTACTCCCGGGTCAAACTCGTCCCGCCGATCGACGGCGAACTGCGCGGGCACGCCGTCGCCGACGTCATCCACCTCCTCGCCGAACTCGTCGAGAACGCGACGGTGTTCTCCGCCCCGCACACCCAGGTGCTGCTCCGCGCCAATCTCGTCACCTCCGGCCTCGCGGTCGAGGTCGAGGACCGCGGACTCGGCATGCCGGTCGGCGAACAGTCCAAGATGAACGCCCTGCTCGCCGACCCCGACCAGGTCAACGTCGCCAGCTTGCTGGCCGACGGCCGCATCGGCCTTTTCGTCGTCTCCCAGCTCGCCCGCCGCCACGGCATCAACGTCCGCCTCCAGACCAACATCTACGGCGGCGTCCAGGCCGTCCTCGTCGTCCCGCAGGGCCTGCTGGGTACGGCACCGGGGGCACCGGGGGCGGTGCCGCAGCCGCGCGACGCCGGGGCCGGGGGCGGAGCGCAGGGGGCGCCGGGCGGTGCGCCGGGTGCCGGGGCCGCACGGCCGTCCGACGCCACCGGGACGCCGGCCGGCGCCCACGGCGGCGCCGCCGGGCCGAACGCGGGAGCCGCGGGCCGGGCGGCCGCCCCGGGCGGTGCGTCGGCGGACCGGCGGCCCGTGCCGCAGCAGGGACCGGCCCAGGCCACCGGCGGCGGGCGGCGTCGCCACGCGCAGCACGGGGGCGCCCCCGCGCCGCTGCCGGTACGCGGCACCCAGGAGACCCGGCCCAACCCCGCCGAGGCGCTGCCCGGCATCCGACCCGAGGACCGGCCCGCGGTCGCCGAGCACGCCGGTGCCCCGCCCGTCCCGCGCGGGGGAGCGGTGCGCGGCACCATGGGCAAACCCCAACTGCCGCGGCGCCGCGCCCAGGAGCACATCGTCCCGCAGCTCCGCGGAGGCCCGGCACCCCGTCAGGACAACGAGGTGCCGGCCGGACACGACCCCGGCCTGATGGCCGCCTTCCAGCGCGGCATCGGTCTCGCCGAGGCCCAGCAGCATCTGGAGGCCACCCAGACGGAGCCGACTGGCGGCGAGTCCATGGGCGGGGCACAGGGAGAGACCTTCTATAACGGGCTGACCGGTGTGGGCGTTGCCGACATGGGTCTTGCCGACATGGGCGCGAACGACATGGGCGTCGACGGCGGATCCCGCGTGACGAGGTCCGGCGAGGGGCCCGGGGACGCGGCGAGCAGCGCATCCCACGCCACACATGCGGACGTCACGCATATGGACGTCACGCGTATGGATGCCACGCACGTGGACGTCACGCACTTGGAGGCCACACCTATGGGCGCCGCCCACATCCAGGCGGCACACAGGGAGGCCGGCGGCCACATGGCTCCGGACTACACCGCCTCGGACTACACAGCCCCGGACCAGTCGGCCCTCGGCCGCATGGCGTCGGATCCCTCGGCGTCGGACCACGTGGTCTCGGACGGCCTGAGTTCGGACCGTATGGCTTCGGACCACCTGGGCCCCGACCACCGGGTCTCCGACCACATGGGCCCGCTGCACTCGGTTCCTGCACACCTGGCCTCGGACCACACGGCACCGGCACACGTGAGCCGGGCACAAGGGGTCCCGGTCGACCCCCAGCCCTCGTCCCGACCCCAGTCGCACTCCCCGGCCCTGCGCCCGGTGCACACCTCCGAATTCACCGCCCGGCCCGACGGGAGCGCACCGGCCGGATGACCCGCACCGTTTCCACCCCTACCCCCACCCCCACCGCTCCCGCGGACCTTCGTACCCCAAGGAGTCGATCCACCATGGCGAGCGATGCGCCGACCGCCCAGGTATCCGACCTCGACTGGCTGATGAGCGGCCTCGTCCAGCGCGTACCCCACACCACCAGCGCGGTGCTCCTGTCCTGCGACGGACTGGTGAAGTCCGTCCACGGCCTCGACCCGGACAGCGCCGACCACATGGCGGCGCTCGCCTCCGGCCTGTATTCGCTCGGCCGCAGCGCGGGCGTCCGCTTCGGCGACGGCGGGGACGTCCGTCAGGTCGTCGTCGAACTCGACTCGACGCTGCTGTTCGTCACCACCGCCGGCTCCGGCACCTGCCTCGCCGTGCTGGCCGGCCGCGAGGCCGACGCCGCCGTCCTCGGCTACGAGATGGCGATGCTGGTCAAGAGCGTCCGCCCGTACCTCGTCACCGCGCCCCGGCAGCATGCCGTCGAACCCACGGCGATGAGGCCTTGAGGGTGGCGGCAGCCGGCGACGGGCCATGGCTGGACGATGCGGCCGGACGCCTGGTGCGCCCGTTCACGGTCAGCAACGGCCGCACCGAGCCCAGCATCGCCTTCGACCTGATGTCGCAGGTGATGGCCACCGGGGCCACCCCCCTCGGCTACCTCGGCCCCGAGCACGCGCAGGCGCTCGACCTCTGCCGCGCACCCGTCTCGGTCGCCGAGATCGCCGCGCACCTCAAGCTGCCCGCCGTGGTCACCAAGGTGCTGCTCTCCGACCTCGTCGACTGCGGGGCGCTGACTGCCAAGCCCCCCGTTTTCCACCACAACCCCACTGACCGGTCTCTTCTGGAGGCAGTGCTCGATGGACTACGACGACAGCTGTGACCCCTTCCCCACCGCGCTGAAAATCCTGGTGGCCGGTGGGTTCGGGGCCGGCAAGACCACCTTCGTGGGTGCGGTCAGCGAGATCGCGCCGCTGTCCACGGAGGAACTCCTCACCACGGTGAGTGCCGCGACCGACAATCTCGACGGCATCGAGAACAAGGTCGAGACGACCGTGGCCATGGACTTCGGCCGCATCACCCTGGACCCCGAACATGTGCTCTACCTGTTCGGAACGCCCGGGCAGGAGCGGTTCTGGTTCATGTGGGACGAGCTGTCCGAGGGCGCGCTCGGCGCGGTCATCCTCGCCGACACCCGCCGCCTGGAGGACTGCTTCGCGGCCGTCGACTTCTTCGAGGAGCGCGGCCTCGGGTTCATCGTCGCCATCAACGAGTTCGACGGCTCCTACCGCTACGACCCAGAGGAGGTGCGCGCCGCCATCGACCTCGACCCGGAGGTCCCGGTCGTCCGCTGCGACGCCCGTATCTCCAGCTCCGGCGTCCAGACCCTGCTCACCCTCGTCCGCCATCTCATCGCCCACGCTCCGGTCTCCGCGCCGAGCCACGGCGCCCACATGTGAACCCCATACACACCTCACGGAGCCCATATATGACCCACGTCCACAGCGACGGAGCCCGCCCATGAGGTACGACCCGTCGCGCCCGGCAGGTCGTCTGCTGCTCACGCCGGAGGACAAGGAGGTGCCTGTACGTACCCGGCGTCTCGGCCAGCTGGGCCTCGGTGAACGCCCCGACCCCGGACTGGACGCCTATGCGGACCGGCTCGCCGAGGTCACCGGGACGCCGTACGCCATGGTCAACTTCATCGGCGAGAACCGGCAGTTCTTCGCGGGCCTGCACCTGCCGGCCGTGCCGCCGCCGGTGGTGAAGCCGGACGGGACCACGCCGGTGCTGGGCCGTGAGCTGGCCCGCGACCATGGGTTCTGCCCCCATGTGGTGGTCCGGCGCAAGGCGCTGGTCCTGGAGGACGTCTGCGACTACCCGCGGTTCGCGGGCAACCCGGTCGTCGACGAGTTCGGCGTCCGTTCCTATCTGGGTGCCCCGCTCATCGACAGTACGGGGACGGTGCTCGGCACGGTGTGTGTGGTCGACGTGGAGCCACGGCCTTGGGGCCGGGCCGGTCTGGAGGCCATCAAGTCGTCGGCGGCGGAGCTGGTGGCCCGCATCGAGCGACGCGAGGCGGACGGGCTCCCGCTGCTGTGACGAGGGGAACGGTTTCCTCGCTAGCCGACCGGTCGAGTACCTCCGTACGCTGGTGGTATGGGACGCACCAGTGACGCCAAGCGGAAGATCCTCGACGCTGCCCGCTCGCTGATCGAGGGGCGCGGGTACTCGACGCTCGGGGTGGCCGAGATCTGCAAGGCGGCCGGGGTGCCGAAGGGCAGTTTCTACTACTTCTTCGAGTCCAAGGAGGCCCTCGCGCTCGCCGTCGTCGACGAGCACTGGGAGGCCCAGAAACGCGACTGGACGCGGGCCCTGACCGGCGAGGCGGAGCCGCTCCAGAGGTTGCGGCGGCTGTTCGAGGAGACGGAGGCCGGTCAGCGCGCCGTCCAGCAGGGCTGCGGCACGGTGGCGGGCTGTCTGTTCGGGAACCTCACTCTGGAGCTGAGCAACCAGACCGAGGCGGTCCGCGGGCGGTTGCAGGAGATCTTCGACGCGCAGGTCGGCATGGTGGAGTCGGTCATCGGCGAGGCCCGCGAGCGCGGCGAGGTCGGCGTGACCGACACCAGGGAGGCGGCGCGGGCGGTGGTGGCCCAGCTGGAGGGCCAGGTGATGTTCGCCAAGCTGTACAACAACACCCGGCGGCTCAGCCCGATGTGGCAGAACTGCCGGGCACTGCTCGGCGTGCCGGCGACCTAACAGGCGGTCTTCTGCTGGGGCGTGTATCGAAAGCGGCTGGTTATGACTCCGTGGCCTGTGTTTCCATTCCTGAGTGAACATCGAGAGCTCCGGGGTGCCTGCTGAGAGGCGGAGCCATGGCGTCCGGCAGAGGACCGATGGCGATGTCGAGGAGTGCGTGCGGGTCCTCGCCGAGGTTCATGCGCGCGATGGCTATCCGGTGAACTGGCCCGATGAGCCCGGCGAGTGGCTGTCACGCGGTCCCCTGCTGGGCTCCTGGGTCGCCGAACGCGAAGGCCGCCTCGTCGGGCATGTCAGTTTGTCGCAGGGCGGCGAAGGCGATCTGGCTCCGATGTTGTGGAGCGAGCGGAACGGGGCGACGCGGGACATGACCGCCGTGGTCAGCAGGCTGTTCGTTTCCCCACATGCGAGGGGACACCGGATCGGTGCACTGTTGATCGGCCGCGCGGTGGAGGAAGCGCGGCGTCATGGCCTGCATCCGGTGCTCGACGTCGTCACATCCGATACCGCCGCGGCAGCCCTGTACGAGCGGTTGGGCTGGGAGCTGATGGCCACAGTCGAGCAGCAGTGGAGCCCGAGCCAGACGGTGGCCGTCCGCTGTTACGCAGCGCCGGCGTGACGTGGCCGGTCATGGCCACTCGTTGAGGGCCCCAACGAGGACGGTCGCCTCGTGGCGGACCGCAGGCTTGTCGTACCGGCTCGCCACGGCGCGGTGTCTCTTACGGTGATCGATGCCGCACTTGGCCGCGTGCCGGGCTCTGTGGTCCTGCGGGTCGAACTTCGGCGCACGATCCAAGATCACCTCACGGTCGAGTCCACTCTCGATGCACGCCCTAGGTGTGTGTGGCCTCGGCCCGCTGCCCTTGTCGTATCGGCGCTGTGAGGTCGCCGCCCATGTGGTGCGGGAAGCCGATTCGCAGCACGGCGGCGGCCGCGGCCGCGGCGAGGACCAGCGCGGCGGCCAGCAGCAGGGCCTGGTGGTAGCCGTGGCGCAACAGCGGGGCGACGACCAGCGGCCCCAGGATCTGGCCGACGGAGTATCCGGCGGTCAGGAGGGCCACGGAGCGCGGGAAGCGCAGATGAGCCCCCGTGGCCAGGGCCAGGGTGCTGACGCCCAGGAACGTGGCGCCGAACAGCACCGCCGAGCCGAGGGCTGCGGCCGTACTCCCGGTCACCGCGGGCAGGGCGATACCGACCGCCTGGACCGTGAGCGCGGTGAGCAGCAGGCCGGGACGGGACCACCGGCGCCCCAGCCGGGCCCACAGTGCCGAGGACGGTACGGCGGCCAGCCCCACCAGCACCCAGGCGCCGCTGCCCACCCAGCCGGGGGAGCCCTGGCCGATCGCCGCGACCAGGAAGGTACCGGCGACGATATAGCCGACGCCCTCCAGGAAGTAGCTGACGAACAGGGCGCCGAACCAGCGGCGGGTCCGGGCCGTGCCCCGGCTCCCGGGCACCGGGGCGGCGGGCGCATCCTCGGGCCGTAGCTTCCACGAGGCCGCGGTCAGCGCCCCGGCGAGCGCGGCGGCGGCCCACCAGGCGGCCCGCCAGTCGGCGACGGACCGCAGGGCCAGCACCAGCAGACCGGACAGTGCGATTCCGGCGCCCACGCCGCCGAAGGCCCAGCCGGGCAGGTGCGCCGGGTGCTCCCGCAGATGGTGCAGCAGAGAGGCGACGGCGACGACGAAGACCAGGGCGCTCGCCGCCCCGGCCAGCAGCCGCAGCACGCCCCACACCGCGGTGCTGTGGGTGAGGGGCATCGCGGCGAGCGTGGCGGTCAGCAGGGGCAGGGAGCCGCGCAGCACGGTGCGGGACCGGACCAGCGCGGGGACCAGCGTGCCGGCGAGCGCGCCGACCAGGTAGCCGACGTAGTTGGCGGTGGCCAGGTTCGCCCCGGCACCGGCGGACAGGCCCGCCCGGGCCTGCATCAGGGGCAGGATCGGGGTGTAGACGAACCGGCCGACTCCCATACCCGCGGCGAGCGCGGCGCCCGCCCTGACGACATGGGTCCAGGGGGATGCGGTGGTCATCGGGTGCCGTCGGCCCGGCCCGGATCGTTGGGGTGGGACTCCAGCGGGGTGACGGTCGCCGTCATCCACGGGCGCAGCGGCAGGGTGCCGAGCACCTTCTCGTGGAGTTCCTCCTCGTCGGTGGCACACCAGACGCCGATGCTGCGCAACTCGCCCACCGGGCGCCACAGTCGGGCCAGCTGGCCGGTCGCGGCCAGTTCCCCCGCGCGGACGGCCTCCGCGGCCCGCCGCCGGTCGACCTCCTCCTGGCCCGTGCCCTCGGGAACGGTGGTGGTGATCTCGACCAGGAACTCTCGCACGACGTGCTCCCTCCGCTCTCGGTGAGGTTCATCGTGCTCCCGTCACCAGCGCCGGTGCCACGACCGGCTGCCTAGCTGCTGGGAGGCGCGGCCTCCCAGCGCGCGTAGCATGGCGCGCGTGGAACTGCGTCAGCTGCGTTACTTCGTCGCGGTCGCCGAGGAACTGAACTTCGGCCGGGCCGCCGAGCGGCTGCTCATCGCGGGCCCCTCGCTCTCCCAGCAGATCAAGGCACTCGAACGGGACCTGGGCGTCCGGCTGTTCGACCGGGACCGCCGCTCGGTCTCGCTCACCCCGGCCGGCGCCGCCCTGCTGCCGGACACCCGGGCCCTGCTGGAGCGGGCCGACGACCTCAAGCTCCGGGCCGGACGGCTGTCGGGTTCGCAGTCGGTACGGCTCGGCTACGTCAACTGGCTTCCCCCGGACCTGACCAGGCGGACGGCCGCGGTGGCCCGGGTGCATGTGGACGCCTGGGTCGCCCCCTCCCACACCCAGGCCGCCCGGGTCGCCGACGGCAGTCTGGACCTCGCCGTGTGCTGGGTGCGTACCGAGGACCTCAAGCGGCTCGGGCTGCGGGCCCGGCTGCTCGGCGCCGACCGGCTGTACGCCGTCGCGAAGGGCACCGACACCAGCGATCTGGCGGCCCGGGACACCGACGTCCTCATCGACGACGACATCACCTCCTGGGCCTCCTGGAACGTGTACGCAGAGGAGCTGACGCAGGCCGTCGGTGCCCGTGCCGTGCGCATCTCCGACGGCGCCATCACCGGCCCCGCCTTCTTCGACCACGTCCGCCGCTGCACCCGTCCGGTCCTCAACTCGCCCAAGGGACAGACCGTTCCGCTCCCGCCCGACCTGGTCCGCCGGGAGATCGTCGCGCCGAAGGTGTACTGGACCTGGTCCCTGGTCCGGCGGGAGAGCGAGGACCGCGCCGGAGTCCTGGCCGCCGTCGACGCCCTGTGCGACGGCGCCGGCGACCTCGGTATCCACGCCGAGGACGCCTGGCTGCCCGCTGACGACCCGTACGCGCTCCCGGGCTGAGCTGCGCTGAGAGGCAGCGACTCCCAGTCGGAAGGAAACTGATCCTGGCGCCTTCCGATCGACCCGACCTACCTTCCAAATAGTCGACCGGTCGGCTAGTACCGGTCAGCCACTACGGAGAAGGTCACCATGAACGCACAGAACCAGAAGGTCGCGATCGTCACCGGCGCCTCGCAGGGCATCGGCGCCGCCCTCGTCGAGGGCTACCGCAAGCTCGGCTACGCCGTTGTCGCCACCTCGCGCACCATCGCCCCCGCCGACGACGCCAACGTCCTGACCGTGCAGGGCGACATCGCGGACCCGGCGACCGCCGAGCGGGTCGTCGCCGCTGCCGTCGAGCGCTTCGGGCGTATCGACACCGTCGTCAACAATGCGGGCATCTTCGTCGCGAAGCCCTTCACCGACTACACGGCCGCCGACTACGCCACCGTGACCGGCATCAACATGGACGGTTTCTTCCACCTCACCCAGCGGGCGCTGCCGCATCTGCTCGCCCAGGGCGGTGGACACATCGTGACCGTCACCACCAGCCTGGTCGACAACGCGGACGCCCGCGTCCCCTCCGTCCTGGCTTCACTCACCAAGGGCGGTCTGCAGTCCGCGACCAAGTCCCTGGCGATCGAGTACGCCACCCGCGGCATCCGGGTCAACGCGGTGTCGCCCGGCACCATCAAGACCCCCATGCACCCGGACGAGACCCACGAGTACCTCGCGGCCCTGCACCCGGTCGGCCGGATGGGTGAAGTGAGCGACATCGTCGAGGCCGTGCTCTTCCTGGAGACCGCGCCGTTCGTCACCGGCGAGATCCTGCACGTCGACGGCGGTATGAGCGCCGGACACTGACAGCGCGTCAGATCACCTACCAAGGAGTGGACATGACCACCACGACGGGCGACACGGCGATCCTGAGCGGGGTGCTCGACCGGTGGAAGGCGGCCGTCGACGCACACCGACCCGAGGGCGTCGCCGCCCAGTTCACCGAGGACGCCGTCTTCCAGGGACTGCACCCCTACAGCGTCGGACGGGAGGGTGTCGCCGCGTACTACGACTCCCAGCCCCTCGGCATGAAGGCCGAGTACCGGGTCCTGGAGACCCGGCGGCCCGCCGACGGCGTCGTCCTCGGCTACCTGGCCGTCGAGTTCTCCTTCACGGACCGGCCCCCGCTGGACGTCAAGCTCTCGGTCCTCGTGACCCGGGCCGGCGACGACTGGTACATCAGCCACTACCAGGTGTCCCGCCTCGACTAGAGCCGGCGCGCAGCGCCGTGCGGGCGTGTAGCAGCCGTGCGGGCGTGAAGCGGAGCTGTGGCGGCGGTTAAGAAATCCTCGATGGACCCGAGGCACTCGGGTACGGCAGATTGCTGTGCGATTCCACCCCCCTCCCCGGCCGCGGGACGCTTCGGCGTGCCCGCGGCCGGGACCTCACGCACAGGAGCCGTAGCGTTGAAGGCGCTGGTCAAGCAGAAGGCGGAGCCCGGGCTGTGGCTCGCGGACGTGCCGGAGCCCGCGGTCGGACCCGGTGATGTACTGATCAAGGTGCTGCGGACCGGCATCTGCGGAACCGACCTGCACATCCGGGCCTGGGACGGCTGGGCCCAGCAGGCGATCAGCACGCCCCTGGTGGTCGGGCACGAGTTCGTCGGCGAGGTCGTCGGGACCGGCCGCGACGTCGTGGACATCAAGGTCGGCGACCGCGTCAGCGGCGAAGGGCATCTCGTCTGCGGCAAGTGCCGCAACTGCCTGGCCGGACGGCGCCATCTGTGCCGGGCCACGGTCGGCCTCGGCGTCGGCCGCGACGGCGCGTTCGCCGAGTACGTCGCGCTGCCCGCCGGCAACGTCTGGGTGCACCGCGTCCCCGTCGACCTCGACGTCGCCGCGATCTTCGACCCGTTCGGCAACGCCGTGCACACCGCGCTCTCCTTCCCGCTCGTCGGCGAGGACGTCCTGATCACCGGGGCAGGGCCGATCGGTCTCATGGCCGCCGCCGTGGCCCGGCACGCGGGCGCCCGCAACGTCGTGATCACCGACATCAGCGAGGAACGCCTCGACCTCGCCCGCAAGATCGGCGTGAGCCTCGCGCTGAACGTGTCGCAGACCCGGATCGCCGACGGACAGCGGGAGTTGGGGCTGCGCGAGGGCTTCGACATCGGCCTGGAGATGTCCGGCCGCCCCGAGGCGCTGCAGGACATGATCGCCAACATGACGCACGGCGGCCGTATCGCCATGCTCGGCCTGCCCGCCCAGGACTTCCCCGTCGACTGGGCCCGGATCGTCACCTCGATGATCACCATCAAGGGGATCTACGGCCGCGAGATGTTCGAGACCTGGTACGCGATGTCCGTCCTCCTGGAGGGCGGACTCGACCTCGCCCCCGTGATCACCGGCCGCTACGGGTACCGCGACTTCGAGGCGGCCTTCGCCGACGCCGCGAGCGGCCGTGGCGGCAAGGTCATCCTCGACTGGACCCTCTGACGACAACCAAGGACTGATGATGTTCGACTCCGTGCGCGACGACCTGCGCGCCACCCTCGACGAGATCCGCGCCGCCGGCCTGCACAAGCCCGAGCGGGTCATCGGCACCCCGCAGTCCGCGACCGTCAACGTGACCGCGGGCGGCCGCCCCGGCGAGGTGCTCAACTTCTGCGCCAACAACTACCTCGGCCTCGCCGACCACCCCGAGGTGATCGCCGCCGCCCACGAGGCCCTGGACCGCTGGGGCTACGGCATGGCCTCCGTCCGCTTCATCTGCGGCACCCAGGAGGTCCACAAGGAACTGGAGGCGCGCCTCGCCGGCTTCCTAGGCCAGGAGGACACGATCCTCTACTCCTCCTGCTTCGACGCCAACGGCGGTGTCTTCGAGACCCTCCTCGGCCCGGAGGACGCGGTGATCTCCGACGCCCTCAACCACGCCTCGATCATCGACGGCATCCGTCTCTCCAAGGCCCGCCGCTTCCGCTACGCCAACCGCGATCTCGCGGACCTGGAAAGCCAGTTGAAGGAGGCGCAGGGCGCCCGGCGCAGGCTGGTCGTCACCGACGGCGTCTTCTCCATGGACGGCTATGTGGCGCCGCTGCGCGAGATCTGCGACCTCGCCGACCGCTACGACGCGATGGTCATGGTCGACGACTCGCACGCCGTCGGCTTCGTCGGCCCGTCCGGTCGCGGCACCCCCGAGCTGCACGGCGTCATGGACCGCGTCGACATCATCACCGGCACCCTCGGCAAGGCCCTCGGTGGCGCCTCCGGCGGCTATGTCGCGGCCCGCGCCGAGATCGTCGCCCTGCTCCGCCAGCGCTCCCGCCCCTACCTGTTCTCCAACACCCTCGCCCCGGTGATCGCGGCGGCCTCGCTGAAGGTCCTCGACCTGCTGGAGTCCGCGGACGACCTGCGGGTCCGGCTCGCCGAGAACACCGCGCTGTTCCGCCGCCGGATGACCGAGGAGGGTTTCGACATCCTCGCCGGCGACCACGCCATCGCCCCCGTGATGATCGGCGACGCGTCGCGGGCCGCGCGGATGGCCGAGCTGCTGCTGGAGCGGGGCGTGTACGTGATCGGCTTCTCGTATCCGGTGGTGCCGCAGGGCCAGGCCCGGATCCGGGTGCAGCTGTCCGCGGCCCACTCGACGGACGACGTCAACCGCGCGGTGGACGCCTTCGTGGCGGCCCGGGCGGAACTGGCGGCCTGAGCGGCCCGAGCACCCCGGACATATTGCAATAATCGAGCCATGATCGAGGCGCGGCGGCTCCACATCCTCCGTGCGGTGGCCGACCACCGCACGGTGACGGCGGCTGCCGCCGCGCTGTATCTGACCCCCTCGGCCGTCTCGCAGCAGCTGGCGGCCCTGGAGCAGGAGACCGGCCACCGACTGGTCGAGCGCAGCGCCAAGGGCGTACGGCTCACCCCGGCCGGTGAGATCCTCCTCGGCCACACCAACGCGGTCCTCGCCCAACTGGAGCGCGCCGAGGCCGAACTCGCCGCCTACGGCTCGGGCGAGGCCGGCACGGTCACCGTCGCCGCCTTCGCCACCGGCATCGCGCAGGTGGTCGCGCCGGCCGTGGCCCATCTCGCCCGCACCGCCCCCGGCATACGCATCCGCGTCCAGGACGCCGAGGGCGACGCCAGCCTGCCGATGGTCCTGGACCGGCAGGTCGATGTCGCGGTCGCCGTCGAGTACCGAGGGGCGCCGTCCGCCGACGACCCCCGGCTCACCCACGTCTCCCTGTACGCCGAGCCCTTCGACGCGGTCGTCCCGCTCCACCACCGCCTGGCCGGGGCCGGTGAGGTGCCCCTCGCCGAGCTGGCCAAGGACGCCTGGATCGGCCCCTACCCCGGCAACCCCTGCCATGACGTGGTCGTCCTGGCCTGCGAGAGCGCCGGTTTCCAGCCCCGCCTCGAACACTCCTCCGACGACTTCCGGGCCGTGGTGGCCCTGGCCTCGGCCGACGCGGGCGTGGCCCTCGTCCCCCGCTCCGCCCTGCGCGGCATGGACCTGACCGGCGTCGTCGTACGCCCGGTCGACGGCATCGCCCCGACCCGCCGCGTCTTCGCGGCCGTACGGCGCGGAGCCGAAGGCCATCCGCTGATCCGCCCGGTGCTGGAGGCGCTCGGCGAGGCGGCACGGCCGTGAGCCTTCCTTAACGCTGGCGTTTCATATCAGGGATATCGTCCCGAATATGAAACAGGAGCCGGAAGTGAAGCGAGACGAGACGGTCGCCCCCGATCCGGCCCTGGACCTCGCCCCGGATCCCCCTCCCGCCCCCGACCCCGTCGATGCCCGCCTCGGCCGCCGCCTCGCCGAACTGCGTTCCGAACACGGCTGGTCCCTGGGCGAGTTGGCGGAGCGCAGCGGAGTGAGCAAGTCCACCCTGTCGCGGGCCGAACGCGCCGAGACCAGCGCCACGGCCGCCCTCCTCAACCGGCTCTGCAACGTCTACGGGCGGACCATGTCCCAGCTGCTCAGCGAGGTCGAGGCGGCGCCCGCGCCGGTGCTGCGCGCGGCCGAACAGCAGGTCTGGGAGGACCGTGCCGCCGGTTTCGTGCGGCGGTCCGTGTCGCCGCCGCACGGCGGCCTGCGCGGCGAGCTCGTCGAGGGCCGGCTGGCCGCCGGCGCGGACATCGCCTACGACCGTCCGCCGGTGCCCGGCCTGGAGCAGCACCTCTGGGTGCTCGACGGGAGGCTCGCGGTGACCGCGCAGGAGGTCGAGCATCTCCTGGACACCGGGGACTGCCTGCGGCTGCGGGTGTGGGGACCGACGCGCTTCCGGTGCGCCGGGCCGGAGGAGACGCGGTATGTCCTGGCGGTGGTGCGGCCATGACGGCACTGCGCCTCGGGGCGGATCAACTGCATCAGCGGATGGGGGAGTTGGCAGATCTGCTGGCCGACACCGTGAACGGCGGGGCGTCCATCGGCTTCCTCGCGCCCTTCGAGCGGGAGCGGGCCGTCGCCTGGTGGCGGGGGCGGCTGGACGCCGTGGCCGCCGGTCGGCTCGCGGTCTGGGCGGCGCTGGACGACGGAGACCGGGTCGTCGGCACGGTCAGCCTGGCCTTCCCCTACCCCGACAAGCCGAACAGCCGGCACCGTGCCGAGCTGGTGAAGCTGATGGTCCACCGCGAGGCCCGCGGCCAGGGCATCGGGAGACGGCTACTGACCGTCGCCGAAGAGGCGGCGACCGCCGCCGGTATCACCCTGCTCCACCTCGACACCGAGACGGACAGCCCCGCCGAGCACCTCTACCGCTCGGCCGGCTGGACCCGCGCCGGAGTCATCCCGGACTACGCGGCCGACCCCGGTGGGGTGCTGCGGCCGACGACCCTCTACTACAAGCACGTCGGTGCTCTGACCAGCTGACTGTCAGTGGCAGGCGCTACGGTTCCAGGCATGCCGGAAGCCGAAGACGTACGCCGTGTCGCGCTGTCCCTGCCGGACACCAGCGAGAAGATCGCCTGGAGCATGCCCACGTTCCGGGTCGCCGGGAAGATGTTCGCCACGCTGCCCGAGAACGAGACCTCGATCGCCGTGCGCTGCCCCAAGGAGGAGCGCGACGAGCTGGTGCTCGCCGAGCCGGACAAGTTCTGGATCGCCGATCACGAGGCCCAGTTCGCGTGGGTCCGAGTGCGGCTCGCCGCCCTGGAGGACGAGGCCGAGCTGCGCGACATCCTCGCCGACTCCTGGAGACAGGCGGCCCCGCCCCGACTCCTGGATTCCCATCCGGAGGTGGGGCTGCCGGGCCCGGACTGAAACCCGCCGCACCGGCCCGAACCGCCGCGGCCCCAGGTCGAGCCGGCACTCCGCCCGGACAAAAGCCGTGCGCGACCACCGGTCCGAGTGCGGTATTGTTTCCTTGCGCGTTTCGACCAGGGAAATCCCAGGTCAGACGGCACCGGGACGTGGCGCAGCTTGGTAGCGCACTTGACTGGGGGTCAAGGGGTCGCAGGTTCAAATCCTGTCGTCCCGACTGGAGACAGTCGCAGGTCAGGGCCGGTTTCGGAGGCTTCCGAAACCGGCCCTTGATCATTCTTGGGGACCAGTTGGGGACCGGCGCCCTTGACCGGGTTCAGCGGGTCACGACGATCGGGCTCGGCAGTGAGCGTGGTGCGCGCAGCACGCTGAGGTGTGCGGAGAGCGCCGCCCCGGCGGCCGTGATCTTGTGTACGTCGGGGTGCAGGTATCGCTGAGTGGTGGTCAGGGAGCCGTGGCCGGCGATCCTGCGGAGGACGTGCACTTGGACTCCGGCGTCGGCGAACCAGGTCAGTCCGGTGTGCCGGAGGTCGTGGCGGCGCAGGTGTTCGTAGCCGAGTTTGGTGACCACGTCGTCCCAGTGTGTGGCGTCGCGCAGGACGGCTGTGGAGATGCGTCCGCCGCGCGGGCCGGTGAACAGGCGGGCGTCGGGATTGGGTCCGGCGGACAGGACGCGCTGGGCGACGAGGGGACGGATCTCCTCGACGATGGGAACCTTGCGGGCCCGTTTGCCTTTGGTGCCCTTGTCGGTCAGCCCGCCGGGCGCGGGTGTGGTCTGGCGCCGCACGGTCCAGATCCATTGGTTGGTGTCGATGTCCCCGACGCGGCAGCCTGAGACCTCGCCGATCCGTGCGGCGGTGCATGCGGCGAAGACGACCACGTCTCCCCAGCCGCGGTATTGGTCGTGGGAGGCGGTAACGAGCGCGTCGGCCAGCGCGACGAGGGTCTCCCAGTCGGGCAGGGCTAGCGCCCGTGGGTCGAGGAGTTCGTCCTCGGCCTGCTTGTAGAGCTTCTGCCAGCCGGTCACCCGGGCGGGGTTGACATTGATGATGCCGTCGCGGACTGCCTGCTCCATGACGCGTACCAGGACGGCGATGGTGTTCTTCACCGTGGAGCGGCTGTGCTCGTCGGCGATCCAGTTCTGCACGGTGCGGTCGACGACGCCATTGGTGATCATCCGCACCGCGAGGTGGCCCAGGGCGGGGACCACGCGCATCCGCCACCCCGACAGGTAGGGGTCCAGCGTTTTCAACTCCAGGCCGCGCAGGGCGAGGTCCATGTTCGCTTCGCCGTATTCGGCGAGCTTCATGGTGGCCAGCGATGGGCTCAGTCCGGCCTGCGCGGCCTCGATGATGGCCTGGAGCCATTCCTGGGCCTCATCTTCGCTGTCCTTTCCCTCGGACAGTGACTGGCGGCGCTTGCTGGTCGGATCGGTCCACCGGACACGCGCCCGATACGGAGTGGGGCGGTCAGGGCGGTATTCGATATCGGTTGAGAGCCGGACACCGACAGGAACGTTGGTCTTATCGGCCATTGAGTCCCTTGGCCGGGACGGTACGTCGGTGGCGCAGCC
This sequence comes from Streptomyces sp. NPDC048417, assembly GCF_040651615.1. Lineage (NCBI taxonomy): Bacteria > Bacillati > Actinomycetota > Actinomycetes > Kitasatosporales > Streptomycetaceae > Streptomyces > Streptomyces sp. NPDC048417. The sequence continues at coordinate 10,174 of NZ_JBEZKI010000048.1, read as the reverse complement.
ATTCCTCGACGTCAAGTGCGCTGTACATGACGACGCGTTCCGAGACCGTGACGAATGGTGGCCCCTGGGGTGGCTGGGCGGTGCGCCAGCGGCGCAGGGTTGAGGCGTCCACTCTCAGGCAGGCGGCAAGGTCGCTGGTCGAATACCAGGCGCCGGTGAGGAGAGCCGCTTGGCTATCAGGCGAGATGGCATGATGGTGAGCAGCTGCAGGGTCCGCTGCGGCCTCCTTCTTACTATGCAGTTCGGCGTTGGCAATGGTTGCTATCGGTTCATTGGGCAAGTGCGGCTGTTCTCCGGGGAGTACGGAACACTAGACGGATCTGCGGAAGAGTCCAGAGACGGACAGCACAGTTCGCGAACGGAGAACGCGCGGCGGATTTCCAGCAGGAAGCGGCGACGCGCCTTCGCTTCGATCTGTGGTTGTGTCCGGGTGCGGACGTTGGCGCATTAATCGTCTCCGGAAACGCCGGTTTGGCTAACCGGCGTTTCCGAGCTATGTTGCCGCCGAGCCGGACGGCGGTAGGCGGTCATTCGGATGTTTCACTGCCGTGTCCATTGACGCAGCCGGAAGTCCCAGGGGACTCCCACTGCTGACGGGTGCCTTTCGGCTCTATGCGACACCACGGGCTTGTCAAACGGACTCGCTTCCAGCGAGGGCGGGTGGAGCCTGGATGTCAAGTGACTGGCGCTCGGTCGATGCCTTGCGGGATGGTGGGGTCCTGATGATCGACGACGACTCCGCGGTCGCTGGTGGCAGTGAGCCGGCAGTCCCCGCCGGTCCCCGGACGCCCTACAGTGAGAGGCCCGTCGCGCGGGCCGGCGGGGGTCTGTACGGTGAGTGGCAACAGGCGGATCGCAACTACGAGAATCTCGGTGTCTGGAACGTTGAGGGGCTGTTGTGGTCATGTTTAGGGCAGCCGAGGATCGGAACAGCCGGCCGGATGGAACACGGGAAACATCAGACTTCGTGGCGGTCGTCCTCTGAGACAACCGAGGATCGCAACACGGCGATCATGGTGGCGAGCGACTACAAGCCCTCGTCGCGGTCGTCCTCCGGGTGACCGAGGATTGCAACGACCAGAAGATCACTTGCGAGAAGGCTGACATGCGCGTGGCGGTTGCCCTCGGGGGCGACGGTGGATCGCAACAACTCCTTCGGCCGGTATGCCGAGACCGTGCCCGGCAGCGGTGGTCACTCTCCGATGTGTCCGAGGATGGCAACCGGCAGCACACGAGCCGGGACAATGATCCGCAGCTGTGGCGATCGCCCTCCTGGGCAACCGAGGATCGCAGCTGGGACATGAGCCGGGTGTGGATTGTGCCGCTACACAGTAGCGGTCGCCTTCTGCGGCGGCCGAGGTTCGCAACCCCGACTTCTAACACCAGGTCAAGCTGGTGGCGGTCGCCCTCCCGGGGTGGCCGAGGATCGCAACCATCCTCTCTCTGAGGTTCCCCCTGCCGGTCGGACAGCTTGATACTGGGACGGATGGTCCCGGAGGAAGCAGTCACAGGTAGTGAGCGGCAAGAGCAACATGAGTAAGCGGTAGACGGCCGAGTTCAAGCGGGACGCGGTCGCCTTGGCGTTGTCCTCGGAGAAGACGGTCACCGAGGTCGCGAGGGATTTGGGTGTGAGTCCGGAAGGGCTGCGGGGGTGGGTGAAGCAGGCGAAGGTCGACCGCGGTGAGGGGCCTGCCGGGGTTTTGACCACTGCGGAGCGTGAGGAGCTGGTCCGGCTGCGGCGGAAGGTTCGCGAGCAGGAGGCCACGATCGAGGTTCTGGGAAAAGCGACCGCCTTCTTCCCTCGGGACAAGATGAGGTAGACACCGTGGCACGGTGTCGTTTCATCGATGCGGAGAAGGCATCGGAGGGTAATCCTGCGGTCACAGCGTTGCCTTTCTGTGCCGTGTGCTGGGAGTGCCCCGTTCCACCTACTACGCGCACAGAGCGTCACGGCTGGCCCGGACGGTGCGGGAGCGGGCCGAGGAGGTGCTGGTGGGCGAGATCCGGGTGCTTCACGCCGGGTCTCGCGGTGCCTACGGGGCCCCGCGGATCCACGCCGCCCTGCGGCGGGCCGGGCGGGTGGTGAACTCCAAGAAGGTCGAGCGGCTGATGCGCAAGCACCGGATCGTCGGGATCACCCGCCGCCGGCGGCGGGGCCTGACCCGGCAGGCGAAGCGGGCGGTGTTCGCGCTCGACCTGATCGGCCGGGACTTCACCGCGCCCCGGCCCGGGATGCGGCTCGTCGGCGACATGACTGAACTCAGCACGCTGGAAGGGAAGTTGTATCTGGCGACCTGTATCGATCTCGCGACGCGGGAGGTGGTCGGCTGGGCGATGGCCGACCATCATCGCGCCGAACTACCGGTCGCCGCCTTGCGGATGGCGGCCGGGCGTGGCGACCTGGAGCAGGGTTGCGTCATGCATACGGATCGCGGCAGCGAGTACACGAGTGACGAATTCCGCAGCGAAATACGCAAGTTGAGCATGAGGCAGTCGATGGGGCGTGTCGGCTCTTGCTACGATAATGCCGCCGCGGAAAGCTGGTTCGCCATCCTGAAAGCGGAGATCGGGACGACCACGTGGGAGACCCGCGAGGCCGCCCGGGCGGACGTTTTCCGCTACGTCGAGGTCGAGTACAACCGCAGCCGGCTCCGTCGGCACCCCGACTACGGGTACGTCACCCCGATCGAAACGAGATCCTTGCTCAGGCAGAACCTCGTCCCGGCAGCGTAAACCCGCGCTGTCCAGTTCGCGGGGGGAACTTCCAAGGCTGGGTAGTTAGCGTTTTCGCAGGTCACGCAAGGGGAGTTGAAGAATTCTCGACGTAGAGCAACGGAGCTCGTTGGTACAGGCAGTCGACCAAGACAGCTTGTCCCGAAGGAGCTCCGTTGCCCCGTCATTGTGTCCTGCCGTCTGCGCTGACGGCCATCACCCGAACGGTCACCGTGGCCGCGGGCCGGTTCGCTCCAGGGCATCTGGGGGAACTGACCGCCGTCGTACCGTTCGAGCTGGTGGACGCGGTCCTTGCGGAGACGAGGACGGTGCAGCAGCGGCTGCGTGATCTCCCGTCGCGGGTCGGGGTCTACTTCTTGCTGGCGATGTGCCTGTTCCCCGAGGTCGGCTATCGCCTCGTCTGGGACAAGCTGACCGCGGGTCTGTCCGGGATGCCAGTGGTCTGTCCGTCGGCGAAGGCGTTGCGTGACCTGCGCCGGCGGATCGGCAGCGCGCCGGTGCGGGCGCTGTTCGAGGTGCTGGCCGGGTTGCTGGCCCGGCCGACGACTACAGGTGTGCGTTTCGGTCCGTACCGGACGGTGTCATTCGACGGCTGCAGTTCGCTGAGGGTGCCCGATTCCGAACGGAACGGGGCCTGGCTGGGCAGGACTTCGCACCATGGCTATCCGACGCTGGAGTTGATGACGCTGGTCGAGACCGGCACCCGGGCCCTGGTCGGCGCGGTGTTCGGCCCCACCGCCGAGGGCGAGACAAGCTACGCCGGCCGGCTGCTGCATCTGCTGCGGCCGGACATGCTGGTGCTGTGGGACAAAGGATTCGACAGCAACGCCTTCCTCGCGCAGGTCACCGACACCGGCGCCCAGGTCCTGGGCCGGCTCCGCAGCAACCGGCGCACGCCGGTCCTCACCCGCCTCGCTGACGGCTCCTACCTGTCGGTGATCGGCACCGTGAAAGTGCGGATCATCGACGCACAGATTGCCGTGACCTGCGCGGACGGCACGTCCTTCACCGGGTCCTACCGACTGGTCACCACCCTGACCGACGCCCGCCGTTACCCCGCCACCGCGCTGGTGGGTCTCTATCACCAGCGGTGGGAACACGAATCCGCGTACTACGCGCTCCGCCACACGATCATGAACGGGCGCAACCTCCGCTCGGGCGACCCGGCAGGCATCGAGCAGGAGATGTGGTCACTGCTCACGCTCTATCAGGCCCTGCGCACCGTGATGGTCGGTGCCGCCGAGTCCCTCCCCGGCACCGACCCGGACCGCTGCTGTTTCAGCATCACGCTCCACACCGCCCGCGACCAGGTGATCCAGGCCACCGGCATCGTCACGACGGACACCGATCGGGACACTCTCCTCGGGACGATCGGCCGTCGGATCCTGACCGGCCTGCTCCCGTCCCGCCGGCAACGGGTCAGCACCCGCAAGGTCAAGTCACCGATGTCCCTCTACAGCGAGCGACGCGAAGACGGCCGCCCCGACACCAGCCGCACCGTCACCCACCTCAACGTCACTGTCCTCCTCGAACCCCTGGATCACTCACCCGCACTTCCCTCGGCCTCCCGGGACGACCGGCACGCCGCCCCAGCCGCGCGGCGCCGACACCGCATCCTGGCCCTGCTCCAGGAAGACCCCACGCGTCTTTGACAGCCCCGTGACATCGCCGCCCACTTCGGCGACGTCACTCTGGAGACCATGTACAGACAACTGAATCGGTGGGCCGCCAGCGGCCTCATCCACAAACTCGGCCCCGGCCTCTACGCCGCAACACCGTGGTCTCCAGCCCCACTTGCGTGACCTGCGAAAACGCTAACTACCCGGCCTTGGGGGAACTTCACCGCGGTGGCGGTCGTCTTTCGGGGCGACCGAGGATCGCAATGCCGGCCACCGCCTCGGCATGCGTTCCGGCGACCGTGTGGCGATCGTCCTTGGGGACGACGAGGACCGCAACCACTGGGGTGCGCCGGGTCCGGCGAGGGCGCGGGTGTAGCGGTCGTCCTTCACGACCGAGGATCGCAACACCAAGAGCCTGACCGGCTCGGCGAGCGAGATCGCCTGTGGCGGTCGTCCTTCGGGACCACCGAGGATCGGAACAGCATAGGCGACAAGTGCGGAGCATCAGCCACTGACGTAGCGGTCGTCCTTCGGGACGACCGTAGATGCCTTGCGGGATCGTAGGTTCCTGATGATCGGCGATGACTCTGCGGTCGCCGGCGGCAGTGAGCGGGCGGTGTTTGCCAAGCCTCGCGCGCCCTACAGCGAGCGGCCCGTCGCGCGAGCCCGGTGGGCGAAGGTGCAGGAACTGGTCGAGCGGCTCGCCGCCGAAGGACGCATCCGGATCACCGCTCCGGATGGCGACACCGTCGCGGAGTGGCGGCGTGTCGTCAACTATACGAAGCGGCACGTCCTGGATGCGGCGAGTAAGCGCATCGAGAAGGTCCCGTACGGCTGGCCGGGGCTGGGGCGACGCGGGGAGTCGGTACGTCTCTGCCAGGTCCAGGGTCTACGCCGAGTGACCGTCAATCGGAGAAGTTGATCCCTTCGTCGATCCAACCAACCGCACTCAAGTCACGGACCAGCCAACTGTAGGCCAGGTTCGTCGCCTGCCGTTCTAGGCCCATCGAGAGCTGTTGCTCATGCATGGCCGGAAGGCGGAAAACAGATGAGCGGACGGCGCGGATCTGCTGCCAGATGTCGTTCGGCACGTCCGGCTCTTCGGCGAGCCCCATGTCGACGACCGGGGGGCCGTGATCGCTGGCGGTCGCGTCGTGGTGGATGGCGAAGGCGACCGAGGCGGACCACGCCTGGGTGTCATCAGGGCTCGGCATGATGACGATGCCTTTGGCTCGGGCAGGAAACACGTCGTACAGACCGAGGGCCGCTCCGAACTGCGGAAAGTTGGTCTCCACCAGTTCGCGGTACCCCATGAGGGCGTCCCGCAGTACCTCGGCCGTGATGGACCGGGTCAGTTCGGGCGAGTAGGTCTGCCAGTAGTAGCGCGGATTGCCACCGGTCCGGTCGGGTGTGGGGCGAGGGCTGTCCAGTACATCGCCATGGACATGCCGCAGTTGGGCGTCGAGCCAGCGGACGTCATCCGAGTCAAAGGACTTGCTTCCACCGTGCTGCCATCTCGATCGGACTGTCTTTGCCGCGTGCGCCACAAGACGTTCCACTTCGGTGCGTAGATCGGCCACGGGGATCTGTCGGACGGGCTTTCTGCCATGTCGGTACTCCATGATCAACCGCGCGAGGAACCACATGCGCTCGATCGCCAGGGGCGACTCGGGCGGAACGGGCAGCGTGCGTTGGCGTAGGCGACGTGTCAGGGAGGCGCGGAGCTGGTCGCGCGTCCAATTCCACCGCGCGAAGGGCTCACCTGGCTTGTCGAAGACGCTGATGTCGTGAAAGTGCTGGAGCCAACGCCCGACGCCGAACTCAAGGTCGCTCCGCAGGAGCACGTCTCCATCCAGCACGCCGGCACGGGCGTGCCCGACGAACAGCACGTCCTCCGCCACCAACCTCACACCCCAAGGTGCGAGCTTTCCGTGATGGTGCGGCACGAGGTATGGCCCCAGCGTGCCGACGCCCTGTAGCCAGGCGAGCATCGCCTCCCGGAGCCGGACCCCCAAGGCGACCGCCGGATCCTTGCCGTCCTCGTCGGGCAGGTTGATTCTAACGGCGGGCTGATGCTCCGGTGACGGCGGGTGAGCGCTTCGGGATTGGTCATCCGTTTCCTCCAGCACCCAGGCTGCCGCTGCCGGGTTCGTACGGGCCATGCGAAGCATCAATTCCTCGGCGACCTCGTGTGCCGCGCCTTTGAGGGCGAATGCGAGTGCGTAGCGCCAGCGGGGGAACTGACGCGGGCTGGCGGCGAATTCGATCGACGTGTGCCCGTCTTGGAGCGCCTGAGCGGCAAAATGCTGCTCGAACAGGGGGAGCGCGAATCTCAGGAGTCCGCTGTCGTGGACGACGAGGCCGGTCTCCTCCAGTTCCCAGATGGCATAGGGGCGGGCGAACGAATGGGCGGTAACCATGCCATCCGCGTCCAGAATGCGCGCCGCCAACCTGGGCAGGGTGTCCCACACTTGCTGTGAAGCCTGCGGGCGTTCGCGCTGCAGGATGGACGCGGCCAGCCCTGACAACAGCTCGTGCGTGGAAACGCGGCCGTCGCGGCCCGCACCCAACCAGGTTGCCAGGGCGTGGACTTGCAGGGGAGTGGTGAGCAACTGCTCTACCTCGTAGACCTCCAGGGCCCGGAAATGGGTGTCGTCGGTCACGGTCCTCAAGAGATCGAATCCTCTTGCGGGCGACCAGGGTTCCACGTCGATGCGCTCGCCCTTGTCGACCGTACCGGCTCCTGGGCGGGTCGTCGCTAGCACGCTTATCAGCGGCCAGGTCAGTACGAGGCGGCGGGCTTCGTCAAGGAGTCGGTCGGCTTGCTGCGGGCTGACCGCGTCCAGGTTGTCCACGACAACCCGGCACTCTCGCAGTGGATCGCCGCCGATCGCATCCTGGAGCGCGGCGGTCAGTGTCGCCGGGATGTCCCGTGCCTCCAGCCATACCGGAATCTCCACGTCGGTGTCCCGCCACGCCGCGGTCAGACCTTCGCTCCACCACTGCTCCGCCTTCTCGCTCTTGCCGGCTCCCATGGGTGCGACGAGCACGCGCAATGCTCCCTGGGGCACCTCGACTTCAGGCGTGGCTTGCCGGGCCTTCCAGGCCAGCGCAGCCTCGACGCGGTCGGCTGGAGTACTGCGCAGGCGGACCTTACTGCGGGCCATGCAGCTCTTGGACGCCAGCACCAGCGCCTGCGCTCGTGACCGCGAGCGGGCAGAGAACGGCAGGACGGCAGTCAGTCGGTCCATGAGATCGCCGGAGCTGAAGGAAGCGTTGGCGACCTCCGCCACCTCGGCATCGGAGAGAGCCAGATGCCGTGCCCGGGAGTGAGACTCGACCTGAATTCGCTTCCACTCACGTAGAACTTCTGCCGGATAGTGCTCGGGCGTGATGTCGATCTCGGAAGCGTGCCGCTCGCACAGAAGGATCAAATTGTCGAAGTCTCGGTTAGCTTCCCTGCTCATGGTTGGGTCCCATCGCGGCCCACCCTCGCTACGTGCGTGGATGTGCGCCACGCGGCTGTTGAGCAGGCGCCTGCCGGTGGAGGCGCTGTCCCGGTACAGCGGTTCATGGCAGTCCGGGATGCCGCACGCCAACGCTGTTGCGTACAGCTCCTTGATGGTCGAGTCGGTCGGCTCACGGTGACGAACGGGCGGAGGAGGCGCGTCAGGGCTCACGCACTCAGTTTGATGCGTAGACGGTGTTACGAGTGCCAGAGTTGTATCTGCAACCGTGCGGCGATCTTCGAACGTACTCGCCTTCTAGTTCCGCAGCCAGCGCGACGATGCTCCGGCCGGGGTGCCAGGGGCGCTTGGTGCCGCTTCCGGATCGCGGTGCCCGCTGCGGCCTCCTGACGGCCATCGCCCAGCCATGGATCGACACGGGGGGTATCCACGGCGGGGTAACGTCCAGTACGAGTTCGGCCTGAATGGCCAGGATGCTGAAACCGCCTGCAGTTCTCTACCCGAGGTGCACATCGACAAGCCGTCCGCCGCAGAATTGACCGATACACCAGCGGGCCGTTCCGGGCGACGCCCCGCCCGCCCTCATCCTGCGCTCCGTTGAACTGGCGGCGGCGACGGCTTCCACGTATTGCGCCACGCATACGCCTCGGTGATCCCCGAAGCGGGCGAGTCCGTGTCACCCGGCTGGCTGGCCAGATGGAGACTGGGGACGGCTTGGACGAGCATGGTGACCTGGGAGGTTGTGAGGGCCGCTCACCGGAACACACGTTCTGCGTGTCGGCTGCCCACCGAAGAAGGGGGCATGAGCGTAGGGACTGTGTCCCCGGTCTACTGGTGTCTGATCCGGCGTTCCTCGAAGAGCCTTCTGGCTTCTGCCGACAGGGCGGTCGTCATGGCCAGCATGTTCAGCAGGACTTCGCCAGAGCTGGACAAACGCACCTGGACTACGTTGCCTGCTTGGCCCTGGACTGTCCGCTCCAGTAGACCCAGCGTGGCCCACTCACGGCCGTGCGCGAACCCGCTGCAGATCTGCCACAGGTTCTGGGCTGATGACTCCTTGCCTCCGCTCAGCTGCTCGTCCACGTACTTGAGCTGATGCTGAGTGCTCCAGCGTCCGCACACGCCGTTCGGATCGATGCCGTGCTGGGTGGCGAGATCTCGAATCTCCTGTATGCGTGTCGGGGTCGGCCTACCTGAGGGCTGTATTCCGGCCAGGTCCGTGAACTCCTTTCCTTTGCTGACGTTCTCGTAGGCCCGCTTGAGGCAACGACGTATACGCTCCTGGCGGCTGCTGGGGCCCAAGACCCAGATCGCTTCACCTGCAGCCTCAACGGCGGCGCGAAGCAGGCTGTACGGCGCGTACGCGTGCAGGACCTTGGCTTCGAAGAGCAGCGCCTGCACCGCGTGCAGATGATCGACAGCGTGGGAGAAGCACTGGTAGGCAGCGCTGGAAACCATGAGCGTAGGGACCTTGGCATCGTCACCGCTGAGGCTGCTGCCCGGCTCCACTGGAGGGATGTGCTCACCGGACTCTCGCTGCCACACGTTGATCATGTGGAGAGCGTGCTGAACATGAGGCGGAACTGGCGTCTGTGCTTGCGACATAGCGCATGATCCCGCACGGAAGTGCTCCACGGCATCCCAGTTCTTATGCGTTTGTCTGCAGACATGGAGTGATCTCACGGACGAAGCCGAGCGCGACAGCACCGAGCAATGCTCATGACCTGTGGATCGGTGTCGGGAGACACGCGAAGGGCGTACCTTCCCGAATGATCCTTTGATGGTGATCGAGTAGGCCGACGTTGGCGCGTCGGTTGGGAAGGCACGCCCGTGCTCACCGTAGTGAATGACGACGACTCCACGCGAGACGGCTCCTTGATCGACGACATCGTCCGCGAGGGCGCTCGGCGGATGCTGGCTGCCGCGTTGGAAGCAGAAGTCAACAGTTACATAGCCGAGTTGGCTGATCAGCGGGATGGTGACGGTCGCCGTCTAGTCGTGCGCAACGGCTACCACCAGTCCCGGAAGGTGACCACAGTCGCCGGGGCAGTGGAGGTCAGGGCCCCGCGGGTGAACGACAAGCGCATCGACGATGCCACCGGGGAGCGCAAGCGGTTTGCCTCGGCGATCCTGCCGCCGTGGTGCCGGAAGTCCCCGAAGATCAGCGAGGTACTGCCGCTGCTCTACCTAATTCCTTGTTAACAGCTCCAGTAGCGGGGACCACGCCCGCGCCGGACTGTTCGAGCGCGGGACTACGACGCCTAATTCCTTGTTAACAGCTCCAGTAGCGGGGACCACGCCCGCGCCGGACTGTTCGAGCGCGGGACTACGACGCCTTTCTGGACCCTGGCCGTT
>NZ_JBEZKI010000047.1:0-82272 GCF_040651615.1 Streptomyces sp. NPDC048417 | reverse complement strand
AGGGCACGGACGCGATCGTCGCCCTCGCCACCGAGGGGCCCGGTGCCGGCACCGGACGCTTCATCGACCGCCATGGCGAGATCGCCTGGTCCTGACACCGGCGGTCCTGAGACTGCCGCCTCCGACCAGCGTGAGAACCTCCGGAGACCGTCACGCCAGCCCTTTGACCTTGCGTCTTCAAGTTGGCGGAGGCTCAAGGGGTCTGGGGAGATCCCGGCGGAGACGGTGCGGGTGACTCGGGCCGCGTTCCCGAAGGGGAGCCTGGCGATCCGGGTGCGGGACGAGTTGGGCTCGTTGTTCAAAGATGAGGAGTTCGCGGACCTGTTCCCGGCGCGGGGCAGGCCGGCCTGGTCACCGGGCGGGCTGGCGCTGGTGTCGGTGTTGCAGTTCGTGGAGGGGCTGACCGACTGGCAGGCCGCTGAAGCAGTGCGGGCCAGGATCGACTTCAAGTACGCGCTCGGGCTGGAACTGGACGATCCGGGCTTCGACTTCTCGGTCCTGTCGGAGTTCCGTGACCGGCTGGCTGGGGCGGACGCCGGGCGGCGGGTGCTGGACGGCGTCCTGGTCGCGGCCCGTGACAAGCGGCTGCTCAAGAGCGCGGGCCGGGCCCGGACGGACTCCACGCATGTGCTGTCGGCAGCGCGCGAACTGTGCTGGCTGGAGGGAGCAGGGAGAGCCTCTCTCAGACGACCTTTCCGCCTGCGGCCGACGCCATGACCACGCTCCGGGAGAACTGCCCCGAGTGACCATCGCAGGCATAGAAGCGGCGGCCGTCATCGGGGCCGGCGCCGGGCTCGAACCACATCACGGCGGCATGCCGGCAGGAGTGGTGGTCATCCAGGGCGCGGCCTGTTCGCGATAGCTGTGTCCGACTGGGGCCAGCTCGGCGCTGCGGGTGAGGCTGAAGATCGTCACCATGACGATGTCCGAGGGCCGGGCGGTAGCCGGTGCGCGGCCACCGATGCATCAGACCGGTATCGCCGGCGTCGGTGGCGGCCTTGCGCAGCGGACCGGCGAGGTGGTGGAGGGCTGGGTAGCCGAGCGGGGCGAGGGCGCCGCAGGTGTCGGTGAAGTGGTTGCGCGGAGCGCGGGCGGCCCCGCCCAGGGCATCACCGCCGTCCACGCGTGGACGTTCACCGGCTGGACCCACGAAGGCTGCAGTTTTTTCGCGGATCGCGACAACCCCGGGTGGGGCCGCACGTCTGGTGGGGTGAAAGGCGGTTTCCGGGACGGGATTTTCAGCCCCGGCGCTGCCCGACCTTCAGCGTTGTCTCTACTCTTTGGAGTCGTTTCCTATGCGGCACATCCGCGCCAAGAAGTCGAACCGTTCCCTGCGCACCTGGGTGCTGGGGTCGGCTGCCGGTCTCGTCCTGGTGGTGGGCGGCGGCATCGCCGCTCAGGCGGCCACCGCCGGCCACGCGCACCCGGTCGTCAAGTCGGGCACGTCGGCCAAGGCCGACCCGAACCCCGTGCCGTCCACCCCGGCGAAGCAGACCTCCGCCGACACCGACCCGACTCCCGTCCCGGGCGATGAGAACGGCAAGCCCTACCCGTCCGCGGTCCCGGGCGACTCGAACGGCAAGCCCTACCCGACTCCGGTCCCCGGTGACGCGCACGGCAAGCCCTACCGCCACTGAGTCGCCGACCATGGGTGTGGCGGGGCCGGACCGGAGCCGGCCCCGCCACACCCCTGATGTGAACGAGGACGATGCAGCTCACCCTTGCCCTGCCCTGGTGGGCCCGGCTACTGCGCCGCGCCCGAACCACCGCCCGCACCCCGGCGCCGGGCGCACCGCACCCCGGCCGACGATTCCGGCACCTACGTCCGGTGGCGGGCCGGGACGGCGAGGAAGACTCCCCCACACTCGCCGACCTGTACCGGACCCGGCGGCTCGACATGGTCCGGCTGGCGGTCTTCCTGGTGGACGACCTGCACACCGCCGAGGACGTCGTCCAGGATGCCTTCGCCGCCGTCTGCCGTCGGCACGGCGAACGGCTGGACGACCTCCAGGACGCGCACGCCTACCTCCACACCGCGGTGGTCAACGCCGCCCGCTCGGTGCTGCGTCGGCGGCGCACCGCGCGCGCGTACACCCCGCCGTACGAGGGCCTGGGGGCGCCGGTCGACGAACTGCTGCTGCTCGCCGAGGAGCACCGGCAGGTCTTCGACGCGCTGGCACAGCTCACCGAACGCCAGCGCGAGGTACTCGTCCTGCGTTACTGGTCCGACCTGACCGAGGCGCAGATCGCCGAGACCCTCGGCGTGTCCCGTGGCACCGTCAAGTCGACCGCGAGCCGCGCGCTCGCCACTCTGGAAAAACTCTTGGAGGTGGACCGATGAGTACTCGGGCAGCGATCGAGGAACGGCTGCGCGCTGCGCTCGAAGCACGCGGGCAGCTCATCAGCGCCCACGACCTGTCACCGGCCCGCCCGCCCACCGGAAGCACCTGGGGCACACGCAGGATCCGGCGGGTGCTGTCCATTGCCGTCGCCGCCACCGCGGCGGCCGCAGCCGCCGCCGTCCTCCTGCTGTCCTCCCACACCCCGGACCACCCCCGCCCGGCACCACCCGCACGACATTCCAGCCCCACCCTCGCCCCCAGCCCCACCGTCCCGCACCCCGTGCCCTCCGCCGTCCCGTCCGGGCCCTAGCTAGGAGTGGAGAACGGCCGTACCGGCCTTGCTGCGCCGACGCTCTCAGTCCCGACCGGCGGCGGTCCGCCCGCCACTCGCCAGGCGGCGGACGGACCGTGCATGTCGAGCGCGTCCTGCTGCCGCGATCACCGAGGCCGGCGTGAGGTGCCGTCGGCCCGAGCCGGCCTGATCCGAAAGACAGGCCCTGGGTGAACGACCGTTCTGATCGTGTCCCCGGGGCAGATCGCGATGCCCCGTCAGGACCGCCGACTGCTCTACGGCGACACCGCGCTGTCGACATCAGTGACCGTCCTGCGACGACACCAAGAGGAATTCACGTGTTCGCGTCCCTCGCGTTCGATCTGGCACCGTATGCCGACATCGATGAAGATCAGTACGTACAACGTGGCTACTGCAGTTGGAGCGACGCGGGTTGGCGATCGCTGCTGGTGCAGAGTTTTGTGCATGTACGCCAAGTCGAGGACTTCCTGCTGCCTGGAACGTCCGACCTGCATCTCGTGCTGTGCACCGGTGGAGAAGCGATGATGCGGGTCAGCTCCGGAGGGGCATCGACCAGTCGGCACTGGAGGTCCGGCCGACTCGAGCTCATGGTGCCCGGCCAGTCGACGGTGCGCAGCTACACAGCGACGTCGACCATGTCGACCATCCAGGTGCACATACGACGGACTGATGTGGAGCAGGCCGCCCACGGGCTGGAGAAGCCCGCTGCCGACTTCGAGACGTTGTCCGCCGAACTGAGCGCCGGCGACCCGGTCGTCGAACACATCGTCCGGTCTCTGCCGGCCAACCGGGACGCCGGTGACCTGTACGCCGAGTCGGCCGCGGCGTTCCTCGCGGTGCATCTCATGTCCCGGGGCCGGACACCGCGCGTGTCCGGACCCGAGCACGCCGCGGTGCGCAAAGGCATGGGCATCATGCGGGACCGCCTGGCCGAGCCGCTCACCCTCGCCGAGATCGCGGCCGAAGCGCACCTCAGCGTGTACCACTTCGTACGTGTCTTCCGGGGCGCCACGGGCCTGACACCACGCCGGTATCTCACCCGGCTCCGTATCGAACTCGCCCAGCGACTGCTGTCGGAAACAGACCTCACCATTCAACAGATCACCGAGCGATGCGGCTTCGCCACGCCCAGCGCTCTGTCATCGGCATTCCTGCGCCAGGTCGGCGTCCGGCCCTCCGCCTACCGTCAGGCGACCGCTGAGCAGCCCAACGTGCTCGGCCCGAGTTCGCCCTGAACCGGTCGAACTCACCTCGTGAGCGCGGGGCATCCGCAAGGTGTCCACCATCCGGGCCGGGTACCCATGCCCGTTCGGACGGCCAACTGTGTCCGGGACACCGCAAGATGGGACTGCTCGGGCAGCAATCTGACGCATGTTCATGCGTCGTGGAGAGATCATAAACTTCGAATGCGTCTCAATCCGCGATGCGGATGAGGGGTACACGCGAACTCGTCACCGAAGCAAGGATGTCTTCAGTGCAAACGAACAAACTCATCTCCACCGTTGCCCTTGCGGGGGCTGCGGCAGCTGCGCTCACCGTACTGGGGCCGGTTTCCAGTGCCTCCGCCATGAGCAATGTGCCCTGCACCCCGGATCAGGGCTATCTCAAGATCTGGGACCATCCTTCAGGATTCCATGCGGGCACGTATGTGGAATGCTATGCCGTAGCCGGGACCGTCAACTGGTTTCGCGAGCACGGCCAAACTACATGGGTCGATCGGATCCAGACAGGCAACAATGATGTTGTCATCAACGACTGCAACGGTGCCCAAGACCGTTTCGATCGGTGGACGGACACCCTCTTCCCGAACCGTCCGATCGATGCCTGCAGCATAACCATTCTGTAACGCGCCACAACACGCTTGCATGACCTTCACCTGGCATGTTGCACACCTTGAGCCCTGGCTCGGTGATCGACGCCGATGGATATGGTCGCGCGCGGAAGGCGGCTGCCGGCTCCGTGAATCCTGATCGGTGACCGCCCCTTCCCGAAACATAAGGCACCAAAGCACCACAATCGGAAATGAGGCACTGTTTTGCCTGTCAAGACGAAAATCACCCGCAGACTGGCTGTGCTCTTCGCGGCGGCCATCACGCTCGTCGTAGCCGGCCCGACCACAAACAGCTTCGCCGGCAGCAACACCGTCCCGGACAGCGGCAACATCAGCGAGGTCACCTGTGTCGATGGGAAGGGCTTCCTGAAGATCTGGTACCACAACAGCGCCAGCCACGTGCGCTGCTACGCAAACGCAGGCGTGCACAATATGATCGGGGGGGACGGGGGGGATTGGTTTGACAGGGTCCAAACCGGAAACAATGACGTCTGGCTCTATGACGAGAACGGAGACATAGATTCGTTCCCTCGATGGACCGACACCGTATTCCCCAACCGTCCCCTCCACATTTACGCGATTCGAATCCTGTGAACACCGGGAGAACGGTCCGAGTCAACGTTCGGAGCCGCATCACGACAGACGCCGCGGTGGTGGTCCCGTGGAATACACAGCCGCGCTTGTCATAGCGTGTGGCGACCGCCCCGGAACTGTTTCAGGCGGTTGATCGCGCGTTCGGCGGTGTTGCGCTTCTTGTAGCGGTCCTCGCCGAAGCCGGATGGCCGTCCGCCGCGTGAGCCCGTGCGCAGGCGGGCGGCCTGGCTGTCACTCTTCTCTGGGATCGCGTGGCGGATGCCCCGCCGCCGCAAACACTCGCGGACGGGACCGGGCGCCGAGAGTGATGTCGAGGTCGGCAAGCGAGGATTCGCCTGCGTCGGCTTCGTCCTGGGCGTAGTCCGGCAGTTCCCGGTGCCCTGGTACGGGTGTGGTGTCCAGCGGCTTGATCGTGCTGGACGGGCTGCTGGACGCGGTGGGGGTGACCGAGCAGGCGACGTCCCGGCCGATGTCCAGGAAGCACAGGGCGTCCTCGGCGCTGCGCCAGGATGTGGACTCGATCGCCTGACGCGTCCAGCGGCCGTAGGCCACGAATCCGAGGCGCTGCGCCTCCGGGCCCGGCATGACTGTTGCCCCGGGTGTGAGTAGTTGAGGTACAGGAAATCCCGGTGAGATTGATCTTGCTGCGGTTCCCCACTCCTGATGAGGCCCGGGTGTGCTGCATACGGCAGCGGTCTCATCCTCTTCGGGTTCGGGCCAGGGGCCGAAGGGACCGTGTTTCCCGGGGCCGGTGGCGCCGAGGAGGCCGGGATCCTTCCAGCGGTGCAGCGGCACGGGGATCACTGTGCGTTTCCGTTCCGGGCCTGTGAGAGCACAAGGGCGTCTCGTCGCGCCGTGTCCCACTGCCGACCCCTCCGTGGAGTTGGCTGCTTGAAAGGTTCCCCACGACGCGAAGCGATTGACAGGGACCGTGAGCCGCCGGTCGGCCGACGCGCGGGGCGGATCAGTTGCGCGTGCCGGCCGGTGGGCCGACGACGGTGGTGAGCTGGAGTTTGGTCTCTTCCTCACTGCCCGGCGCGGCGGTCATGATGACAATCTTGAGCTCCGTGTCGCCGTCGGTCAGGACATCGCAGTCCACCGTGACCGGGCCCACCGACGGGTGATCGAGACCACGGTCAAGGCCCGCCACCGCTGGGGGTCGGGGAGCTGGCCGGTGTCGTGGGTCTGTCGTGCTGCGTCATCTGGTCCTCATCGCGCGGGTTCGTTTGCAGTCGGGGCGCTGCGTGTGTCGCAGACGCAGGACGTGTTCGTGGTCAGCACTGGCGGACGTGGAGTTGTTCGCCGCTGGTGGAGAACAGGGCCAGGACTTCGGCTGCCGCGTCATGGTCGGCGCTGGTCAGGGCGTGGGGTATGCGGGTGTCGAATTCGGCGGCTTCGCTGGCGTGCACGCGGGTGGTCGTGGTGCCGAGGGTGAGGTCGATGGCGCCGGTCAGGACGTACAGCCATTCGTAACCGCCATGCGTGCGCAGCGAGGGCTTCGGGGCGATCCGCAGGGGTGGGAGAACCATCTTGAAGGCCTCCACGGGAGCTCTGCCGCGGGTGAGAGGGACGAAGGTGGTGCCGTTGTTGCGGATCGGCTTGACGTGGACGCGGGGGTCACCGGTGGGCGGGGCGCCGATCAGGTCGTCCAGGGCGACCCGGTAGACGTGGGCCAGTGGCAGCAGGAGGTCCAGGTTGGGGCGGCGCCGTCCGCTCTCCAGGCGGGAGAGGGTGCTGGTGGAGATGCCGGTGCGTTCGGCGACGTCCGAGAGCGTCATTTGGCGGGCTTGGCGGGCGTCGCGCAGATGGGGCCCGACCGAGCCGAGCACGGCCTCTGTGTCGTGAACGAGCTGGTCGTCGGTCGGTGTGGTGGGCATGGCTCTCTTCTTCGTCGTGTGGGGTGGTGGGGGCTCCGCTCGCTGCGGGAGTACGGGGGCGGGGCGGTTCAGGTGGTGTGGGTCAGGCGCCACACATGGTCGGTGCGGGTGCCTGGGCGCCCCTCGGATGAGGGGGCGGACCGCTGGACGCTGGCGAGGGTGTCCACCTTCCAGGTGGGAGGCAGGGCAAGGGTGGTCAGCAGGCCCTCAAGGGTGGGGAAGACGACATCGGCGGGCTGCTGCGCGGCGGTGCTCCAGGTCGGCCATCCGGCGTGCATGACGATGATCAATGTGCCGCCCGGTGCGACGGCACGGGCCGCCAGCCGTAGGATGGCCGTCTGGTCCAAAGCGACCGGTGACTGAAGGTACTGCGCGGCGACGAGGTTGAAGCTGCCGCCGGGAAACGTCTGTCCGAGGTCGTGGTGCTGAAAGGTGACCTGCCCGGACAGGCCCAGCTCGATCGCCTGGGCGGCGGCCCGTCGCAAGGCTGTGGTGGAGATGTCGACAGCGGTCACCTGCCAGCCCCGGGACGCCAGCCACAAGGCGTCCGCGCCCTCGCCGCAGCCCAGCTCGAGTGCACTTCCCGGTGCCAGATCGCCCGCTTCGCGGACCAGCAGCTCGTTCGGCTGACCGCTCCAGATGCGTCCGCACTTGCGGTAGCGGTCCTCCCAGAACCGGGCCGGCTCGATGCTGTCGGGTGTGGTCATCAAGATCTCCTTACAAGCGCGGAAGGCGGCCCCTCGTGGCCAAAGTCCTCACCCGCCGCTCCGTAGGCAAGCTGCGTTGCTGATCCTGCAAACGGCGGGAGCCGGGGAGGGAGGGTGTCGTCAGGAGGTCTGAGGAAGTACGGCTGCAGAAGAGGTCACCAACAGGTGCAACGGCAGGGTCGTCACCTGCGAGCTCCGCTGCACGAAGGCACCGCCGTGGGGCTTCTGACCCCGGGGTATCGGTCCAGTCCGTTTTGCTGGTACCGCAACGTTTGTTGTCCGTTGAGTGGGTTGGTGCTGACCATGGCCAGGCGATTGACGCGCGTTTCTATACCTGGAAAGGACGAACCACATGGCGATCCAGCGTCATACCGAGTCGCCTGACTGCATCAGCATGGGCGGCACGGCCAACCTCTTCACCCTGACCGAGAGGTCTGGCATCGGTGCCATGACAGGCACGATTGATGGTGCGGCCTACGGGGAGAACACCAGCGACCTGAACAGCGTCGGCAATGGCAGGTTCGAGTACACGATGTGTCATGTCTTTCTCGACAAGTGCGGCTCGAAGCTGCGCACGCAGGACCGTGCCGTCCTGCAGACGTCCACGGAAGACGGAGTCAGTACCTTGGAGGTGGAGTACACCGTGGTTGAGGCCACGGGGAGATTCGCGGGTTACGCCGGCGCCTTTCGCAGTCGCGGCTGGCTCAGCATGCGGGAAGGCGAAAACGGGATAGACCAGCACGCTGTCGGCGTTGTCCGCTTCGAGGGCGAGATTTGTCGCAAGTAGGTGAGCGCGCGAAGCGCGTCCGGCTTCACCCTCCTTGAGGTGGACTGATGCCTGCAAGCACAAGGCTGTGAAGTTACGCTCGCAGGCTGCACGCAAGTGCGTCCTGATCTGCGTGAACGCCGGACGTTGGAAGCGGAGCCCCGGTAGGACGACGTGTCGACCAAGACTCATCATTCCAACCCGGGAGCTCCGCTGTCCGATAGTGAGTCATCACACGTGAAATCATGGTAACTAATGGCCTGTTCGCCCTACTCATCTGGGAGAACTCACCCAGATCGTCCCGTTCGACATGGTCGATGAGGCTCTTGCCAAGACCGGTGTGACCCAGCAGCGGCTGCGGAAGCTTCCCGCCGGGGTGTGGTCTACCTGCTGCTGGCCGTCGCCTTGTTCGAGGAGTGCGGCTACCAGGCTGTTTGGCGCAGGGCCTGATTGCCGGGAGAGCGGGGCAGATGAGTTCATCGGCCCGGCTGCAACCGGGTGAACCGATACTTTGCGGAAATAGCAAGGCTGTTTGCCGTAGACGGTAGCGCGGGGTGACAGTGCCGATATGGACACCAATGAGCTGAAGAGCACCGAAGGCCGTACCTGGGACGTCGTCGTGGTCGGCGGGGGCGTCGCCGGCCTGTCCGCCGCCCTGCTGCTGACTCGCGTACGGCGCTCCGTCCTCGTCATCGACGCAGGCGAACCCCGCAACGCCCCCGCCGCGCGAGTCGGCGCCCACAACATCCTGGGCCGCGAAGGCATCTCCCCTCTGGAGCTCCTTCGCATAGGCCGGGAGGAAGTCGCCTCCTACGGCGGAGAAGTCGTCAACGGCCGAGTCGAGCGCGTCGAGCGAGGCGACAGCACCTTCACCGTCACCACCCAGGACGGACAGCGCGCCCGTGCCCGGCGCGTCCTGGTGACCACCGGCCTGATCGACGAACTGCCCGACATCCCCGGCCTGGCCGAGAGGTGGGGCCACGACGTGATCCACTGCGTGTACTGCCACGGCTGGGAAGCCCGCGAAACCAAGGTCGGCGTCCTGGGTAACTTCCATCAAGCCCTGTTGTTCCGTCAGATGACCGACCAGGTCACCCTCTTCGCCCACCACGCACAGGCAGAGCTCACCGACGAGCAGTGGGAACAGCTCGCCGCCCTCGGCATCGAAGTAATCCACGGCGCCGTCACCGCCCTCGAGACCGACACCGAACAAGACAAGCTGACCGGGGCCCGCCTGGCCTCCGGCACCGTCATCCCCCTCGACACCCTTGTCGTCGCGCCGGCCTTCTCCGCCCGCGGCGGCTTCCTCGAAGACCTCGGCCTCACACTCAACCCCCACCCCGCCGTCCCCGGCGTCCAGGTCGCAGTCGACCCCTCCGGATTCACCGGCGTCCAGGGCGTGTGGGCCGCCGGGAACGTCAGCGACGTCCTTGCTGCCGTGCCCCAGTCCGCCGGCGCCGGAAATACCGCAGGTGGCGCCATCAATATGGACCTCATCCTCGAAGATGCCCGACGTGCCACCGAGGCCCGCGAAGCAGCATCGGCAACGCCGTTCGACGGCACGATGGAAGCAGAAGTGTCGCGACGCGTTCTGGGGACCCGCGCCCACGGTCTGGAAGGCCTCGCATAGCAAGCGGCGAGGCGCTTCCGCAACACCTCGTCATCGCCACCGCCAGGCCCTGCCCGTGAGCACCACCATGCGGCAGGGCCTGCCGCATGACGCGAGGGGCAAAGCTGATTGGGTGCAGTTCCTTTGGAGGGAAGGGTAGAGCTGGCCGCTGCGCGTGGGCGGGCCAGGGTCACCAACCCTTGATCATCGAGCTGCCCTCTCGCGTTGCTAAAAGCCATTCGAGGTACCAGCTGCGGAAGCGGAAGGTGTGACGGTTTCCGTTTGCATCGACGTACGGCTCGAAGGGCGGGTGACCCCGCTGTCCCAGTCATCCCCGCGGCGCGGGGGACGATGATGAGCCGGCCGGTCATCCCGCATCCGTTGTCGCATCGCGCCGCGCCCGCATTCCAGGAACCGGGCATCGTCGCCGGCGTCACGAAGACCTTGCGGTAGTCGTCCAGGTAGTCCTCGTCTTCGTCACGTGTGGCGGGTTCGTACCCGGCGGCGCGAAGCCCGGTGCGCGAGCAGTGCACCCGTTCGAAGACCGGCGGCCGGACCCTCTCCCTGCAACCCCGCGAGGTTCAACATCCTCGACCATGCCCGCGTCCAGCAGGGCGACGAGTAGTGGCGAGCCAAGGACGGAACCCGCGCGGGCATCGAGGGAACCATCCACCAGGCAGTCGCGGTCACCGGGATGAGCCGTGCCCGCTACCTCGGCCTCCAGAAGACCCACCTGGAGCACGTCTTCTCCGCCGTTGCGCTCAACCTCATTCGTCGCGATGCCTGGTGGAACGGCCATCCCCTCGACCGCTCCCGAGTCAGCCACCTCGCTCGGCTCGGTCTCTCCCTCGCCGCGTGACCGAATAAGCCAGCAGGGTCAGTGACGCGGTTCTTACCGGCTCACCGAGAGACACTCCAACCAGCGGTAGCACCACAGCTGTTGCACAAGCTAGAGTTCGACTACGAGCGGCTGAGCTGCACAAACCCGAGGTGCACACCACTGCGACAGCCTCACTCCCCCAGAGAAGTCGGGATAGTCGTACGTCGTCACGGCCCCCACAGTAGTTCGAACCGCTGACAGTGCCGCCGGTTCGACACCGGGGTCGTGCTCGCCGGATTCTGTCCACAGGGGACCTGTCCGAGGGTGTTCCCATGGATGATCAGCACGAATCGCAGCAGCCGGCCGCGCGCGGCAGCAAGGTCCTGGACGCCCTCACCCGGGCGGAGCGCAAGGTGTTCACCCGGCCCGCGCCGAAATCCGCGAAGGCTCAGATGAAATTCCTTCTCACGCGGGCGAAGGGGTCGACGAAGGCTCTGGCCGAGCGCCTGGGTGTCTCCCGCCGCACGGTGCAGCGCTACCGTGCCGGGCAGTTGAAGAAGCCTCAGAAGCGCCTCCAGGCGGCCCTGGTGGAGGAGACGGCCACACAGTGGCAACCGCAGGTCAGAGCACAGGCGAGGGAACGCGCGGCCACCTCCGGCGGCATGCAGGTTGAGGTGTATGCCTACTTCGGGTTCGAGGCCTCCGGCAGCTCCGACGACGGCCGCGAGCGGTACATCAGCACGGCGATCTCGCCCGTCTACGCCGCTGAGATCCTCCGTCTCCGGGAGGCAGGTGCGACGGAGGAGGAGCTGCATCCGGTCGTTGCGGAGGCCATCACCGAGTCGTATTTCACGGACTCGGGCAGCCGCTGCCGTGGACTGCGAGCGGATTTCACGCACGTACGCTCGATAAATTTCGAGTTCTGAACAGTCGGAATTCAGGGTCTGCTATAAAACAGATTTGTGACTGAGTGCCTCAGTTGGCCGCTCCGTGCTCAGCCGCCGCCTTCGGGACGTACCTGCCGGACCGTGCGGCATGATTGCGACCATGCGTAGAGGGGTGGGCTGGGGGTTCCGCCGACTGTGGCCATGGCGCGGACAGGACGAGTCGGCGCTCGCCGAGATCGAGGCCGAGATCACCGCCTTCGGTGAGGCTCTGGACCTCCATTCCTTCGCCCCCGGCCAGCCCGGCGCCACCGATGAGATGCGAGCCGAACTGGCGCGTGCTCTCGACGCATACGACCAGGCAAAGCGGGACGTCGCCCGGGACCGGATGCGGGCGGACACACTCGATGTCCTGCGCACGCTGGACGAGGGCAGGCACGCGCTGGCTTGTCTGGATGCCCTGATCGCCGGCCGACCGCTACCGGAGCACATGCCGCTGTGCTTTTTCGATGCCCGGCATGGTCGGGCCGCCCGGCTGGTCAGTTGGGCGCCTCCCGGGGGTGCCGACCGCAACATCGCCGTATGCGCAGCGGACGCGGTCCGCCTGACGGAGAACGCGAGCCCAAGCACTCCGCGACAGCCAGTCCCGGGCAGCAGAGTCCACACCCAGCCGCGCGGGGCCAAGCCTCGCCCGACGACGCCGACGGGTGTCCCCCAACTGCAGGTCAGCGGGAAGGGAGGCAGCGGCGAGCAGACCCATCAGCTGAAAATGCCGTCGTACCGCCCGGCCGTGATGGTCTTCTCGACCGGCGGCCAGGCACGGGTCCACCTACGCTTCGAGGACGGCAGGAAGGGGCGTTCCTCACGCCTGTACCGGCTGTCCGGCGACGGCACCCCCATCACCGCCCGGATTCCGCTGCCGGAAGGGAACAAGGCAATCGCCTTCCGCGTGTTTGCCGCCGGCGAACGGGAGGCGTGGACGGCGACCGCGGCCCCGCTGCGAGAAGTCCCGCGCTTCCACGATGAGATCAACGGGACCGGATCGGATGTCGTGCACTACCGAGGGGAACCGGGCCCGGGCGTCCTGCACTATGTGGGGCCGAGCCTGATCCAGTTGGAGGCGCTGGACGACCACCTCGCCTACTGGGTGACGGTGGTCGAGGGCCGCGCCGGGGAGCATACGTTCCAGTGGCCGGGCCGCGGCTACTACCAGGTGCGCTCGGCCGGAGCATGGAGCCTGTCCACTACGTGACGAAGCACAAGACCGCAATCCACTACCCGAATCGGTAGCTGCCCCGGCCAACTGTGACGCTCAGAGTGGCCAACTGAAGCACTCAGTCACAGCCGCCAGATCCGTTCTCGTGCCACCGGGCCTGCGAGGCGGGACTCGCCTCGGCCGGGATGCGGGGCGGTGAGGCGCGCGTGAGGCTGAAGCCATGTCGGAGCGCCGCGTGATCGTCTACCCGCCGTCCGGGACGGGTGGCCGCAGGGTGTGCATCGACGATCAGATGCTGGGCACGGCCTACAGCCTCCATGACCTCACCGTGTTCCTGCAGAACGCGGGCCTGACCGGCTGGGACGAGCTGCATGTCGCCGAGTCGGGCCGCATCGAGTGGCACGAGGGCGGGCCGGAGGTGTGGAAACGCTGAACGCGCGCAAAGACCGCCGCCGCGGCCAAGGGCACGACGTGGAAGCCGTCCTCGACGAGCTCTACACCACGCCGCCGTCCGACTTCGTCGCCCGACGGGAGACGCAGGCCGCCGCCGCGAAAACAGCCGGCCGTGTGGACGATGCCCGCCTCATCCATGCCGCCCGCCGCCCCACCGTCGCGGCCTGGGCCGCCAACCTCCTGCTGCGCTCCCAGCCGGAAGAGAGCCGGCAGTTCCTGGACCTGGGGCGCGCGCTGCGCGAGGCCTACCACGCCCTGGACGCCGCCGGACTCAAAGATCTCTCCGCGCAGCGCCGCCGCGTCGTCTCCGCCCTCTCCCGGCAGGCCGCCCAACTCGCCCGCGACGCCGGCCACCGGCTCTCGCAGCCGGTCCTGCAGGACCTCGAAGCGACCCTGCGCGCCGTCCTCTCCGATCCGGACGCAGCCGACCAGTGGGCGGGGGGACGCCTGGTCAACGCCCTCACCCCGCCCTCGGAATTCCGCCCCGACACCGCACCAGCGGCCGAGAGGCCGGGCACCCGCAGCCACCCGGCGCCCCCGCCCCCGGCACGGGCCTCCAAGGACGAAATCGCCGAGCGGCGCCGCGCCCGCCAGGAGCAGCTGGCCCGAGCCAAGGAGGCAGCCGAGGCGGCCGAGCAGCGCCTGCGCGAAGAGCGCGCACGGCAAGCGGACGTCGACGCCGAGCTGCAGCGGGCGCGTAAACGCACCGAGCAGGCCCGCCAGCGGATGGCCGCCATCGAGGAGCAACTGCCTCAGGCCCGCGAGGAGGTCCAGCAAGCCGAGAACGAACAGCAGGAAGCCGAGGAGGACAGCCGGTCCGCCGCCGACGCCGTTGCCCAGGCCGAGCGGGAGGCACACGAGACCGTCCAGCACGTACGCCGCATGACCGCCGGCACCACATAGCCGGCACCGGCTCAGCGGAGCGCAACGCCGGCTATTCCCCCCCGCCTCCACCTGCGGCTCTTGGGGACGGCGCCCGGCGCGCGCCCCTGGTTCAGGAGTGACACCGTGGTCAGCAGGCGCACCCTGCCCGGCGCGCCACCAGCAGCATCAGGCACGGGAGTGAACGGTCATGGCACGCTCAATCTGGACCGGTGTGATCACCTTCGGACTGGCCAGCCTGCCCGTGGGCCTCTACACGGCGACCGAAGACCACACGGTCCACTTCCACCAGCTGCAGCGCGGCACCGCCGACCGGATCCGCAACCGGCGCGTCAACGAACGCACCGGCAGGGAAGTACCGTCCGAGAACATCGTCAAGGGCTACGAGCTCGCCGAGGGCGAGTACATCGTCGTCGAGCCCGACGAGCTGGACCAGATCGCGCCGGGCCGCTCCCAGACCATCGACATCACCGACTTCGTCGACCTGGCCGACATCGAGCCGGTCTACTTCAACCGCACCTACTACATCGCGCCCCGCGGCAAGGAGTACACCAAGGTCTACGAACTGCTGCGCGCCGCGCTCGAGGAGTCGGAAAAGGCCGGGATCGCGACGTTCGTCATGCGAGGCAAGCAGTACCTCACCGCGCTGCGCGCCGAGGAACGGCTGCTGGTTTTGCAAACCCTGCACTGGGCGGACGAGGTGCGCGACCCGGGCAAGGAACTGCCCGAACTCCCCTCGCGCCGCGCAGGCAAGGGCAAGGAACTGACGCTGGCCATCCAGCTCGTCGACGCCCTGAGTGCGCCCTGGGAGCCCGGCCAGTACCACGACACCTTCGAGGAGAAGGTCCGTGAGCTGGTGCAGGCGAAGGCCGAGGGCCAGGAGATCGCAGTGGCGGAGGAGGCGCCACAGGCCACCAACGTCATCGACCTGATGTCCGTCCTGCAGGGCAGTCTCGACCAGGCCCGCCAAACCGGTCAGAAGAAGGCCGGCGAGCCGCGGCAGACCAAGAAGACCCCCGCCCGCAAAACCGCACGAAAGCCGGCCGCGAAGGCGGCGAAGAAACCCGCCGCCCACAAAGCACCGCCGAAGACGGCACGCACCACTTCGAAAGCCCGCCGACAAAACGGAGGCAAGAGCGAACTACAGCAGCTGAGCAAGGCCGAGCTGTACCAGCGGGCCACCGAGCAGGGCATCGAAGGCCGCTCCAAGATGAGCCGCGAGCAGCTCGTCGACGCACTCACCCACGCCGGGCGCCGCCGCAAGAAGAGCGCCGCCTGACGTCCGCCCGAATGCCGCGCCCCATGACCTGGACACTGCCCGAGCCGATGCTCGCTGCGGCCGTGAACAGCCCCGAGCTACCGCAGGGGTGTGCGGCCGAGCCGAAGTGGGACGGATTCCGCGCAAGTCTCTCCGTGGGCAGCGGCCGGGTGCTACTGCGCTCGAGGCGCGGCACGGACATGACGCTGGCTTTCCCCGAGGTAGTAGCCGAGGCTGCGCAGCTGCCGGATGCGACGGCGCTGGACGGCGAGCTGGTTGTCTGGGAGGCCGGACGGCTGACGTTCAAACGCCTCCAGGGACGGCTCCGGCTGAGTGGCACCGGAGCGGATCGGCTCGCGCAGGAGTGGCCGGCCCATTTCGTCGCGTTCGATCTGCTCCGGCTGGCGGGCACCAACACGATGCCGTGGCCGTACCGGCGACGCCGGGCAGCGCTGGAGCAGCTGTTCACCGCGAGTCGGCTGACGGCGCCGTGGGCGCTGTGCCCGTCGACGACCGACCCGGACACCGTCCGGGAGTGGTTGTCCTGGACAGCGGTCGGATTGGAAGGTGTCGTCTTCAAGCGGCTGGAGGACCCGTACCGGCCGGCGATGCGCGGTTGGCTGAAGTACAAGGTCCGCGAGACCACGGAGGCGATCGTCGGCGCGGTCACTGGCTCGCCCACGGCTCCCAGGAGCCTGCTGCTGGGGCGCTATGACACGGACGGGCGCCTGCAGTACACCGGCCGCACGGTCACCCTCTCCCAGGCGATCGGCGGCACATTCACCGACCTTCTGAACCCGGCCGGGAGCGAGCACCCGTGGACGGGCTGGACGTTCTCCGCCGGGTGGGGCACGAACGAGACGCTGAACGTCACCCTGATCCAGCCCGAACTGGTCGTGGAGGTCCACATCGACGTCGCCCGGGACAGCGCCGGCCGCTGGCGCCACCCCGCGCGGCTGCACCGCGCTCGCCCGGATGTCTCCGCCGGTGATGTTGCCCTGTTCGGCAAGTGACCCTCACTCGTCGCCGTAGCAGTGCCGCCTGCCGACTCCGTTCCTCAAGGGTTGAGCAGTTGGGCGACGCCGCCACCCACCAGCCCACCTTCGACCCCGGACGGCAACAAGGCCCGCCTCGTCGAGGCCGCTGCGGACAGGGTGCGGCAGCGCTTCACCGATGCGATGCTGTCTGCCGCCCTCGCCGGTCGCCGGGGCCGACAATGAAGCGGAAGGAGACGCCGGTGGAGACCAGGTATCTCGCCCGGCTGCGGTTCGTGGCCAACGGCCCCGCCGTGGAGGGCGAGTGGGCACTCGCATCAACGGCTCGCGACCGTTACACGGAGTGGGTCGGGATCTACAGCAAGGACCCGGAGGTCGTGGTCTGGCTCATCGAGAAGACGGGTGGGCAAGAGCGTGTGCTTCGAACGTGGACGGCGCAGGGCGAGACCGTGTGATAGCACGCCTGGGTTGACGGCGAGCCGGTCACGTTGCCGAGCGCCTGGCCGCAGCCGACGTAAGATCCGTCGACGTGGCACACACATTCGATGAACTGGTGGAGATGCAGAGAGCGGCTGACGAGGCACACGGCCGGGTTCTGGAGCTGCGGGACGCCCACGGCCGGCCCACGGCGACGCCGTGGACGGTGGAACAGACCGAGGCGTACGAGACGGCCTGGCTGCACTGGAGGCATCTGGCCGGGGATGTCCAGGCCGCCGTCACCGCCCACGCCGGGCAGGAGGACAAGCCCCGCTTCGGCGTCGAGGCCGCTGTACGGGCCAAGGCCCGGCATCCGCACCCAGAGCCAGCGAACGCATAGAGGACCGAGTGCTGCGCCCCGCCGTGCGGCAGGCGCGCAAGGGAGCCGGGAGTCATCGTGAGTCCTGAGGCTGGAGGGGCGGGAGCGGCCCGGACGACGTGATGAGGACGGCGCGGGCGCGACGGCGTCGTCCTCGATCGACCGCTCGTTCATGGTGGGCTGGCGGCGGCCGGTGCATCGGCGGCCGGTGTTTCCGCCGGCGGATGGGCGGGCGTGACGGTCGACGGTGTCTGGCTGAAGTACGTGAGGACATCGGCGGGCTGTGCGGCCCGAAGAGCTCGCCGTCTGGGGCCCGCGAAGGAGCTTGTTCCACGCGTCGACGAGCTGCGTCGCATGGCAGATCCCAAAAATGATGACGCAGACGGCGCAACTGCCCCACCAGGGTGCATCGGCGACGGCTGAGAGCAGGCCGCCCGTGATGCCGCCGGTGACGGAGGAGACGTTCATGCCGCGCTCCGGGCGATACAACGGCTGCAGAGCCGGCCGGCACCGCCGGCGCGGGACACGGTGAGTGGACGCGAGAACTACGGCTGATGCGCCTGTTCGGCATCACCGAGCAGACCGCCATGCGCTACGTCACCGCCGCGCACTCCGAACGCACAGCCAAACTGCCCCACTGCGCGCCGACCAACGAGGTGTGGGCCGTCCTCGAGCGCACAGCGCGCGGACATGACGATGCCGCGCCGGAGAGCAGGCAATTGAGGCCGCTGCGCTGGGGCTTGGTGCCGTCGTGGGCGAAGGACGTGAAGGTTGGCGCCCGGATGATCAACGCGCGGGTGGAGACCGTGCACGAGAAGCCCGCCTACCGCCGCGCGTTCGCCAAGCGCCGCTGCCTGTTGCCCGCCGACGGCTTCTACGAGTGGCAGCAGATCAAAGATCAAGACACGGGCAAGGCCCGCAAGCAGCCGTACTTCATCCATCCCGAGGACGACCAGGTGATGGCGCTCGCCGGGCTGTATGAGTACTGGCGCGATCCGGCGGTCAAGCAGGACGACGATCCGGCCGCCTGGCTGGTGACCTGCACGATCATCACCACCGAGGCCACCGACGTGGCCGGCCACGTGCACCCGCGTATGCCGCTGGCGCTCACGCCGGACCATTACGATGCGTGGCTCGACCCCCACCACCAGGACCCCGACGAGTTGCGCGCGCTGCTGACCCAGCCAGCCGATGGCCACCTGGACGCCCGGCCGGTCTCCACGGGGGTCAACAACGTTCGCAACAACGGCCCCCAGCTCCTGGACGAAACCGCACCGTAGATCGCTTCAGCGGAGGGGGGACGTACTCGCCGTTCCCCCTTCTTGCACCTGGACTTCCCCTGGCGATCAGCTGTGCAGGATTTCGACCAGCAGTCCCGGTTGCAGGCGGCGTTGGCCGAGCGGTCCGGCTCGCAGCCCGCCGGGAACTGGGACCTGCCCCGCGCGCGGCAGCGCCACGTGCGCCCGAGTGTCAGTGGCATCCTCTACCTTACGAAGTGGCGGTCAGTGGACCGTGGGCCCGGCTCGAAGGCCCGGAACCCGTTCGGCCCGTGACCGAACGTTCCTTCCGAAGGTGCACCGCGCCGAGCCTGTCTTCGCAGTTTCCTCGGCCGACGCTTCCTGCGCGGCGAGTCACGGGACCGCCGCGGCGCTGGAGGGGTTACGCCATGCCGAAGAGCCACGCCCGCAAGAAGGAACTCGCCGACCTCAAAGAGACGTTCGGCGTCCGACACCACGACGCGGTCGCCATCCTGGACGATCCCCGCCGGGACGAGCTCTGCAAGGTCCTCACCGAGTACACCGACGTCACGACGTACGCGGCGGCCGTCGAGGCCCTCGAACTGCCGGTCTACAAGTACGAGTTGGGCATCGACGAACCGGACGAGCCCCGGGAGTACAGCTGTGAGGAATGCGGGTTCTTCGGCACCGGATTCCACTGCTGCGAGTGCGGCGCCACCCACGAGTACCACTGTGTGTGCTGACCCGGCCTCCACCACGGCCGCGGCCGTCGACCTGGTCCGGCGCGGGCTGGCGGTGTTCCCGCTCCCGCCCGGCGGTCGACGGCCGGCCGGAAGCGGATGGCATGCCCGCTGTCTGACCGAGCCCTCCCGCGTCCGTGCCGTGTGGCGCGAGGGCGACAACATCGGCGTCGGCTGCCGTGCCTCCCGCGTGGTCGGACTGGACCTGGACGTCGAGGGTGGCGGCCAGGCGGCGCTTGCGGCACTCGCCGCCCGGATCGGCCAGGACTGGCCCGACACCTTGACCGTGAGGACTCCGAGCGGGGGCTTGCACCTGTACTTCCGCGCCCCAGGCGACTGCACGATTGCCAGCCTCTCGGGGGGCCGGACGGCGCTCGGGCAGGGCATCGACGTCCGCGGTCCCGGCCGGCGCAGCGGCGGGTATCTCATCGGCCCCGGATCCGTCGTGAACGGCACGCCCTACGTCATCAGCCGGGACGTCCCGATCCTGGAACTCCCGGGCTGGATCGCGGACCGGGTCACCGTCCTCCCGGTGTGATGCGATTTTTCGAGATAGGTGACACGGAAGGAGAGGGCTGGCCTGGGCTGTGCAGTCGCTCTGGTCGCTCTACCTGACACCGGAAGGTCGTTCTTTGTTGACACCCTCCGCCTGTTGTCCGGTCCCATTGACACCAGCTTCGAAGTTCGGCCGGAGCTGGAAAGCCCCTGGCGCTCCTCGGGGAAGGATTCAGTGCTCACAGCCACAGTCGCCGCCGGTGGATTCGACAGGCCAAGTACGAATCCTCGTCATGGTTGGGGATGCGGCCGGGGACTGATGAGTCGGAAGGGCCGCCCTTCGTCATCTGCGATAACAACCCCGGACTCTCCATTACAGACCCAGTGAACTCCGACACGCCACTGCACGTCCCCGGGGCTATCCAGAGCAGCACGAAGGACGAAGACTTCTGGGTCGTCCGGTGAAACCGTGTACGGGAAGTCCGGCACTCCCTCGGCCGGTTCCAACTGAGGGGGCGAGGCGTCGAGACCCACGTTGAGGGGCATGCCTGGGCTCACGTCACTCAACTGAACGTCGAACGTCCGCCTCGGCCTCCCCCTTCCCCGGCGCCGGGGAACGATCTGGACGTCAGGCGGAGCGGACCGTGACTCGATCTGCACGCTGAGACCTGTCAGGATCACAGCACGGTCAACGACGGCCTCCACGGTCAGGTATACGCTCGTCCGCCAGAGGGCAACAGTGTTCGCCCCACGCTCAGCGACATCTTCGGGGATCGGCCCGATGTGTCCTGCGTCGACGTCTCTTCCCGCATTTTGCCGCCCAGTGACGAGGATGGGAGTGGGAGGCGCCGGATCCAGTGCAACCTCACGACCGCGGGCGACGGCCCTGTCGGCGCTGCGTGCTACGAGCCCGCTGATAGCGGAGGCGAGCCCTGCTAGCACTGCCGCCACGGTCCACTTGCCGATCCCGGGTACTACAACAGCGACAACAACTGCGGCAAGCAGTGATGCAACTGCCCCAAGGCGCAGCATGAGTTGACGAGACCGCACGATACCCCCAGGCGCTCATGATGCCCCATCCTGCCGCCGGCGGACCGCATGGAGCTGCCCAGCCGCTGATGCCAACTATCGCGATCAGGTGTCACCTATCTAGAAAAGTCGCATGTGAAAAGGCCTGCTCAACACCAGAGCCCCCGTTGTCAGTGGCACCCACTACGGTAGATCCCGTAGTAAACGGCATGCCGCGAACCGCCGTTTCCGCTGCTGTCGCGCGCCCACGCCGCGCGAGTTTCCGGGAGAAGGTCCTTCGGGATCCAGATCACCAAACAGGCCGATCCTCTTCTCCACCGGCCGACGGCGTGGGCGCAAAGGCCGGCCTCACGGAGACGATCGTGACTAAGCGAAACACCGCCCAGCAGCGCGCACGGGAGCTGCAGCAGGCCGAGGGAATCGGCTACCACCAAGCCCTGAGCAGGGTCCGCGCGGGCACGCGGATCAAGCACGAGAGCGACCTGAGTGTCACCCTCACCGAGTCGACCCTCATCCTCATCGAGCCGGCCTACAACAACCGCTGCATGGCATGCGCCAAGAGCATCGCCTACGAGCAGTGGCAGCTGAACCTGATCGACGTGAGCACGTACGGCCGCTACGACCCTGTCCTCTGCATCCCCTGCGCCAAGGCGATCGGGAACGCCGTCGCCCACGTCCCGTCGACTCCTGCACCGGACCCCAACGACCCACACGAGATCCACTTGCCCGCAGCATCCGCGCCTGATCAGGTCGTGGGCTACCGCTCGCAGGACCGCGTCCACCTGCTGTGCCGACGCCACATCCCCCAGGCCCCGAACGACTATCTGCCCGTCACCATCGAAGACCTTGACCACCTTTTCCGCCCTGGCGGAGGCGGGCGCCGCTGCAGCGTCTGTGACCTCGACGTGCTGATCGACTGACCTGCTCTCCGAGTGAATCGACGGCCGGCGCATAGCTGGCCGTCGAGATCGGATAGCCGCTCCCGCGAACCGACCGACGTCAGCACCTGGGACGGACGCCTGTGGTGATCCGGTCCGCAGCCCGACAGGAGCCGGCAGGGGGGTTGAGCCTGTCGGCTCGACGGGTGTGATCGTCTGCGGATGGTGTGGAGCTGAGGCCGGGACCGGTAGTCCCGGCCTCAGTGCTGTCCGCTTCCGAACTCGTCAACATCCACCATGAAGTCACCAATAGTGAGTGAGATTGACAAAAAAGTTAGTGAGTATAGCGGATGAGTGGGTGAATTCTGCTATGATGGCGGTTAGTTGAATGCTAGAGGAGGGTGAGTGAGCCAGTCACCGCAGGAAGAGGGTGCGATCAACGCGACCACGGCGCGGAACAACCTGTACGCGCTGGTGAAGCTCGCTGAAGAGGAGGGGCGCACCACTGTGATCACCAAGCACAGGGTGCGCGCTCTCCTGGCGCCGCTGGACAGGTTCCCGGCAGCCCGGAAGACCGACGCCTTCCCGGCCCACGTGCTGAGCGCGGCGCAGAAGGATTTCGGCGACCTCGTCACGCTGGCGGCCCAGGGCCAGCCGCAGGTGCTCATGCGGAACAGCACCCCCGTCGCGGTCCTGCTCCCCGCCGACCCCTCTCCTGATGCTCTCTCATCCGACACGGCCGCGGGCACCGGCGCGGCGACCGCAGGAGGTGCGGTGAACAGTCAAGGCCACCAGAACCGCGGCAGCGTGCCGCGCAGGCTCGCCACGCTCGGCGACGCCATCGGTTCCGTACTCACCGACGGCCCCGTCGGCGGCCCCACCTTCGGACTGCCGGGCCTGGACGCCGCCACCGGTGGTCTGCAGCGGGGCAGGCTGACGCTCGTGGCAGCCCGTCCGAGTGTCGGAGGGAGTCTGCTGGGTCTGGCCGCCGCGCGGAGGACAGCGCTCGTCGACCGCCTCAAGGTCTTGTACGCGGCCTCGGGGCCGAACCGGGACGACATCTTCCGCCGGATCATCGCCGCGGAGGCCGGTGGTGAATACGCGCGTCTGAAGCAGGGCCGCCTCACCGAGCATGAACAGCACGTCGCCCGTCAGGTGGTCCAGGCCGGGGACCTCCTGATGATCGATGACGGCAGTGACCTGACGGCCGAGGACATCAGGGAGACCGCCCCACACATGGAGGGCCTGGCCCTCGTGGTCGTTGACCGCCTGCAGGCTGTGAACAGTGCCCGCCTGCCGCTGTCCGGGGACCGTCTCCCCGATGCCTCCCAGGTTCTGGCAACTCTCGCGCGCACGCTGCACGTGCCGGTGCTCGCCATCGTGGACAGCGACGATCCCGCACTCCTGGGTCTCCTGGACGCCGACGTCACGCTGACGCTCACGCCGGCCGAGGACCCTGCCAAGGTCCAGGTGGTGGTCGCCGAGCGCGACTTCGGCACGATCGGCTCGGCGTACCTGCAGCCCGATCTGGTCCACGCCCGCTTCCTCGACGCAGGCGCCGCGCCCATCGAGCGCGCCGACAGCCCGGCGGGCTCGGGGCGTTCGGCGGCCGTCGGCGGGACGGCGGCAATGGAGTTGGCCGAGGCCGCCCTTCCCTACACGTCCGGCGGACACCAGGGGATCCCGGCCGCCCTCACCCACGAACTGGCGGCATGGCGGACCGCGGTCGCAACCGGCGACCAGGAGGCTCTCAAGGAGATCCTGCCGTCGCTCCTCCAGGCCGCCGCAACGGTTGCGGAGATGCCGGACACCCATGAGGGACACCGCCTCGCCTGCGCGCTGCGCCCCTACACGCCCGAGTCTGCCGACACCACCGCAGACGCCGGGCAGTCCGCCGCTGCCGCTGTTCACGCCCCATCGGACAACGGCCAAGCCCAGGCCGACGTCGCGGAGGATGAGGAAGACGGCGAGGACGGTCTGGTGCCGGGGGACGAGGAGGACGAGCCCCAAGGCCACGTCTTCCCTGCCCTGAAGATCCTCAAGGACGCGGTCGGCCGCTCGAAGATGCACCCGATCCCCGTCATCCGAGCCGCCGACCGCGACAGCGGCCCATGGCCGCTGATCAGCGAGCACATGGACGGTGAGCCCCGATGGGTCCACCCCGACGTCACCGCCACCCGCGTTCCCTACATCCGCGCGAACGGCAAGCGTGTGCGCCGCGACCAACTCGACGTGCCCGACTCGTTCGGTGAGGGCGTGCTGTGCCTGATCGACCGCAACGGCAGCTTCCCCTCCGCCTGTTCGGCCGTTCCCCTCGCCCCGAACAAACTCCTGCACACCGGCCCGCTCGACGCGTACGACAAGGCCGGCGCCGGCATCTATCTCATCGACATCCCGGAGTGGACTCGCACCGACATGCCGCATCCTCTGGGGCGGATCGTCGACCGTCCCGACGAGGACGGCCGGGTATGGGTCACCACCCCCCACATCAAGCAGCTAGTGAGGCTCGCCCGGGACAACCACATCGGCGCCATGCCGACCATCTACGACTCCTGGACGGGCAAGGCCAACGAGTCCCTCTTCAAGCCCTTCTACGAGGCCACCCGGAAGGCTAGGACCGAGCTCGTCCAGACCGGCGGCGACCCCTACAAGGCGTACAAGACCCGGCTTTCCATCGCGCTGCGCCTGCTGTGGCCCAAGCGCCCCTCACAACGGTCCCCGTTCTGGCGGCCGGACTGGCGCATGAGCATGGTCGCCGAGGCATCCGTCCGCCACTGGACTGTCGCGTTCAAGGCCGTCCAGGAAGGGCACACGCTCGTCGCGCTGCGCAACGTCGACGCGGCCGTCTTCTGGACACCCGACGGCACCGCGCCCGCGACGTACCGGATCGGGACCGGCTTCGGCGAAGTGAAAGCCAAGTTCGTCCAGGCCGGCGAGATCATCCCCGAAGGTGATGACTGATGGCCGGCCCCACCGGCCACGGCGACTCACTGGGCGCCGCCCTCAACAACCTCCTGCGCTCCCAGGTCACCCCCCGCCACCGGCTGTCGTCGTACACCGCCAAGCACTGGCACGCCCAGCTCAGCCAGCTCACCGCGACCCACCGCGGGCAGCAGGCCCTGGAGGACGCCGGCCTCAACGTGACGACCAAGACCCTCATCAACTGGCTGTCCGACTCCGAGTACAACATCCGCCGCAGCTACCGCGACCTCATCCACACAGCGTACGAGAACGTCGCCATCGTCCCCGCCGACCCGATCCCCGACCACATCAGGCGGGGCCAGTACGAGATCAGCGGCGTCGTCAAAACCGGCGACGACGAGCGCACGCGCGGCACCGTGGACGCCGCCCCCCTGCGTATCGACGGCAGCCGAGGCCACTGGGACGAGATCGAAGAACTCTGGCTCGCCGGCGAACTCACCGACGACGAGTTCGAGGACCACTTCATCGACGACGTCATCGTGGAGGACATCGGCGAAGGCACCGACGGCTGGGAGTTCCCCGGCGCCTCGTACTCCGTCGAACTCAGGTAACAGCAGGCCGACCGACGGCAGCAGAGGAATTCGGACATGAGCAACTCCAGCCAGCGCCCCCCGTTACCACTGATCACCGTGCATCACGTGGCAGCCGTGCAGGCCCAGCACCACGTGGCTGGCCTGCTCGAAACCGCCGGCGCTTCACCGGCAGAGGTCCGGCGCCTGATCGCGGTCATCCAGGCCGGCGCCGTGGAAGCCGCTCACGCGGAGGCCATCGAGCAGGACGTACTCGCCCCGCCCAGCAGCAGCGACCAATTTCACGCAGGCTGGCGTGGTGCCGTCGAGGCGGTGACCGGCCGGCTCACGCACATCGCCGACCGCACCGTCCGCCAAGCCCAGGCAGCAACCGAGCCCTCCCGGACACTCCCGCCTGCGCCATGCCGCACTCCGTGCCGTTCGACGACAATGGTCGACAGCGTGGGGGAGGAGCAGGTGCTGCGGGTTCTGGAGGCGGCCGAGCGGATCTTCGTATCCCTGACCGGCTACACCCACTACGACCACGACCTGTCCGAGGAGATCCTCCCTGTCGTCCTCAAGGCGGTCGGTGCCGAGCAGCAGGACGGCTACGTGAGCCGGTTGGAGACCTTCGCCGCGGACAAGCGTGAACGCCTCGCGCAGCTGTATGCCCTGTACGGGCCGGGCGGACGGTTCGAAGCCCGGGATCGGTGCTACCTGACCCATCAGCCCGAGAGCCTCGTGGTCTGCGAGCGCCTGGACGCCGCTCCGCTGTGGCTCGCCTCGGTGTGGAACGACGAGATCGATGCCGAGCTCGTCCTGGACCGCTTCACCCAGTACTGGCGCTACGGGATCTGATCACCCGCAGGAGACGGCTCCCTCGGCCTGCACCTACCGGCCGGGGGTTTCGTGGAGAGGACAACGACATGGCCCAGCTGAAGATCCGGGACCTGCACGGCCTCCTCAGCCGCGCACCGAGGAGAAGCGACCTGGCGCAGGACGGGATCCGGCTGCTGTACGACGGCCAGGCCTTCCATCTCTCCACGGCCGACGATCCGGACACGGTGCTCGCCACAGCTCCCGTCACCGGGTTCACGACGGGGCCGTGGGAGGTGACGGCGTACTCGGCGAGCCTGGCCTCGGTGACGGCGTGGATGCGGATGCTGGACGGCGAGGACCTCATCGATGTGTGCCCCTTCTGGGTCAGCGAGGCCGTTCTCGCGTTCGCCACCGGCGGGCAGGTCGGGACGTGGCCGCTGATCGCGTGCCCGACCGCTCCAGCCGACCGGCGCCCGCAGGCCACCGCCGAGGGGAGGACGGACCGGTGAACGGACGGTGCCCGAAGTGCGGGGAGACGCACAATGTCCGAGTCGGCCGCGGCGACAAGATCAGCAACCACGGCTGCCCCGCGTGCGGCGTCGCTCTGCAGGGCGTTGCGTCCGGCCGGGGTCGCGGCCGGTATCTGTGCCCCGTCGACGGCTTCGTCGTCACCCTGGGGCAGACCGCCGTCCAGCTCGCCCGTCCCATGGTCCTGGCCTGGCAGCCCGGTACCTTCGGCCGCTGGAACGTCACCGAGCCGAGCGAACTCGACGCGCAGTGCCTTCAGCGGGTGGCCGGCCGCGTTCTTGGCACTGGCTGCGTGGTGTCCGCTCACTACGATCCGGACCGCGACCGACCTGAGGGCTGGGCCGAGCAGGCCGGCCTGCGTCTGGTCGACGATGATGATCCAGGAGATCCTACGGCGTGGCTGGTGAACGAGCGGTTGGTCTACCGCCCGTGCACAGCCTGCACCAGCCGTATCCCCGATGTTTCTGACCACCGCGTCCCGAGCGCGTGGACACCTCGGCGGGCGTGGGCGACGAAAGGCCGCGGCCAGTACCGGCGGGCCCAGGTCGCCGTCGACCAGGGGCCCCATCCCGCTGGGAGTCTGGCCTGTCCCGACTGCGACCCGCGCAGGAGAACTGCAGGCCAGTGATCTCCGGGCTGCGTGTGCGGTGCGGCACTGATGGACCGTGGCGTTCCCTGACTGGGCATACTCGTGGGCATGAGAGTCCCGCTCCGTACCCGGCTGTTCGCGGCGTTGACGCTGCTGATCGTGTGCGCGGGATCGGCCGGAGGGTATGCCGGGCTTCGGCTGGGCAGCTGGCTGGGGGCGGGCGCAGGGATCCTCGCGGGGATGACCGTGGTGTGCCTGGGTGCAAGAATCACGATCTCTCTGTGCCGTCTGCAGACGCAGGAGTTTCTGAAGCAGGTCGTGGGCGACGGCAAGGCAGAGGCGTCAGCGGATACGGTCCTGCGGGGGATCATGCTCTACGAGGCAGCTGCTTTTCCGCTGAGTGCCGGAGGGGTCAGTGCCGCGGAGCGGGAGTCCCGTCGCACGGTCGCGTACCGGTGCGCCGCCTTCGACGACCTGCCGGTCTCCGTGAGGCTGGCGGCGGCCGAGACGCTGGAAGTTGTCGACCAGGGCCAGGACCGCGAGCGGGTGCGGGCCGCGGTCTGGGCGCTGGCCGAGGTGGTTCGTGAGTGCCGTGCTGGTCAGCTCCACGTCCTCGATACGCCCGAAGCCTAGGGAGTTTCGTTCTCGGGCAGTGCGAGACCGTGACGGTGGCTCCCACGGGTGGTCGTGGCTGTGTCGGGTGGAGTTGAGGCGCCAGGCGGCGAGCATCATGCTTCGCCTGCGGAGGGGGATCTCGCGGAAGGCCCGGGGGCCCCCGCCGAAGAAGGTGTGAGCTCGTGTCAGGCGGCCATGGGGTGTGGGGCGGCGCTGTTTGTCGGCGAGTCGTTTGGCCTTCGGTGGCTGCGGCCTCGTCAAGGTCGCCTCCCGGGGCGCACATCCTGACGTCGAGCGCCGGGGGAATGCGCCCTGAATGCGCCAGGAAGCCGGTCACGATCCTGTCGACTCGCTGAGACGGCGGACGCTGCACTGTCAACATCTGCCGCCATGACGTCACTTGAAAGGCTGACCGCCTTCCGTCCCGACACCTGCAGCAGCGGCGCCGGCGGTATCGACTGGAGTGCCATCGGCTCTGCCGGAGCCATGAGCGCCTTCTGCGGCATCATGGCCGGCTTCGTCTTCGCCGGGATCGTCGTCGTCATTGGGGAGAGAAACCCGGCCTCGGGCGACGGCCACGCCTCACGCGGACTGAGGCTCCTGCTGCCCTGTTTCGTCGGGCTGGCCACTGCCTCGTACCTGTACGCGCTCACTTCCGGCGAACTGGTCTGCAACCGCGCCATCACTGAGCAGCTCTTCTCTGGGGCGATCCTCGCGGGCGACGCCGTCGTGGTGATCGTCGCGCTCGCCTGGCTGCTACCCGCCTACGGCCGCAACACCCACGGTACGGTCAGCTTCTTCCGCGGGCTCATCCAGTTCGCCGCACAGTTCTCCATGCTGATGGTCGTCGTGTCCGCCTCCGGCTTCACCAACTCCGTCCTGCACCATCGAGCCTCCGGGTGGTCCGACGCCCTGGTGTGGGGCAGCTGGGTCGTTGTCGCCGGCGCCGTCTTCTACCTCTGGCGAAAACGCCTGCCCGCCGCGCCTTCCAGCCGGCCCGAAGACGAGACTCCCGAGCAGTGGCGCGACGATGTCGTCCTCGACCGGCGCGTACGCATAGCCTCCTGGACCACCCTGTACGTGGGCGGTGTGCTCGCGATCGCGAGCGCTGTCGCCGTGGGCATCCCGTACGGCCACTGGACCGTGATGCCGCCATGGCTCGTCTACGGCTTCGGCGAAGCCTCGCTCCTGCTGCCCGGCGCCATCATCGTCACCGCCGTCTGGGCAGTACCCCGCGAGTAACCCGGAGAAAGATCGCACGACCCTTGGCCAGGACGCGGGCGGCGTGATTCACAGACGCACCCAGTGGTCATCATCTGAACGGTCATGCGGGGACCTTAGGAGCCGGCACCGACAGGGTGTCCCACATCTGGAGCATCCCGGCTCACCCTACGGGCACCTTCTTCACCCGCTCGGCCGCGTGCGCAGGGCAGCGGCCCGTTTGATGAGGCCCGTGGAAGTCTCGGCGGTCCGGCAGGGTGAGCCTCATGCCTCAGGACTTCATGTCGTGCACGACGCTCGCCCTGCCCGCTGGGTCTTCTCTCTCCCCGCGCGAGCGCATTGGGGAACTCGCCGCACACCTGCGCGCCGTTGAGCAGCAGTGTTCGGGGCTGCGGCGGGAGCGATGGGGGTATGCCGCGGCGAACGCGGAGGCGGCTGCTGCAGCCGGGCATCCGTCCGCCCGGCGCTGGCTGTGGGCGACGGCCTGTGACTACGCCCGGCTCGCTGCGGAGGGCGGTACCGATGTCCTTCACTCCCTGAGGTGATTTCCCCGTGCGCCGGGTTGATGCCGCACGCGCAGGTTGGCGCTCTCGGCCCTCCCCGAGAAGATGATCACTATAGGTGCCCGAGGCTCGCATATGGCTACTCTCCGTGCCCGGCTGCTCGGTGCGGGTGGCCTCCCCATCCGGAGGGCATGAGGATGACCACGCCGTCCCCGTCGATTTGGACCGAACCCCAAGCGGACACAGCAGATGAAGCGGGCTGCACGCCGGCGGAGTTCGACGAGATTGAACGCATCGTCACTCGCGGCTCGACCACGGGCCGCGAGTTCAGGGACACGCGCTTCGCCGTCGGTGACTGGCTCGTGGCGAAGTACGGGCCGCCGGGGAAGCCCGGCTCCCGCTACGCCACGGAGGCACAGCTCGATGTGCTCAGTGCACGACTGAAGCTGTCGCCGCACACGCTGCGCAAGTGCCGTCTGCTGGCCCACCGGTGGAAGCCGCAGCAGCGCCAGCCGGTCCTGGACTCCCCGGTGCACGTCTCGTTCACCACGATGTTCCAGGTCGCTCTCAGCAGCGAGCACGGCGAATTCGACCAGGAACAGTTCAACGAGAAGGTCGAAGTTCTGCTCGGCCTGATGGACCTCGCCGCGCAGCACGACATCCTCGAA
Source organism: Streptomyces sp. NPDC048417 (assembly GCF_040651615.1). NCBI lineage: Bacteria > Bacillati > Actinomycetota > Actinomycetes > Kitasatosporales > Streptomycetaceae > Streptomyces > Streptomyces sp. NPDC048417. Next base: position 52,115 of record NZ_JBEZKI010000047.1, on the reverse strand, counting down.
GTCACCGAGACCGACTACCTCAAGGCCGTACGCAAGGCGGTCCCGCCCAGCCGCCGCCCCGGCGCGCAGTCCGAGCACAAGGCGGTCGTCACCACGGTCACCCAGTTCGAGGCCCGACAGCCCGACGTTCGCGACGCGGTCCTCGGCGCCGTGAAAGCCGACGAGGACGCCACCCGCAGCGTCGCCGCCGCCTACCTCATGCGCAGACCCGAACTGGCCCGCGCCGTCCTGCGGGAAGACCCCGAACTCGCCGAAGCGGCCGCGCAGGAGGCCGCCCTGCACACCCCGGATGCCGAAGAAGCCGACGGCGAATCCGGCGAGCAGGTCTTCCGCGAACTCGTCCAGGTTCTCGGCGGCGCCCGGCCCAGCGACGAGCTGCTGCTGGCCGAGTGGCGTCAGGACTTCGCCCGGGCGGTCGGCCGGTTCAACGCCTTCGTCACCGACTGGTACCCCGCCGACAAAGTTGCCGTCAACGCCGACGCCGACATCGTCCGGCTCGTCACCTACCTCGCCGACGACGTAGCCCGATGGGCTGCCACCATCACCGACTCGCGCACGCCCGGCGGCCTGCGCCTCGTAGAGAGCACGACCGCATGAACCACGACGACGCCGACAACGCCGCCACGCCGCCCGGCGACAACGCGCCCCACTTCTTCGACCGCTACCCGTCCGAGACCGCCCACTGGCTGGCCGGCATCTGCGACGAGGCCACCGCGAAGGCGGGCGACAGCCCCTACGACTTCCGCAAGTTCATGTGCGAGCTGATCGTCATGAACCTGCGCGACGGCATCATCCACGCCTTCCGTGTAGCCGAGCAGCTCATCGTCGCGAACAGCCCCGGCGCCAAGTACATCGAGGAGCGCTACCTGAAGTATGACCAGGCCCGGGCTGCGGTCATCGAGACAGGACCCACGTCCGTCACCGCCACCGGTGAGCCGGACAAGACCGACACGCCGCAGACCACAACGGCCGGAACAGACGACGCACAGGGCCCGAACGGGACCAGCGGCACCGCTCCAGGCCCGGGGGCCAAGGCGGGCACGGGCGTCACCATCGGCGTCGCCGGCGGTTGCGGCACAGGCGTCGCCACGGGGGCAGAGGACACCGGCAACACCGGCATCGGCCACCAGGGAAGCCTCTTTATCGTTCACTACTCCCAGTTCCGGACCACCATCTCCGCGCGCCGCACAAAGGCCAGCACCGAGAACAAGCGCCTCACCCAGGTCCGGGTGGATGCGCGTCGGCAGATCGCCGCCAACAACGACGAGCTGGCCTTCCTCGACCGCATCGAGGCAGCCGACCCGGTCCTGGAAGACCTGATCAGCACACACCGCAAGGAGACGAGCATCGTCGGGGTACTGCGGGCCGCCGGCCGGACGCCGGAGGACCTCGGCCTCACCCCGGACACCGTGACGTGGCTGGACACCCAGCTCAAGGCCGTCTGATGCCCCCTGTCACCACGTGCCCCAAGTGCGGGGCACAGCTCGGCCCCTCCCGCGTCCGCGGCGAGGGGCCCTGGTGCCAGGGCTGGCGCTCGGGCCTGAGCAGCGATCAGCAGTATGTGTCACGCGGCGACATGGAAGGCGACGTCCTCACCCCGTGCGGCCACATCGTAGAACTGCAGTACGGGCCCCTGTCCCGCGTCAACATCGAACTCCGTGAACGCGTCTACGGCACCATGGTCTGGCTGTTCCACGCCTGCAGCGCCCACCGCAGCGGCCGCCTCCGTCTTGGTCTGAGCCCGGGGCGCCCGCACGTCAACTTCGCCTGGCGCCAGCCCCGTGAGACCCTCGACGCCTGCCGGCGCACGGTCCACCTCGACCTCGGCGAGTCCGACCAGGCCGACGGACTGCACCTGGTCCTGCGGATCAACCGCTGGCATCCCAAGCAGCCCGGCCGCCTCTCGGGCAGCGGCATCCTCTACACCGCCGAGGCCTTCCACAACTGGATGGCCCACGGCCTTCCCCTCACGCCCTTCACCCCCGAAGCCCCCGACCATGCAGCCGCCTGATCCCACGCGTCACCTCGACCACCTCTTCACTCGTACCGTGGACGCCTCCCCGGTCCACTTCGTGCGGCCCCTGGACACCAACCGGCCAACGTGGGTTGCGTACGAAGGCGGCCAGTACCTGGGCACCGTCCACGCACAATTCGACACCGGCAGACACTGGCACGTGCAGTCCCTGCGCGAGCAGCACCTCCACCTCGACGACGCCGTACGCGCCCTACGCCGCCCCGCCACCTGGCCGGACGACCAGGAACGCGTACGCCGGTGGGCCCACAGTGTGCTCGGCGACCACCACCTGGTCGTGCTCGACGTGCAGACCACCGCGCTCAACAATCCGTGGGCCGTGCAGATCGGCCTTACCGACCGCCACGGGAACGTGCTCTTCAACGAGCACCTCAACCCCCTAGCTGACATCGCCCCCGAGGCAGCGGCACTGCACGGCATCACCGCAGACCAGGCAGCCGCCGCACCGCCCTTCGGTACGTTCGTGCCGCGACTTTCTCGGCTGCTGCGCGGCCACCGCTGCCTCTCCTACAACGCACCCTTCGACAGCGGCGTACTCAAGCGGGAACTGCTCCGCCACCTCCGCAGTACGACCCGAGCCTGCTCCTGGCTGGACCAGTGCACCTGGGTAGACGCCATGAGGCCGTACGCTGCTTGGAAGGGCCTATGGTCAGCCCACCGCCGCGACTACCGCTACCAGCCACTGGGCGGCAGCTACGAAGCGGTCACCAACTGCCGAATCCTGCTGGCCACACTCGAACGGATCCGATGGTAGGCGGGCGTGGAGGCGTTGTTGCGGCTGGCGCGTGCGGGCCGACCGCCGGGGCGGTCCCTTCGGGCTGGTCTGCTGCTCGTCGCGGTAGACGGCTCGGGCGGCGGGTGTCGCTGAGGGTGGTGGCGGTTGCGGGACAAGCGCCGGGGGAGAGCCGGGCCGTTGGCGGTGGTGTTTGGTCTGGAAGAGCTCGGTGCCGTCCTCGGCGGTGTGCGCGACGAGGCGGGGCCTGCGGCGCCTTGCCGAAGCGCGGGCTGGGTCAAAGGCGCCGTAGGCGGTGACAGGAGTCAGGTCGCCTGGGCGGCCTGACCGCGGCGGACGCGGCCGAGCAGGTCGCGGTGGTAGGCGGCGAGGCCGCCGTCGGGGACGGGTGCGGGGCTGCCGGTCAGCGTGTACCACTCCTCAGCACCGGTGTACTGCACGGTCACGCGGGCGCTGCGCGCGTCGTCATTGAGGGTGGTCCGTACGGTGAGGTCGCCGGTGATGACGCCGACGTCGTCGGTCATCACCCCGCCAGGTCCGGCTGTGACCTCGTCCTGATAGCTGGTGGCGTCCGGGTGTTGGGTCATGCGGGGCAGGTGTCCACCATCTCGATCAGCTTGTTCTTCTCCGGCTCGGTGATGTTGAGGTTGTACAGGTACTTCACGTGGGTCCAGGCCCGTCCGTAGGTGCACCAGTAGGAGCGCAGCGGCGGAGCCCACTGGTCCGGGCTCTGGTCGCCCTTCTGACGGTTCGACGACGCCGAGACCGCGATCAACTGGGGGTCGGTGAGGTCGTTGGCGAACTTGCGTCGGGTGGCGGTGTCCCACAGGTCGGCGCCGGAGCGCCATGCGTTGGCCAACGGTACGACGTGGTCGATGTCGACCTCGGTGGACGGCCTCGTGGACACCTTGCCGTCGTACGCGCTGACCCACACACCGGAGACGGCCCGGCACTGGTCGTCCTGGACGACGTCCTGGCCGTCACGGGCCAGGACGACCTCCCGGCTATCACAGGCACCGTACTGGGTGACCCAGTGCGGGAACTTCGACCGGGAGTAGCCGGTCATCGCGTGCGGGGCAGCGATGGTCAGGTCGTCGAGTTCCTTGCGGATGACGTCCGCCGGCGGCGGCTCGGGAAGGTCCCGCCGCACGGTTGCGGCGCCGGCCGGGTGGCTTGCCGGTCCGGCGGCGGCAGCGGTGACGGGTGCGAGCAGTGCGGCGGCGGCCGCGGTCACCAGGGCGAGCTTCGCGCTGATCCTGCGCATGCGGTGGCCTCTCTCGATCGGCGGAGTTGCTGATCCAGAGAGGTAGCGGCCCGCAACGCACCCACGCTGGTGCGGCGGAGCGATGTCACCCCAATGGCAGGGGGAAGTTCACCGGTGAAACGAATCCTCCGGATCACCAGAACCCGGGCTGCACCGTTTCACCCCCGGCTCGCGAGACGCGGTGCTCACTCAGGTGCCGTTCGTGCCGTTCGTGCCGTCGCGGGGTTGAGGCGTGCCAGCACGGCGGCGACGGTTTGTGTCAGTCAGTGACTCCAGTAGTCGCGGCGGGGCAGTTCAACCCACCTATCGGGAGGTCCGACCACGGCGCGCCGGTCGGCCAGGCGCAGTCCTGTAACGGCGCAGCAGTAGGCCACGGCGTTGTAGTGGTAGAGGTACGAAGTCAGTGCTTCCTCGGGGGTGTCGTTCTCGTACGGTCCTCCGCCCGGGTGCAGGTCCCTGCCCTCGATGCTTCCATGACGGGCGATGCGGCCTTGGTTGCCGCTCTTGGGATTGGCGTACAGGCCGTAGCAGACCGTGCCGGCGGACAACCGGGTCAGCACACCGGGCATCTGCGGCGCGTATCCCCAGGGTTGTGTCACGACACAGCCGCCTGGCACGGACGTCACGCCGATGATCAGCATGCTCTCGTCCATGCCGTACGCGTTCGGGTCTTCCAGCAGTTCGTCGATGACGTCGTCCGCCACCGGCGCCGCCTCCAGCCGGCGCACCGCCTCGGCCGCGTCGATGCCGGTCACGCAGGCCAGCCCCGTACCGTTGTAGTGGAAGGTGCCCAGTGCTGTGGTGAGCCGTCTGGCCTCTTCCGCTGCCGCACGCTCCGTGCCGGTCAGGCGTACCCCCTCCGGTACCGGGAACAGATCCGGCGTCGGTCCGGCCAGGCTCAGCCGCCCCGGTGACCAGCCGCCGACCGACAGCCGCCAGGGATCAGCCCCGGCGGCGGCGAGCGCCCGTGCGTTGTGCGGCTTCCTGGACACGACGGCCTCCCAGAGCGCCGTCACCCCGTTCTCCAGCGCGTCCACATCCGCAACGCGGCAGGCCAGTTCGGCGACGATCTCCGGGGACCCGAACACGGCCGCGCGATGCAGCGGCCGGCCGCCGCTCCATTTTTCTGGATCGGCGCCTTCGTCGAGACGCCGGCGAATGTCGTCGGCATCCGTCCAGTCCCAGCCCATCCCAGACCAGCCGTCACTCACTGCTGCCACCGTTCCCCCTTCAACATGTCCCATGTTTTCGCGCTACACGCTCGCACACAGGTCCGACACTGGAGACCGGCCAGCGCGCATCCGCCCGGAGAACCAAGTCGGGCAACTCCGAGGCGACCCGGTGATCGGCATCTCGACCCCGAGGGCGTGGGCCAGACGCTGGCACCCCTGCTCGGTGGCGACACCTCCTCGCCGTTCATCGGGCAGCCGCTGCCGGCGGCGTACCCCGACGGCCTGCCGCGAGACGAGGCTCGGCCGTCGCCCGCCAGCGATCGCTTCCGGCGGGCTGGGTGTCCGGCTCACTGTGCTCGTGTCCAGTCTGATGTGCCGTGTCGGGTGAGGGAGGCATGGGCGTGAGAGGGCGGCGGCGCGTCCTGCGCGCCGCCGCCCCTTCTCCCGCGTTGGGCCTGGTCAGTTGCTGAAGTAGAAGTAGTTCCAGGTGCCGTATGTGGTGGTGTTGACGTTGTCGCCCGAGGAGGGGTCGATGTAGGAGGTGCGCACCCGGGCGCGTATGCCCGAGGTCGGATCCATGGCGTGCAACCTGGAGATCGCCAACGTGGACTTCTACGAGTTCGTCGCCGAGGACCAATGATCCCGCTGAGACAGTGCGGTTCACTACGGAGACGGAGGCTGGCGCGTTCCCGCATCCCCGACCTCCGCGAGCTGACGGGCCGGCCGATCCACCCCGGAGGTAGAGGCACGATGACGCCCGAACCCGAACCTGCCGAGAACGGCCCCGCCGCGGCCTCAACGGGCCGCCCCGCGTCCCTGACGCGCGCGGTACTGGCCGAGCGTGGCTTCGTCGGCTTCGTGCCGTTCGCCGACCTCCCGCACAGCACCGTCCCCACCGGGGAGGGCATCTACGTCGTGCTGCGCCCCTCCGCCTCACCCCCCGTCTTCCTCGCACGCAGCCCCGCCGGCCACCACAAGGGCCACACCCCCACCACGACGACCGCCACCCTCAACAACGCCTGGGTGCCCGGCGCCACAGTGGTGTACGTCGGCAAGGCCGCTGGCCGCCAAGGGCTGAGTCAACGGCTGAACGCCTACCGCCGCCAGGGCCAGGGCCGCAACGTCGGGCACAGCGGCGGCGCGTACATCTGGCAGCTGGCCGACTCCGACACACTCCTGGTCGCCTGGCGCACCGTGACCGAGCCCCCCGCCGGCCAGGCCGAGGCGGAGCTGATCGCGGAGTTCACCTCGATCCACGGAGCACTGCCATTCGCCAACCGCAACCGGGGATCCTCGATCGTGCGCGGACCCGCTGGCGCTGTCGATGTAGTTGGCCCCACTTCGGGCTTGACCCGGCTCCAGGACAAACCGGACGCAGCTACTCCCGGCTAGAAATGGCCCCACCGCTGAACAGGATGAACGGCCTCATGTGGGGTCGCTTCAAGCCGGAACTGAACACGTGCGTGGGTCCAAACCGGACCGATTCCGCTGGGGCCAGCGGCAAACCGATAACGCCAACCAGCCTTGCCGGCCGCAGCCACGCCAGGGGGTGGGGAGCACGAGCAGGTCTGGAGAACGAGCCGAGCGTCCTTCGGGCGCGAGTGCTGTTGTACCGCGGTGAGAGGCCTGAACGGCTACTGGGCTTCCTCGGGTTGAGCCTCCTGCTGTGACTCGGCCGGGGCGGACGGCGTGGGCTGGGATGCGTCGGGGGAGGTGTAGTACACGGAGCGTCCCTGCTTGGTGCGCTGGGCCTGGCCCTTGGCGACGAGGTTTTCGACGGTGGTGCGTACGACGGTGTTCTTGACGCCGCGTTCAGGGTGGGCCTGGTCGAGGGCGGCGGTGATCTCGACGGTGGAGCGAGGTTCGCTCTGGTCGGCGAGGTGCTGGCGGATCAGTTCGATCAGCGAGGGCTGTGCTGCTGTTGAGGGCGCGTCCTCGGTCTTCTTGGCTGGCTTGCGGGCTCGTTCGCGGCTGGGTGCAGCGGTGGTCTTCTTGGCCTGCGCGGTGGTGCTCGTGCGCGAGGCGGCTTTCTTGCGGGGTGCCGGCACGGTTGCCTGCTCAGGCGCCGTGGGCTCGGCAGGTGGGAGGGTGATGCCGAGTGCCTTCTGCATGGTCACCAGCACGGTGTGGTCGTGCTGCAAGGTGGCCAACTGCTGCTGCAGTGCCGTGATTTCCCCGCTGACCCGGTCCTGTTCCTTGAGGTTGTGCTCGAGGTCGCTGGTCACCTGGGCGGCGTATTGCGAGGTCAGTTCCGTGGAGGCGGTCGTGTTCTCGGACATGGTGGTGGCCTTTCCTTGATGTCACAGCCGCAGGGGGTCTGTGACGGCCGGGGCCTGGCCGCGTGCGCGGTGCGACGACACGGACTGTGTCATGGCGCAGGGCCTGGCGTAGAGATAGTACGGACGGACGGGGAGGTTGTTCCGCACGGCAACTGTGGAACGTCACGTAATTCCCCACCCTCGGCGCCAACTTCCCGCCCTATCGTTCGAACGTGCTGCACTTGGTTCCTGCTGGGACCTGAGTCAGATGTGGGCTCTGACCTGCTTCACTGGATGCCCGAGTGTGTCGCTGATAGTGGCCAGTTCCTCGTCGCCGAACCAGTCACGTTCGGGGTTCCAGATGGCGATCTCGAAGCGGGCGAAGGCGCACGGCCAGTCGTAGTCCAACACGTCCAGCGACGTGGCGGTGCCGCAGCAGGGCACTTCCACGGCCAAGGTGGCGAAGCCGTCCTCACAGTGGGTTTCCAGCAGGTCGGCGTACCATTCGGTGTCGATCGAGGCGCCGCAGTGCGGGCGGCCGATCCGTTCCAGGTTGTCGCCGCAGTCGACGGGGGTGAGGGTGTCGTGCCAGGTGACGTCGATCTCGACCTCCACGCCATCCGGCAGTCCGGGAGCCAGGTCCGCGGCAAGCGCGGCGGTCCGCTCGGGCGCCGCCCGGTCGGGCTGCCACTGGGGATCGGTCGGAATGATCGACAGGACGTCGTCGCTCACGGACTCACTCAATTCGTCGGGCACAAGCGTTCGGTGGGGTGCCGCGATCGTAGGGCCACGTGCCGGCTGGCCGTTCCCTGGGTTCGTTACTCGTCGATGGCAAGGCCCGTGCCGGCGAGGCAGCCGTCGACTATGTCCGGTCGGTACTGGATCTGCTTGAGCCTGCGCTTGACGGCCTTGGTGATCTGGGTGAGGTCGGCCGGGGCGAGATTGCCGACCTCGACGCGATATAGCCTGCCCGTGATCGGGTGCCGGGACCGGTGGCGTATCCCTCGGCGACGGCGCGTCAGGCCGACCGCTGCAGGTATCGGCCTACGACTCGGGGCGCACCGTCACGTTGGCATGGCCAGCGCCATACTCTCGGCCTCGACCGCCGTCAACAGGGCCGTCACCCACCGGAGTTACCACCTGGTGGGACATCTTGCTTCCCATGTGGTTGCCGTACGGTCTGTGCATCCCCCGTGGTGCGGGGGCAGGGGAGAGGACAGCGCAGGCGTGATCACGGGTGAGGAAGAGTGGCAGGCGCGGGCGAAGTGCCGGACCGCTGACCCCGACGACCTCTTCGTCGAGGGCGCGGCCCAGAACCGGGCGAAGGCCGTCTGTAACGGGTGTCCGGTGCGCACCGAATGCCTGGCCTACGCCCTGGACCACCGTATCGAGCACGGGATCTGGGGAGGCATGACGGAGCGGGAGAGGCGCAGTCTGCTGCGCCGGCGCCCCACCGTGACGTCCTGGCGGATTCTCCTGGACACCGCGCGCACCGACCACGAACGGCCTGGCGGTCGGTCGTCCGACAGCACCGAAGACTGGTCCGGGACCGGCTGAGCCACCTCATGTCCGGAGGGCCGCGGCGGCGCGCAGGAGCTGAGGACGGCGCTGGTCAACGCCGACACCGTTGACGGGCGAAGACATCCGGATACGTCTGGCGATGGCGTACACCTGGAGCCCTGGTGCCGAACGATTCCGGCTCCCGGCGACGAGATGTCGCCGGGAGCCGGATGTTGGTAGCGGGTGCGGGAAACGCAGAGTTGGAACAGCACGCTTCATGGTGAGAGATCCACGGAGGTCGGTGGCTTGGGCTGCTGTACGCGGCCATGCCGGCCGGTCTTGGTGCGGGCGGGAAGCGGCCCATCTCTGCCGTGAAACAGGGGGCTTGGGAAAGGCTTGGTCAGGGTGAGGTAAGGATTGCGCAGGTCGCTTCTTGTTCATCCCGCGGCTCTACTCGCATAGACCTGGGTAGTGGTGTCATGCCGTCAGCCGCCCGGCACCCCACCTTCCGGGCCGACCCCGCGGGAGATCCTCTATGCGTCGCTTCACCGCCACTACCTGTGCCCTGGCCCTGGCGGCCGCGGGCATGATCGCCGCTTCGGCCGGCACTGCCCAGGCGTCGACCTGCTCCCACTCCTACCTGCCGTTGCCCGACTCCTCGTGTACGCCGGGCGCCTACAACTCGGATGTCACGCAGTCGAACATTCACAGCACGATCTGCGTGTCCGGCTGGACTGCCACCGTCCGCCCGCCGACGTCCTACACCAACCCCCTCAAGGCCCAGGGCATCATCGACTACGGCTACTCCGACACCAACATGGCCGACTACGAGGAAGACCACCTGGTCCCCCTCGAACTCGGCGGCTCGCCCCGCAGCACCAGCAACCTGTGGCCCGAGCCCTACTCCGGCACGAAGACCGCCACCACCAAGGACGGCGTGGAGACGAAGCTGAAGAACGCCGTCTGCGCCGGCACCATCACCCTGTCCGCTGCCCGCAGCGCCATCAAGACCAACTGGACCACGGCCCTGCAGGTCACCGGCATCGGCTGACCCTGCCAGCTGCCGGGACATCCAGTCCGAACGTGCTGCATGTCCCGGCACCAAGCGTCGAGCTCGGGTCCGGGCCGGTCATCATCTCGCTGGTGCCGGCGCTGACCGAGTTGTCCGGCCGCCGCCGCTGGTGGGTTGCTGGGCGCAGCCGCACGACGTTGCGGCCGCGGTGCGGGTGGCCAAGTTGAGGGTGATGGTGCCGCCGGAGGCGTCGACCTTGCTCCGCGCCGCCTGAGGCTCCTAGCGCGACTCTGCGTATCCGTCCCTGAGTCATGCCTTGGCGGAGGCTACTCCGTGCTCGTGCGCAGACGCCTCGGGTCAATAGGCCGCCCTCCCGTGAGCGCGGAGCCGTCGACGTACCTCCTCGGTGAGTCCGGGAGTCCGGTGCGGCCGTGTCGCGAGGCGGAAGGGGATTCCCGTGCCTCGTCTTGGCCGCGCCGAGTTTGTGGAAGGGCAGGACCCCCAGGCGTCGCACCATGTCGAGACCGGCGACGCATGCGGCGTGGCCGTCCACAGCGTCCGAGTCGTCGTGTCAGGGCGGGGGTGCGCCGCCGGTCAGCCGTCGGTAGGTGCCGACCTCGAAGGGCTTGACGCCCTCGCGCGCTGGGTATCGCAGGCGCATGCAGGCATGGGGAAAGGCCGTGTGGACGGGACCCCGGTTGGAGACTTTCCTGCGGCGCGTGGTGTGGCGGATGCTGGCGAGAGAAGCGCCGCAGCCATGGTGGATCCCGCGGCGCCTGCTGACCATGGTGTCGGCCGACGTCGACGCCAGTGCCGGTGTCGGGGCGGTCTGGCTCGTGTGGCGTCCGAAGTCACCGCGCATGCGTGGCCCTGGGACGCGACGGCGCCGAGCTCTCCAGCATTGGCCCCCATGACGGACTGGACACTCATACCTGGGCACGGCTGAGAGAGGATCTATGACCAGCCTGCTTCCTGGGTCTTCGTCGTGCCGGCTGTCCTGGCTGTTCCTGCCGGTCACCTGGAGAGGGTGAGGTTGTTGTGCAGGAGGACACCACCAGGGCGCTGACCCACCCCCGAGTGCGTCGCCGACACACTCACGGACGCCTCGGCAAGGACCTGGATCGGCGCCGCCTTGCGGGAAGTAGCCACTCCCACGATTTCTACTGGTACTCCGGCGTCCTCGCCCGCCGCCGCGCCAGGAACGCCGCCGTTCCGGCGGCCGCCGAGGCGGAGCCGGTGCAGAGGTGAAGCCGCGCGACGCGGCGGTCCCCCGCCGCGCCGTGGCCCCCGGCCCCGTCACACGAGCTCAGCCGCGGGGGCTGGTGATCCGTTCAGGCTGGATCACGTAGATCACCCGGACCTGGTCGCGGCCGCCGAACCACGGGTAGGGCCCGCCAAGGTACTTCTGCGCGAGCTTCTCGATGTGCTCGACCGCGCCCTCGGTGGTCACCCGCACCACACGGCCGCGGATCTGGACGTAGGAGGACGGTTCCGAGGGATCGGAGACCGCGATGGCCACCCGCGGGTCGCGCGCGATGTTCCGGGTCTTCTGATGCGACTCCACGCTGTTGATCAGGACGTGCTCACCGTCGGTGTCGACCCATGTCTGGGTGAGCTGGGGCGAGCCGTCGGGCATCGTCGTGGCGATGTAGCAGGTGCTGGGGCTTCGCAGCATCGCCACCACGTTCTCGCCGAGGGATACGGGCACGGGGGTCTCCAGGAGTAGGTCCGGTGGACGCCGGACCCACGGTAGCCACGCGTGCAGACCGGCCCACGTCCGGCCCCGGGAACCACGCACCAACCGCCGCTCAGAGTTCGCGGTACCCCTTGTGCTGGGCGGCCTGGGCGCGCGGGCGGACGACGAGCAGGTGGACAGGGCGGAGGCCGGACGCCTTCGGGCAGTTGTAGGTGAGCGGGGCCGCAACGGCGGGGCCGACCAGAGAACCGGCAGGTGGCGGCCGGGCCGATCACGCCGGGTCCGGACTTCTCCCGGATTCGGTCGGCCGCCCCCTCAGCAGTGAGTCGCGCCCGCCGGGCGGCGTCGAGGCTGAGTTGCTCGGCGACCTGACCGCTTTCGACCAGGTCCTCGCCACGCAGTGCGAGACCGGTCAGCCGGCCCCGCTGGAGGCCTGCGCCGTCCCGGAGCTGGTAGGTGGGCTGGCGCAGGTCGTCCTCGTGCCCGGACGGCTCGGCCAGGCGGCGGGGCTTCCCCAACGCGGGTCCGCCGGGAAACCTGAGCGTGAGCGTGACGGCGCGTGCGGCCTGCCCGCGGCGGCGCAGTTCGGCACCGAGTTGCACGACCAGGCTGACGAAGGTGGGCAGGCGCTGCGGGGTGACGGTGCGGGGGTCGATGACGCGGGCCCGGTCGACAGCCGTGCGGCCCGCTTTCCCAGCAGGCGCTGCACGGTCACGGCCGGCAGTGCGGCGAGCAGGTCAACGCGGTCGATGCATCTGCTGCGGCACGCCTGCGCGACACACAACTACGAGTCAGGGATGAGGGCTAACGGCGGGCTGCGGAAGGCCGTCTGCCGCCGGTGCGGCTGAGCGGGGAGCGTCGGCGCGGACGGCACCTGCCGGGGATGCCGGATCGCGGTCCGGCTCGGTCAGGACCCGGCGTGGATGCATGCCGAGTTCGAACGGGCCGCCCTGCCCGCCGGGCGGCCGCTGCAACTGGCCGTGCGCATCCAGGAATTGGCGCTGAACAGCAACCCGCTGCGCTGCCGCGCCGCCACGGGCCCGCGGCAGAGGCTCGCGCCGTGAGCCCGCGGCCGGGTACCCCCGGCCCTCGACGACCCGTGGTGTGCGTGGCGGAAGTGCCGGGCCGGTTCGGGCTGTTCGCGCCCTGGCCCAGCACCTTCACCCGCAGATGGCCGCCGAACGCCGGGTCGGGCGCCGGGCCGGCCGATCCGCGACGCGGCGCCGTCGTCCGCCGGCAGGACGTCACCGTCCGACGTCACAACGACACCGACGGCCGCCGTCCGCCGTCCGCCGGCTGAGCCGAACGCATCGCTCCGCCTCCGACCGCTGCGACGAAAGGTTTCAACGTAGGCGTCTGCCACAACGGATCGTTGCCGCCGGGCCAACGCGAAGAGGCTATCCGGGCGCGGTGTGATGACCAGGCGGCCGGGGCGGCGTATGAGTGAACACCGATTTTTTACTCCAGCGTTGCGGGCCGGACGTCGGTCCCGACACGCCGGCCCGGGTCCGGTCTCCAGAAAACCGCAGAAAGAGACCTTCCATTCAGTACCGATTGATTCTTGATCATGAATCTCCGGGCACTGACGGACAGTCAAGCTATTGCCTGAAGGGTTGACAACGCATCAAGGGCCGTGTTGTTCTCTTCGAGGGCGGGACGACCGTACTGTTGGCGCCTGAAGATCATCCCGCTCACACGCACCAAAAACGGGGAAACACGGGGAAATCACGGGGATTGACATGCCAAACAGAGCGCCTTCTGGCGCGCTCATAGCCTTCAAGCCGAGATTAACAGACAATCCGGCTCTCGTTTGCGTGCCCTGGGCCGGGGCCGGGGCGGCGCCGTTCCGCGCCTGGACGTCGGTCTTCGGGACCGCCGCGACCATCTACGGGGTACGGCTGCCCGGCCGGGAGAGCCGCATCGACGAGCCGTTCTTCGAGGACGTCGACTCCCTCGTCAAGAGCATCGTTGCCGAGGTCGAGTCGCTGGGCGACCGGCCCATCGTCCTGTTCGGACACTGTTCCGGCGCCCTGCTGGCCTACGAGGCCGCGCGCGCCCTGGGCCCGCGGGTGACGCGCCTGGTCGTCGCCTCGCAACTGCCGCCGGCCGAGGCGGCCCGGACCGCGGCCGACGAACTGGGCTCCCGGGAGTCGCTGGCCGAGCGCTATCTGGGCGAGGACGTCGCCGACGATTCCGAGATGCGTGCGGTGGCCCTGGAAATCCTGGAAGCCGATATCCGTGCCGTTTCCGGATATCAATTCACACCCGGCCGACTGCGCATTCCGATCACGGTATTCCACGGAATGAATGACCGTGAGATACGGTCCGCGGACCTTGCCGGCTGGGTTGCCGAAAGCACGATTCTGTCGGAGATACGCGAAGTGGCAAATGCCGATCACATGTTCAGTGGTGCGGCATGGGCGAATCTCGCCGAGCTGATCGCCGTTGAGCTGGGCCTCGTAACGGTCTGACGCATATCCGACCGCACCACATTTCCAGTACGACCGCACCGCATTTCCCAATGAGTATCAACGGGTGGAGCGGACGTGGACCGGGCGCGCGACGACGTCCACTGTGGACCGTCGGCGGACCGGCACGCCGTCGACGCCCGGCCCTTCACCCTGCACCGCCACCGAAAGGTCTTCTGTCATGCAAAGGGTCAGGTCCGGTTGGCGCCCCGTCGGACGCACGCAGGTCCTCGCTCGGCGCGACCTCGTCGCCGAGAGCGACCACTTCGCCATCCGTCCGTGCGGGCCCACCATCGGCGCCGAGATCTCGGGGCTGCCGCTCGTCGCGCCCATCTCGTCGGCCGCGCGGGCCGACCTGCGGCGGGCCTTCCGGGACTGGAAGGTGCTCTTCTTCCGCGACCAGCATCTGTCCAGCCGTGACCACGTCGAGCTGGCCCGCGTCTTCGGCGACCCGCTGTTCCTGCCGATGCCGGACAAGGGCGACTTCCCCGAGGTGACCCGCGTCGCCGCGGGGCCGGGCGAGCCCGGCGCCGAGAACGTCTGGCACAGCGACGGCTCGGGCGACGAGAAGCCCTCGCTCGGCTCGATCCTGCGCGCCCTGCACGTCCCGCCGGCCGGTGGCGACACGCTCTGGGCGGACATGGTCGCGGCCCACGACGGCCTGCCCGACGACGTCAAGGAGCGCATCGCCAACCTGCGCGCCGTGCACGACCCCTTGACCATCTACGACGGCTACGACGAGGTAGCGCGGGAACGCGACGGCCGGGGCATGTTCCCCGTCAGCGAACACCCGGTGGTGCGGGTGCACCCGGAGACCGGGGAGAAGATCCTCTACGTCAACCGCTTCTACACCACGCGCATTCTCGGCGTGGACGAGGCGGAGAGCGAGGAGCTGCTGGCGTACCTGTGCGACCAGGCGCACTACCCCGAGTACCAGGTGCGCTTCCACTGGACCGACGGCGCCGTCGCCCTGTGGGACAACCGGTCCACCCAGCACTACGCGGTCTCCGACTACTACCCGCAGACCCGTGTGCTGGAGCGCGTGAGCATCGCGGGCGACCGTCCCCAGGGCCCACGGCGGCTGCTGCGCAACGCCGTGCGAAGGGAAGCCGGCGTTGCGAACCGTTGACCCGACGACCGATCCGTCGACGAACCCGACGACCGATCCGTCGGCCGAAGAGCGCCACCGCGTCGTGGCCGGGCTGTTCGCCGACGTTCTCGGGCTGGACGCCGACGAGCTCGAGCCCGACGACGACTTCTTCGACGAGGGCGGGAACTCGTTGCTGGCCACCCGCCTGGTGAACGCGGTCCGGGCGCGGTTCGGGGTGGAGCTTCCGCTCAAGGCGCTGTTCCGGGCGCCGACGGTCGCCGGGTTGGTGGCTTCCATCGGCTCGGCGCCGAGCACCCGCCCGGCGCTCGTCCCGCGGGACAGGCCGGGGCTGGTCGCGGCGTCGTTCGCCCAGCACCGGCTCTGGGCCGTCAGCCAGTTCGAGGCGACGGGCGGCGTGTTCAACGTGCCGATCGCCGTACGGATCCGCGGCGCGCTCGATGCCGGCGCGCTCGCCACCGCGCTCCGCGATGTCGTGGTCCACCACGAGAGCCTGCGTACGGTCTTCGTCGACGTGGACGGCGTGCCCTGGCAACGGGTCCTGGAGCCCATCGCGGTGCGGGTGCCGCTGCACCGGGAGACGGTCGCGGAAGCGGACCTGCCGGCCGAGCTGGCCGCCGCCGCGCGGCACGTTTTCGACCTGGCCGCGACCCTGCCGATCGCGGCGTGGCTGTTCTCGACGGGGCCCGACGAGCACGTCCTGCTCGTCGTGATGCACCACATCGCGGTCGACGACGGCTCGGTGCGGCCGTTGTTCCAGGACCTGTCGCTCGCCTACGCGGCCCGGACCGAGGGACGGGAGCCGGCGTTCGCGCCGCCGCCCGTGCAGTACGCGGACTACGCGGCCTGGCAGCGCGAGCTGCTCGGCGCCGAGTCCGACCCGCGCGGCCTCGGCAACAGCCAGATCCGCTACTGGCGGTCCGCGCTCGCCGGCGCACCCGACGAGCTCGTGCTGCCGTTCGCCCGGCCCCGGCCGGCGACACCGTCCTACCGCGGCGACCGCGTGGCCGTCACCGTGGACGCCGAGCTGCACGCGGCGCTGGCGGCGCTGGCCCAGTCGACCGGCACCAGCCTCTTCATGGTCGTCCACGCCGGGCTCGTGGCGCTGCTCCGCCGGCTGGGCGCGGGTTCCGACATCGTCGTCGGCGCCCCGGTGGCCGGGCGCACCGACGCGGCCTTGGACGACGTCGTCGGGTTCTTCGTCAACACCCTCGTGCTGCGGGTCGACTGCGCCGGGCGACCGGACCTGCGCACCGTGCTCGACCGGGTCCGGGAGGCGGACCTGGAGGCGCTCGGGCACCAGGACGTCCCGTTCGACCGCCTCGTCGAGGCGCTCAACCCGCCGCGGTCGCTCGCCCGGCACCCGCTGTTCCAGGTGATGCTGACGATCCTGGGCGACGACGGCGAGCTGCTGCGGGCGCCCGGGCTGTCCTGCGCCGAGGAGCGCATCGACCTGTCCTTCTCGCGGTACGACATGTGGCTGGGCCTGGTGGAGTCGAGGTCTCCCGGCGGCGACCACGCCGGCCTCTCCGGGGAACTGCGCTACAGCACGGACCTGTTCGACGCGGCGACGATGCGGGACCTGGTCGACCGGTTCGTCGCGGTCCTGCGCGAGCTGGCCGCGGACCCGTCTCGCCCCGTCATCCCCACCGCGCAGCCCACGACGCCAACCGCCGTCCGGCGAAAGGTGCTCGCGCATCCGGCAGGACCAGGAAATGGGAGGGAACGCACGTCATGATCGTGAACGTCTTCAGTATCGGATCCGCCCCGCCCAACGCCATCGCCGAGGCCGCGGAGCCCTACGGCGGCTGCACGTTCGTCGTCGAGCCGGACGACGACGCCGCGCTCGCGTCCGTGCCGGTCCTTCAGGAGCTCGGCGAGGTCGTCGTCGCCGACGGTGTCGACGCGTGCGTCCGCGCGCTCGGCGGGCGGGTCCCGGCCGGGGTCGTCACGTTCGCCGACCGGGGTCTCCGGCTCGCCTCCGGACTCGCCCGGCACTACGGGCTGCCCGGCCTGTCGGAGAAGGCGGCGGAATGGTGCTGCGACAAGATCGCCCAGCGCGAGCGGCTCAACGCGTGCGGCGTCGGCGACGTGCCGACGGCGCCGCTGCAGGGCGGCGTCTTCCCGGCCGAGGTGCCGATGCCGGCCGTCGTCAAGCCACGCGAGGGCGCCGGCAGCGAGGACACGGCCTTCGTCCACTCCGCCGAAGAGTTCCGCGACCTGATGACGCAGCTGTCCCCGGACCGGCCCTACGTCGTCGAGCGCTACATCGAGGGCGTCGACACGCCGTTCGGGCCGTTGCTGACGGACTCGGTCTCCGTCGAGAGCGCCGTCGACGCCCGCGGCGCGGTCCGGCACATCGGCATGACACTGCGGCTGCCGCTCGCCCCGCCGGCCCGCGACACCGGCCTCGTCTTCCCGGTCCACCGGCACAGCGCGCTCACCGGGACCCTGCTGGAGCTCGCCGCTGCGGCGATCGCGGCGGTGGACTTCACCGCCGGCCTCACGCACATCGAGTTCAAGCTCGGGCCCGACGGGCCGGTCGTCATCGAGGTCAACGGGCGGCTCGGCGGCGGCCTCTACCGGCTCATGCCCCGGGTCGGGACAGTCGAGCCGGTGGGGCTGGCCACGGCGCTGGCGGTCGGGGAGTCGCTGCCGGACGCGTTCGCCGAGCCGACCGGCCACGCCATGCACTACTACGCGCAGCCGCCCTACGGCGCTGTGGCGGTGTCGGCGCTCCCGTCGCCGCGGACCGTGCGCGGCGTGCCCGGCGTGTTCGGCGCCGACCCGCGCACCCGGGCCGGCGCCCCGGTCCACTGGCGGCAGGGCTCGGCCGGTCGCGTCTACGACATCTGGATCGCGGCCGATTCACTGGCCGAGCTCGACCAGCGGAGGGCGGCCGTCGACGAGCTGCTGGAGCAGACGACCGAGTGGGAGTACGAGCGATGACCGAGGTCTCGTTGTCCGACGTCTCGTTGTCCGACCTGTTCGAGCGGCAGGTCCGGCGCACGCCGGACGCGTGCGCGATCGAGCACGGCGAGGGCGCGCTGACCTACGCCGAGCTCCTCCGGCACAGCACGGCGCTCGCCGCGGAGCTGCACGCCGCCGGCGTCGGGCCGGAGCACGTCGTCGGCCTCGATCTGCCGGTCGGGCCGCGGCTGGTGGCGACGATGCTCGCCGCCGGGCGGCTCGGCGCGGCGTTCCTGCCGCTCGACCAGCGCGACCCGCGCAGCCGGCGGGACCACCTGCTGGCCGACGCCAGGCCCGCGGCGGTGGTGGTTCAGGACGGCCTCCTCGCCCCGGACTCCCCGCCACAGCGGCTGCTGGACCGGGTGCCGAGCGTCGCGTCCCCGGCCGCGTACCTCAACTACACCTCGGGCTCGACCGGGGAGCCCAAGGGCGTGGTCAACGAGCAGCACGCGATCGTCAACTACATCGAGGCCGCGATCGCCGAGTACCGGCTCGCCCCGGCCGATCGGCAGCTGCAGTTCTCGTCCATCGCCTTCGACATCGCGCTCGAGGAGGTGTTCACCGCGCTCGGCTCGGGCGCGACGCTCGTGCTGCGGGACGAGGACTTCCGCTACGAGGACGTGGAGGACTTCCTGCGGCTGGTCGACAAGCGGGGACTGACCGTGGTCAACCTCCCGACCGGCGTCTGGAACCAGTTGGGCCGCGCGCTCCGGCAGGTCCCGCACGTGCGGCTGCCGGCGGCGGTGCGGCTGATGATCATCGGTGGCGAGGCCGCCGGCCCGGACGCGGCCGAGGCCTGGCACGCGGCGGCCGTGCACCCGGAGTTCCGGATCGTCAACACCTACGGGCCGACCGAGGCCGCGGTCGCGGTGAGCTTCGCCGAGCTGACCGCGGGCGGCCCGGTCACCATCGGCCGCCCCATCCGCGGGGTCGGGCTCGTCGCCGTCGACGCCGACCTGCGCACGGTGCCCGACGGGGAGATCGGCGAGCTGCTGATCAGCGGGATCGCGCCGGCGCGCGGCTACCTGGACCGGCCGGACGAGACCGCGGCGCGGTTCGGCACCACGGCCGACGGCGCCGAGGGCCGCTGGTTCCGTACCGGCGACCTGGGCCGGGTCCGGCCCGACGGGCTGATCGAGTTCCGCGGCCGGGCGGACGACCAGGTGAAGGTCCGCGGCGGGTTCCGGGTGGAGCCGGGCGAGGTCGGCAACGCGCTGCTGACGCATCCGGGCCTCGTCGAGGTCGCGGTGCTCCCGGTGGACCTCGGCGCCGGCCGGGCGCTGGCGGCGTTCGTGGTCGCGGTCGACGCCGCGGCCCCGCCGCGCGCCGCCGACCTGCGCGACCACCTCGCGGCCCGGCTGCCCGACTACATGGTCCCCGCGTCGTTCACGCCGGTCGCCGCGATCCCGCTGACCGACCGCGGCAAGGTCGACGCCGCGGTACTGCGGGCCCTGCTGAGCGAGGTGCGGTCGCACCCGGAGTCCTCCGGCAGCGTCGCGGACGCCGTCCGGGAGAGCTGGGCGGCGGCGCTGGGCGGCGAGCCCGAGGACGAGTCCGCGGACTTCTTCGACGACGGCGGGGACTCGATCGCCGCCGTGGAGTTCCTCGGGCAGCTGCGGTCCCGTCTCGGGCAGGCGCCACCGCTGCGCGAGCTCTACCGCGCGCCGCGCTTCGGCGACGTCGTCCGGCAGCTGACCCAGGACCCGACCGACTCGTCCGTCACCGCCGTCTAACGGCGTATCACCCCTATCCATCGAGCAAGAGGGTTACCCCATGGCATTGGTCCAGTCACGGCTGAAACGCTGGCCGTTCACTCCCGGTCAGGCGAAGTTCCGCAAGCTGTGGGCGGCGGAGTCCGTCTCGCAGATGGGCGCGCAGGTGAGCATGGTCGCCTTCCCGCTGGCGGCCATCCTGATCCTGAACGTCGGCACGGTGCAGGTGGGTTTGCTCGCCGCGGCCGAGCGGGCGCCCTACCTGCTCTTCGGCCTGCTGGCCGGGGTCTTCGTGGAGCGCTGGAACCACCGCGTCGTGATGATCGCGGCGGACTGGACCCGCGCGGCGGCGATCGTGACGATCCCGATCCTCGCGTGGACCGACCACCTGTCGATCGCCCTGATGTGCGTCGTGGTGTTCGTGGTCGGGGTGGCCACCGTGTTCTTCGACATCGCCTACCAGAGCATCCTCACCTCGGTCGTCGACCCGCGCGACCTGATCAACGCCAACCGCCTCCTGGAGAGCAGCGCCGTGGTCTCCCAGGTCTCCGGCCCCGGCATCGCCGCGCTGATCCTGCGGGTCCTGTCGGCCCCCTACGCCATCGCCGTCAACGCCGCGACGTTCGCCTTCTCGGCGCTCTTCCTGCACTCGATGGGGAAGGTCAGGGCCGAGCCGGAGGAGTCGCCGGAACCCGCGTCCATCCGCCGGGAGCTGCTCAGCGGGCTGGTGTTCGTCCGGAAGACCCCGTTCCTGCGCTGGATCGCCCTGATCGCCGGGACCTGGAACCTGCTGCTCCAGGCGCTGCTGGCGGTGTTCTTCGTGTTTCTGTCGCACGAGCTGCACCTGAGCGCGTCGGCCATCGCCACGGTCGTGTTCGTGGGCGCCATCGGCGGCGTGGTCGGCATCGCCGTGATGGGGCGGATCAACGCGTGGTTCGGCGTCGGCCCCACCGTGTGCATCGCCACCGGGACCAGCGCCGTCGGCGGCATCATGCTCGCCTTCGCCGGCGGCACACCCACACTGGCGGCGGTCGTCGTCGGCGCGGCCTTCTTCCTCCAGAACGCCAGCAACCCGCTGTTCGACGTCAACGTCATCACCATCCGGCAGACCATCACGCCGCAGCACCTGATGAGCCGCACGACCGCGGCCATCCGCACGATCATCTGGGGCGCGCTGCCGCTGGGCGCACTCGTCGGCGGTTTCCTCGGCGCGGCCATCGGCACCCGCCCCTCGATCGCCGTGCTCGGCGTGGCGCTGCTACTGCCGGCCGGCCTGACGCTCATCTCGCCGATCCGCAAGATCCAGGCGATCTCGGACGTGGAGCCCGAGCCTCCGTCCACGGACTCGTCCACCGATCCGAACGCCGATCCGGTTCCGGGCGCCGCCGAGCGCCCGCTCAACACTGCCTGACCAACACTGCCTGACTACCACTGCCTGACTGACTACCACTGCCTGCCTGACTACCACGGGGGAAATCGTGAACGTCAACGAGCAACAACGTCCCGCACTCCGGGACATCCGCCGCCGCACCGTTGCCGCGGCGGACGGTCCGGCGGTCACCGTCACGCCGCCGACCGCGGAACGTCTTCCGGCGACAGTCACGGCCGACGTGCCCGGCGTCGACCTGGCCGCCTGGCTGGCGGCGAGCCGCGAGCCGCTGCTGGAACTGCTGCACAGCCACGGCGCGGTGCTGTTCCGCGGCTTCGGCATCTCCGGCGCCGAGGGCCTGGAGCGGCTCGTCCTCGCCGTGTCGCCCGAGGCCATGAACTATGTGTACGGATCGACGCCGCGCACCCGCGAGATGCGGCAGGTTTACACGTCCACCGAGTACCCGGCCAGCGAGTCGATCCCGATGCACAACGAGCTGGCCTACGCGACGACTTGGCCGATGCGGCTGTGGTTCCTCAGCGACAAGGCGGCCCGGACCGGCGGTGCGACGCCGCTGGCCGACAGCCGCCGGGTGTACGAGCGGATCCCGCAGGCCGTCCGGGACCGCTTCGCGGCGCACGGCGTGATGTACGTGCGCAACTACGGCAGCGGCATGGACCTGACGTGGCAGCAGGCCTTCGAGACCGAGGACCCGGCCGAGGCGGAGCGGTTCTGCGCGGACTCGGGGATCGAGTTCACCTGGCTGCCGGGGCAGCGGCTGCGGACGCAGCAGGTCGCGCAGGCCGTCGTGCGGCACCCGGTCACCGGCGAGTGGACCTGGTTCAACCAGGCGCACCTCTTCCACCCGGTCAGCCTGCCGGCGGACGTGCGCGGGTCGCTGCTGGAGGCACTGGACCCGATCGATCTGCCGCGCAACGCCCTGTACGGGGACGGCACGCCGATCGAGGACGAGGTGATCGCCACGATCAACGCGGCGTTCGAGGCCGAGTACCGCGCGGAGGCCTGGAACGACGGCGATGTGCTGCTGATTGACAACGTGCTGACCGCGCACGGCCGGCAACCGTACACCGGACCACGGAAGGTACTCGTGGCGATGGCCGAGCCGGCCTCGTCGGTGCCGGGCGGTGAGCGATGAGCGCCGGCACCGAGGACGCGTTCGCGATCTCGCCGCAGCAGGAGCTGACGTGGCGGACGGCGAAGGCGCGGGGCGGGCGGGCGGTCCCGGTCACCGTGGTGGTCGAGCTGCGCGGTCCGCTGAACCTGGATCGGTTGTACGGCGCGGCCCGCGGCGTCATCGAGCATCACGAGATCCTGCGGACCGAGCTGCGGATCCTGGACGGCTACGTGACGCCGGCCCAGGTGATCCGGCCGCACCGGGAGCAGGTGCCCGGCGCCGAGACGGACGCCGCTTCGACAGGCGCCGCCGAGGACTGGTACCCCGAGGCGGTGATCGAGTCGACGCCGGTATCGCTGGCGGTGCGGCGCGTCGGCCCGAAGCTGCACGTGCTGCGGCTGCGGGCCTCGGCGGCCGTGCTGGACCGTGCGGGCGCGGCGGTCCTGATCGACGAGCTGGCCCGGGCCTACGCCTACGCCGACACCGACACCGACACCGACACCGGCGAGGCTCCGTTGCAGTACGCGGACCTCGCCGAGTGGCTGCGGGAGCGGGTCGGGGACGGCCGTTTCGAGCACCCGCGCTACCTGCGCGAGGTCGACGACGACACCACCGCGCTGCGCCTGCCCTTCGAGCTGCCGGTGCACTGCGGTGATGGCAGGACGGCCGCCGCCACGATTGAGCTGGCGGACGTCCTCCCGCCCGACTGCGCCGACCGGCTCGCCGCCGCCGGGGGCGACCTCCGCGACCTGCTGCTCGCCGCCTGGCAGGTCGTGCTGCACCGCTACACCGGCGCGGACCGGCTGCTCACCGGGCTGGTGGACGGCGGGCGCTCCGCACCGGAGCTGGCCGGCGCGCTCGGCCCGCTGGCGAGGCTCTTGCCGCTGCAGGTCGCCGTCGCCGCGGACACGCCGTTCCGCGACCTGGTGCGGCGCTGCCACGCCGCCTTCGAACACGCCGCGGCCGAGTCGGAGCTGTTCGACGCCGCGTGGTGGTCGACCCGGGACACCCTGGAGGTGATCGCCTTCGACCACGTTGACCTGGGCGCCCCCCGGGCGGCCGGCGACCTGCTGTTCGCGCCGGTCGCCGTCCACGGCGTGCACCCGGGCGCGGGTCTCGCGCTGCTCGTCGACCAGGTCGGGGCCGGCGCCGCGCGGGTCGCGCTCGGCTACGACCCGGCCCGGTTCTCCGAGGCCGACCTGGCCGGGCTCGGGACGGTGCTGCGCACCGTGCTGGCCCACGCGGTCGCGGACCCCGGCGCGCACGTCGGCGCGCTGCGCGTCTGGCCGGACGGTGCGGACCAGCCGGACCGGGCCGTCGCGGAGACGCCGGCCGGCGGCGCGGTGCGCCTCGTGCCCGCGCGCTTCGCCGAGCACTGCGCGCGGAACGCGGACGCCACCGCGGTCGAGGACGCCGCCACCAAGCTCAGCTACGGGCACCTGGACCGGTTCGCCGACCGCCTGGCCGCCCGGCTCGCCGCCGCCGGGGCCGGTCCGGGCTCGGTCGTGCCGGTCCTGCTCGAACGGGGCGCGCTCACCATCGCCGCGATGCTGGGCATCTGGCGGGCCGGTGCGGCGTTCACCGTCCTGGACGACACCACGCCGCCGGGCCGGATCGCCGCGACCCTCGCCGACACCGGGACCGGCGTCGTGGTCACCAGCGCCGCGCTGGCGGGGCGGCTCGCGGAGTCGGCCATACCCTGCCTCCTGACAGAGGATCTGATCGAGGACCTGCCGGACGAGGAAGCCCCCGCCGCGGTCCGGCCGGATCCCGATCCGGCCGCCCTCGCCTACGTCGTCTACACCTCCGGCAGCACCGGCCGGCCCAAAGGCGTGGCGGTCAGTCACGGTGCCCTGGCCACCTACGTCCACGAGGTCGGGCAGCGGCTGCCCGGCGCGGCGGGATCGTCGTTCGCCGTCATCACGACCGTCGCCGCCGACCTGGGGTACACGGCCGTCTTCTCGGCTCTGTCCTCGGGCGGGCGCCTGTCCGTCGTGCCGCGGTCGGCGGCCACCGACCCGGCCGAGCTGTCGGCCTGGATGAGCGATCACGAGATCGACTGCCTGAAGATCGTCCCCTCGCACCTGGCCGCGTTGCTCAACGCCGCCGAGGATCCGGCCCGGGTACTGCCGCGCCGATTGCTGGTCGTCGGCGGTGAGGCGTGCCCGATCGACCTGGTCGAGCGGGTCGCGGCGATCACGCCGGAGTGCGTGGTCGTCAACCACTACGGCCCGACCGAGACCACCGTCGGAGTCTGCACCTTCCCGGCCGGCGCGTCGCCCCTCGACCCGCGGGCCAGGACCGTGCCGATCGGCACCCCGCTGCCGGGCACCCGGGCCGCGGTCCGGGACGGCGCGGGCCAGCCGGTGCCGGCCTGGATGCCGGGGGAGCTGTACCTCTCCGGTGCCCAACTGGCCGACGGCTATCTGAACCAGCCGGAGCGGACCGCGGAGCGCTTCCTCAGCGCGCCCGAAGCGCCGGGTGGTGCGCCGGTCCGCTGGTACCGCACGGGCGACGTGGTCCGCGCCCTTCCCGGCGGCGAGCTGGAGTACCTGGGTCGTACCGACGACCAGCTGAAGATCAACGGCTACCGGGTCGAACCGCAGGAGATCGAGGCGGTGCTGCGCGGACACCCGGGCATGCGCGAGTGCCTCGTCACGGTCGCGGGCCCAGACCGGGTGCTGACCGCCTTCGTCGCGCTGGAAGCGAGCGGGCCCACGGTCGACGAGCTGAGCGGGCACCTGCGCACCGTGCTGCCCGAGCACATGGTCCCGAAGGCGTTCGCCGTCGTCGCCGCGCTGCCGCGCACCGCCAACGGCAAGGTCGACCGGGCCCAGCTGCTGGCCATGGACAGCACGGCGGGCCGCGCGACGGCCGCGGTGCCCCCGCGCGACTCGCTGGAGCTGCGCATCCTCGAGATCTGGCGGGCGATGCTGGGCTCGGACCGGTTCGGCGTCACCGACGACTTCTTCGCCGAGGGCGGGCACTCGCTGCTGGCGCTCCAGCTGCTTGCGGCCGTGTCCCGCAAGCTCGGCGCCCGCCTGCCGATCTCGGTCCTCTTCGAGAACGGCACCGTGGAGGGGCTCGCCCGGACGGTCCGGGCCCAGGCCGAGTGGCAGTCGACGGTGCTCGTCCCGATGCGTCCCGATGGCACCCGGCCGCCGGTCTACTGCGTCCACGCCGGCGGCGGGAGCGTCATGGGCTACCTCGACCTGGTGCGTGCGATGCCGGCCGACGTCCCGGTCTACGGCCTGGAAGCGGTCGGGCTGGACGGCCGGCGGGCGCCGGTGCCGCACGTCCGCGAGATGGTCGAGCAGTACGCCGCCGAGATCGGCCGCCGGGCCGAGGCCGACGCGGTGCCAAGCACGATCGTCGGCTGGGGCCTCGGGGCTGTCTTCGCCTACGCTCTGGCCGAACGGCTGCGCGGCCTCGGCCACCGGATCGGGACGCTGGTCGTCATCGACGGCGCCGCGCCGGACACGCGGGCGCTCAGGGGGGTGGTCGAGGGTACCTCCGACGACGACTACTACGCGGGCATGACCGACCGACAGATCGTCGAGCGGTTCGCGGCGCACTACGGGCTGCCGCTGACCGCCGCCGACCTCGCGGGCCGCTCCGTCGCGGAACAACAGGCCCTGCTGGCCGCGGCGATGCGGGACCGCGACGTGCTCACCCCGGACGCGGGCGCCGGGCACTTCGAGACGCTGTTCGCGCTCTACCGGTCGAACATCGCCGCCTGCCAGGAGTACGTGCTCGGTTTCCGGCCGGAGTTCGGCGACTACGACGTGCTGCTGGTCCGCACCGACGAGGAGTCGGCCGTCGTCGGGCCGGACGGTGCGCTCGGTTGGCGGACCCTGTTCGGCGACCGGGTCACGCAGGTCTGGCTCCCCGGCGACCACTACTCGGTCATGAAGCCGCCGATTGTCGGCCGGCTGGTTCCGTTCATCGACAAGGCACTCGAAGGCACCGCGTAGTGGCCTGAGTGAGGCTCCCGCCGGACCGCGGTCGTCCCATCCGGGTCCGCGCGGGAGCCTCACGCCCGCCTGGTCGTTCCAGGGCCTGTCCGGCGGACCATGCCGCAGACGCGGGGCCTGCCGCGTCCACCTGCGGCGTTGTCGTCGGTTGTCAACGTCCCCCAGCCTTCGGCCGGGGGTGCCCCCACCGCGTTGCCGCCCTCCTCCGCCTTGCAGTCGGACGCACCAGGCCCCGCTCACCGGCGCTGATGATGTGCCGTTGTTCTCCTGCGACCTGATCCGCCGGACAGGCCCTAGGTGCGATGGTGCGAAGAACACCCACATGGCGTCGATCTCGTCTGGCAGTGTCGGGGCAGTCAACGCGTGCGCGATCACCGGGTCGAGACATGCCACGTAGGGGTGGTCGAAAAAGTGGGACACGATGAACACCACTCGCGCCCTGTCGGGGGAGGACTTGTCCCGCAACTGCTTCGCGGCCTTGGCGGTCATCGACTGGGCTGTCTCGACGACATCGTTCGCTGACACTACCTTCGACCAATGAGTGCCTGGCTCTTCGCCTCGCTTCAGTGCCCGTCAGGCCGCTGCGTCGTGCTTGCGGAAGTCGCCGGGTATGGACTTCACCTCGAAGTCCGCGAACTCGACGCCGTTGCGGCCGAGCAGCAACGACAGTGCGTCGCTGTCCGCGTCCGCCACGCGGTAGACGAGATCCACGCCGCCGTCGATGTCTACGGCGGCCGGCACGATGCCGAGATAGGCGGTCGTCAGCATCGCCGCGAGATGCTCGCCCGCGGCCAGCTTCAGCCTCTTCAGGTCGCCCGCCGATACGTGCGCCGACAGCGCCTCCGTCGAACCAGTCCATCAGTTCGTAGGTGATGGCGATGACATGGGTGCCGATGGCCCCGTCGAGGCTCTTGGCGCTGTCGTCTGTCATGGGCGCGAGTGTGGCAGCAGCGTGAGACGGTCGCGAAGGGTCGGGGGCAACCGTTGTGCGACACCCCGTGTGGAGACCTTGGCAGTGGTGGCAGGTGGGAGAAGGCTCCGGCCGTCGCATCGAACGTGCTGTACTCCGCGGCGCGCCCTGGTCCGGCCTTGGATCAGCGGTCGGCGGCTGTCCGTGCGTTTGAGTCCGCTGCTGTGGGGCCGTTTGAAGCGCTGAGCAGGCCGATGGCGCTGATGACATCGCGTGGTGAGGTGGCGAGTTGGGGGCGGTGGTCCAGGGTCGCCTGTTGGGCTGCGGTGAGCTGGAGGACGTGGACCTGCCAGTCGACCTTGACGACCAGGACGGCGCCGATGCGTACGACCGCGTCTTTGGTCGGTTGCAGGGCGGTGAGGAGCGGTCCGACGTTCTGCATCATGGTCGCGGTGTTCGCCGCGTCCAGGGGCAGGAGCAGGCGTGCCTCGGCGATGTGTGCGGCGGTCAGGGCGCCCTCGCGGACGGCTCGGGACCGTGCGGCGCGGGAGATGGTGGCCCGCATGCGGCGGAACCAGGATCCGAGGACGGGGTCTTCGCGGTCGAGGACCTCGAGGCCGGCGGTTGCGAGGAGGGCTTCGACGGCGGCCTGGACGCCGGCGTGCGGAGCCTCGTCGGACAGGTAGATCGTGACCGGTACCGAAGCCGGCTCCGGCTCGGATGACCTGACTGCGGGCGCCTGCGAACGGTCGGTTCCGGCAGCTGCGTACTCGGACATGTCCCGGAGCGTGCGCTCAAGCTCTTGCACCGCCATGACCAGCGGTGGCACGTCTTGGATCAGCACGTACAGGCGTGCGATGACGGATCGCAGGAATTCCGGCGACGGGTCTGGCTGCTCAATCTCCACGTGCATGCGGTGGAGCATCTCGGCGACCAGCTCGGGTTCGGCGAGTCGCCAGCCTTGCATCTCCATCATCTGCTGAAGGCGCACGATCACTTCCAGCAGGCCGTGGGTATCCGACCGGAATGAGTTGGCTGGTTGGACGAACTGGTGGACTTGGGAGCCCGCTCCTACAGCGGAGATGTTCACCTGGGCGGCGCCACCGTTGATCACGATGCCGTTGTTGCCCGCAGAGCTCTGTCGCCTGTCGTCGTCGCCCAAGTCAATCGCCCCCACTCGCCCAATCCGATGGTGCGCCACGGCGCCAGGAGCCCAGCGTCCGACCCGCCAGACCTCTAGGTTATGCCCGCAGAACCACCCAACACTGAGACATCTCCGCAGTGTTCCGGACAATCCCGGGTTCCGGAGGCTACTTCTGGGCGGGTGTGTTTCCCTGTCTCTCTGGCGTCTGTTGTGTTTCGGTTCTGCCGGATTCGGGTGTGTTGATGGTTGCTTGGATGATGCCGTCGACGACGCGGTCGAGCGCGGCTGTGTGTTCAGGCGAGTCGAGTCTCTTGGCGAGGTGTTCGGTGGCCAGGAGGTAGCCGCCTCACAGTGAATGACCACAGCCGTCGACGAGGACCCGCCACGACATGCCTGATCATCGACTCTGAACGGGGGATTTCCGCGCGCCGGGCGCCTTGCAAGGAGCCGGGCTCTACCCTGCAACTCACCTGCCGGAGAAGGGGTAGGGGTCCCGCCGAGGACCCGGCGATCGCCACGCGGCCCGCAGCGGACGTCCGTTCGGGGCGCCGGGCGCGATCCGCAGGACGTCGAGGCGGCCCAGGCCGCCCGGGCCACGCTGGCGGCGGTCGCGTCGAGCGGGCGGCGCGTCGCGGGGGAGCAGCGTGTCCTTGCAGCGGAGACGCTGTGCCGGGTGGGCGATGCGCGCGGCATCGAGGCACTGCGGGCGATGACCCAGGACCCGGAACGGCTCGATGTCCTCGACCAGTGGCACACACCGATCCGGATGCAGATGCCCAGCCTGGCCATCGCCCCGATCATGCCGCACGAGACCGACGCCATGCGCCGCGACAGCCGGCGCGACACCAAGTCCAAACTGGAGGCACTCGATGCCCGACGCGACGCTCCCCGAGGCGGTGCGCCGGGGGGCCGCCCAAGTACGGGCGGCCTTCGGCACCGTCATCGGTGAGAACACCGCCGCGCAGGCCAGCCGGGCCAAAACCCGGCCGGGCGGCGGGCGGTGGTGGCGCAGGCGCGGCGTGACCGGCTCCGTGACGCGGGGCGCGGAGCTCATCGGCTCGTGTAGCGCACGCCGAACACTGCGCCGTCCGTACGTCACCGTGCGGCGATCAGTGTGATGAGTGCGGCCAGTCCCGCTACGCCGGTCAGGCCCACCAGCAGCGGATCGCGCAGGACCGGGTAGCGGTGTACTAGGTAGACGAGGCCGGCGAAGAGGAGCGTGCCGACCAGAACGAGCAGGAGGACGACGAGTTGGGCCAGCGGGGACACGGAGAGGTCCTCCGGGGCGGGGCAACACCGGAAGCTCCCGGTGCAAAATGCGGGTGTCCCGCTTGCCCTTGCGACGTACGCGTTCGCCGAAGCATCCGGGGTGGGCGCGCGGGAGGGGGCAGCCCATTACAGGTGACGTCCACCCGCACGTGGGCCGTGTGCGAGCATGAGAGATGGGGCAGGGAGAAAGCCGCCCCTTGGCATCGCGGGGTGGAGACGGAGAGTGCCGGAGCGACGGACTAGCGGCGCAACTCAGACGGCACCGCGGATCGTGAGGGCCTGCAATGGCGTCGGCGTAACGACCTGGAGCCCTGCTGCCGAACGACTCCAACCCCCGGCGACGAAATGTCGCCGGGGGCCGGATGTGGGTAGCGGGGGCGGGATTTGAACCACGCGACCTCTGGGTTATGAGCCCAGCGAGCTACCGAGCTGCTCCACCCCGCGTCGGTGTCTTTACCGTACGGCATCCGCGCGGCGCTGGCAGGGATTTATGCCGTCGGGCCGTCCCTCGGTCGGCCACGGGGTGGTACCGAGGTCACGCCGTCCTGCAGGTCGACTACTACGCAGAGGTGGAACGGCACGCTTCATGAGAGATCCACGGAGGTCGGTGGCTTGGGCTGCTGTACGCGGCCATGCTGGCCGGTCTTGGTGCAGGCGGGAAGCCGCCCATCTCTGCGGTGAAACAGGGGGCTTGGGAAAGGCTTGGTCAGGGGTGAGGTGGGGACTGCAGTCCGCTGATGCCTCGGCCTGTTGGCCGGGAGCACAGTCGTGCGAGGCTCCCGTCATGCCACACGATCACGCAGCGGTGAAAATGGCCGACCTCTTCGACCCCGAGCCGGAGGGGTGGGGTCTGCGCGGCGACCCCTACGTCTGGCGGTCCCTTCGCGACCACCTGTCCGATACTGACATTCCGACCTCGGTTGACGAGGTGGCCAGCCTTCTGCGGGCAACATTCAATGAGCTCGTGGGGCTTGACCTTGCCACCGCCCGAGAGCCGCACGTGTTCCGGGAGCAGTACGCGCACGGAGGCATGTCCAGCGGGCACATCGATCTCAACACTTGGAGGGATCGGTTGATGCCCATGATCGTGAAACGCGCGGAAACTCGGTCGAGTCTTCGGCGTTCAACAAGTCCGTAACCCTCACACCGCCCTCTGCCGACGACGTCCCGGACCTGGACCCGCTCCAGCTGTGACCCGGACCGCGGCGCCTCCCGTGCAGGCCCGTTCTCCTGCGTGAGAGGCGCTGCCATCCCGCGAAGTGGGCGGGGCTCCCTATGCCCCCGGCTGACAGCGGTTTCCCGGCGCCTGACCGACCCGGAGAAGCCTGGGTCGGGCCGGCCGGCTTCAGTACTTCCGGGCGGCAATGTCGTCCGTGTTCTCGCCGCCGGGGCCCGGCCCGCCCGCCGCCGTCCGGCCGCGCTGCGCACCGTACCGCCCGCTCTGCGTCGCTCCGGCGCCGTGCGGCTCTCCGCGCCCGGGGCCGTGCACCCGTCACCGCCTGACGCCAACCACCCGCCGCGCGCGACCCGGCGCCGCGCCCGGTTCGTGGGTTTGCCCAAGGCCTTATGCCGCACCCCGCCCCGTGCCCGCCATACCATCCGCCCGGCGCCCGGCCGGAGTACCGCGGTCCCGGAAGGGGGCACGCCTCCTCGAGGGGTTTGCGCCGTGCGGTGCGGCGGCCGGGCTCGCGCGGGCGAGGTACTGGCCGATCTCGGCGCGCAGTTCCCTTCCCGCCCTGGCCGCCGTGGACTGCTCCTGCGGTTCGCAGAGTTCGTCAGCGGTGAGGTCATCGACCCACTCGGTCGCGTACTGGAAGGCGCCTTCTTCCTCGTCGCGCAGCTGCTGGTCGTACTCATCGAGCTCGACCGTGGCCGCGAGCCGGGGGCGGCGCTTCGTCCTCCTGGCGCCGCTCGTCGGCGCGTTCGACGATCTCGCACGGGAACTCCGCCGGCGGTCGCTGTCCGGCCAGGCGCCGGCGCCGCAGGCGGCCGCACGAGCAACTGCTGTCCACGCTCGGGAAGCGGCGAGCGTCGCCGCCAGCCCCCGCTGACTGGCCGCCACTCGCTGCCGGTGGGCATCCCGGAGCCGGCAGCGGCGGCTAGCCTTCTGGGGTGGACAAGCAGTGGTTTGAGCCAGCCCAGCCGACGGAGGGCGAGGCGACCGCCCGGCACTTCGTGCGGGTGTGGGCGGAAGCGGTCATCCGCCAGGCCCGGCGTACCCGGGAAGCACGCAAGGACAGCGCCGACAACTCGCGGGCCTACGACCTCGCTGAGGATTTCAGCCCAGGCCTTGAGCAGCTCGAGCTCGACTTCCGCACGCAGTGGGCCGAGGAGCACCTCCTGGTGTGGTGCGCCTACCAGCTGGAGAGGTGGCGCGGGCGCCTGGCACGGGAGCGGGGCGAGGAGCCGCCGCCGGAGAACCAGGACCTGAAACTGGCCCGGGATGCGCTGGAGCATCTGGACGAGGCCGCCTTCGCCGACGACGAAGCCCGCTCGCCGGCGGAGAAGGGGAAAGCTGGCCGGGCCCTTCGCGATCTGCCCGGTCAACGGCTGCGCCTGTCGCTCGGCGGCGGCAGCCTCTTCGAGGTGCTGGACCCGGAGCGGCTGGATGGGGAAGCCCTCAAGGTCGTGAAATCCGTCGAACAGGAGCTGGCCGACCGGGCAGTGGCCGCCTACGCGGATCTCATCTGCGGACGGTGAGACCTGCCGTGCGGCTCCGGCAGAGATGAGCGGCGACGTGCGAGGCGGCCGCGAGGATGTGCACACGATCACGGCGGCGGTCGGCCGCGAGGCACCCGCCGTGCCGGACCCTGGGGGCTCGTCGGGTTCGCCCGCAGGCGAGGCCCGCGAGCTCTACGCTGCACCGGCGGACCGAGATGCCGCGCGCCGACGGTCAACTGCCGCCGCTTCAGCTGCCGGCGGCCGACAAGGCCGTGGCCGTCGCACTCAGCGCGCACACTTGCCGCAGGCGGCCGCCGCGGCCGGCCGGCCGGCCCGCTCGCTGCCGCCACTGCCCTGGCCAGCACCGCGGACGCGGGCGCCGCCGGCTACACGACCGTGTTGCAGCGCATGGTGGGGGCCGATCCGGCCGCCTGGACCGCCGACGTCCCCGACGTACTCACCGCTCTCGTGCTACCGGAACTCGTCGCGTTCTACCTCGCCGCCGCGGCCGTCGCGCGCCATGCAGTCGCTTGCTCTTGCGGCGGACTCATTCACCGACTGCCTGCGGGCTGGTGTCGCCGACGGCAGCCGCAGCCTCCGTCCAGTCGGTGGTCTAGTCTCGTCCTCAGCGAGGGCCACCACGTCATCGCCGAGCTGATCTTGAACTTCAGTCGCTTTGGTCGCTGATGGCGGTGTGTGCGGCGGCCTGGAGGCGGGAGTGCCGGCGAGTGGTGAGATCCGGCATGGAGGCCGGGGGCTGGACGAAGCGGCGAATCAACTCATCCAGCAGCGGATCTGTCTCTCGGGGAGCCGCCGTGGGCGACGGTTCTCCGCGGCGGAGGAAGCGGGTGCGGCAACTTCCCTCGGCGAAGCGATTCTTCAGTCGCTGCCAGACGTCCCGCGGCGTTGGGGCAAGGAGTCTGTGAACATGCTGAGGAAGCGGCTTGTGTAGTCCCGCCACGGGTGTTGAGGGCATGGCGCGCGACGTGTCGTGGAAGCCGAGTACGGCCTTGATCGCCTCGCTACGTGCTACGCCGAAGGCCAGGTGGGGGAAGTACTCACCGCGGGGCGGGGCTGCGGGAGAGTGAGCCCGGCAAGCGCGGAGCGCTTGGGCTTCGGTGCTGTGGTGTGAAGGGTGCGCGGGGGAGAGCCAGGCCCGGCTTACTGCTGAGCCGAGGCGGTGGGCGTCCGAGCCCAGTGCATCGAGGCGGGTTCGCGGCTGGGTGG
Organism: Streptomyces sp. NPDC048417; assembly: GCF_040651615.1. Lineage (NCBI taxonomy): Bacteria > Bacillati > Actinomycetota > Actinomycetes > Kitasatosporales > Streptomycetaceae > Streptomyces > Streptomyces sp. NPDC048417. The sequence continues at coordinate 18,501 of NZ_JBEZKI010000047.1, read as the reverse complement.
TTGCGCCGACCTTGACGTACGACGTGGGCCCGGTGACCTCGAGCACGTAGACGTATCCCGTGCCTTTAGGGGCCCAGGCCGGGACAGGCGTCTTATTGAGGTAGTTGCGTAACCAGCTTTGCGGAGCGTTGTGCACCAGCTTGAGCATGATCGATCTCCTCGTTCTGTTCGCCCCAGTCAACCGGTGAGGTCTGGCAACACCCGCCGTAGCCCCGGGCGGGAAAGACCTCAACGGTCCGCCACGACAGCAGTCCGCCAGGGCTCCGGGGCTCGTCGTGTGTGGCACTCGGTCGCTTGGGTCGCTGCGAATTCTGCGCAGCGACTGAAGAAGCCAGCGACCAAACGGGTCTTCAGTCGCTGAGGTTTCGTTGGAGGAAAATCGCAGGTCAGGGATCTATCTGTGTGGTGGCAGCGACCGGAGCGACTCGAGTTCCGGTATATGAGCGCAGGAACTGTGTGCTCGTGTGCGTTATATATGTCGTGCTTCAGTCGCTTCAGTCGCTGTTCTGGTTCGATGCCTCCTCTGAACTGGTCTTTTGCCCTACGCAAAGAGCAGCGACCGAACGTACTGGGTCGCTGCGCTGTTTGCTGAGTCGCTGGAGTGAGGCTCGGGCGACTACAAGACCAGCGTGCCGGCACCGCTGTTCCGCATGTGCTGCACGATCCCACCAGCCGAGTTCGCTAGTCTGTGTCCGTCGTTGAGTCGCTTCGGTCGCTGATAGGGGGTGTGCATGCCTGCTGAGCTGCAGTTTCACCGGAGCGACTCAAGAACACCCCAAGACGGCGGCTCTTCAGTCGCTGCCTCTCTGGCCTCGGCGCAGGTGTGCGCCCGCCGTGGCTGGCCGGTGCATCCCCTCGCCCCGGGGCGCAAAACTCCAACTGCGAACTGTGCGAAATGCCGCGAAAGTTCCCACTCGCCAGCGGAGTGCCCGTGCCTACGCGCAGGCCGTTGGTGCCACAGCTTCCACGCGGCCACCCTCAACCACGGCCGTATCCAGCAGTGGTGGGGCCAGCACCCCGAGTTCGGCGTCGGGGTTTCCTGCGGCCCGGCAGGCTTGATCGTCATCGACATCGACGCCCATCGCACCGAGCCCCCCGCACGCGACCGGATCCTGCCCGGTATCCCCATTGGCGAGCACATCGACCTCACCGGCCTAGCCAACGGGTTCCACACCCTCGCCGTCCTCGCCGCCCTCCGCGGCCAGCAGAGCCCCGCCGACGACAGCAGCACCCTGCGCGTACGCACCCCTTCCGGGGGCCTGCACGTGTGGTACCGGGCCACCGATAACCGCCCGTGGAAGTCATCGGCCGGCTCCAGCCCCGGCCGGGCCCTGGCCTGGCAGGTCGACATCCGCGCCCACGGCAGCTACATCATTGCCCCCGGCGTCACCACCCTGCAGGGCACCTACACGCCGGTCGACGACGTTCGCGAACCGGCTGCTCTGCCCCTGTGGCTGGCGCAGGAGCTCGACCGCACCGGCCACCTGCCGGCGCCTCACATCCCTGCACCTCGCCCGGTGCCGCCCCGTGCCCAGCAAGCCGTCCTCGCCGCTGCTGGCGGTCGCAGCGAGCGCACCCTGGCCGCCATCCTTGCTCCCGTCGAGGCATGCGGCCAGGTCGCCGAGGGCGCTGGCTTCTCCGACACCCTCAACCGTGCCGCCTACACCCTCGGCGGCCTCATCGCAGCCGGACGCCTTGAGCGCCAGGACGCCGAACAGGCTTTGCGGCAGACCGCGGCCGCGGCCCGCCCCGGCCAGGAACTGCGCATCGAACAGATCATCCGCAGCGGTCTCACCGCAGGCCTCAACAAGCCCCTCCACGCCACTGGGAGGCGCCCGTGACCTCCCCCGGCAACGAGACCCTCTTCGAGTTCGACCCCGAAGCCGTCGCCGCCCAGATCCGCGCCCAGACCCCCGTCATCCCCCGCCCCGCACAGGCCGACACCGAACGCCCCCCGGCCGGGCACGCCACCGCCGCCGGACTGCTGCCGGACACCCTCACCGACCGCGGCAACGCCAAACTGTTCGTCCGGCTGTACTCCAACGACTACCGCTACGTACCCAAGATCGGCTGGTACCGGTGGGACACCACTCGCTGGCAGCTGGACGAGGACGACACCGTTCTGTGGGCCGCCGGCGACCTCGCCGAGAACATCGCCGACCAGGACCAGCTCGGCCGCTTCACCATGCAGGCCCTGCACAAGCACCGCACCCGTGCCATGTCGACCGCCGGCATCCACTCCATGCTCGCCCAGGCCAGATCCGCCCCCGGCATGGTCCTGACCGCCGACCGCCTCGACGCCGACCCCTACGCCCTGTGCACCCCCGAGGGCGTCGTCGACCTGCGCACCGGGCTGGTGAGCGCCCCCAACCCCAACAAGGACTTCCACTCCCGCTCCACGGCCGTCGGCCCGCAGCAGATGCCCATCCCGCGCTGGCTGCGCTTTTTGGCGGACACCTTCGGCGACGACGCCGAAGGCCAGGAAATGATCGACTACCTCCACCTGCTGCTCGGATACTCGATCACCGGCGACGTCGGCGCCCAGATCCTGCCCTTCCTCTACGGCACGGGCAGCAACGGCAAGTCCGTCCTCCTGGACGTCATGATGAAACTGCTCGGCGACTACGCAGACGCGGCCCCGCCCGGCTTCCTCATGGCGAAGCCCTTCGAAGGGCACCCCACCGACCTCGCCGAGCTCCACGGGCGGCGCATCTACGTCTGCTCCGAGATCAGCCCCGGCGACAAGTTCGACGAAGCCCGCGTCAAGCTCCTCACCGGCGGCGACCGGATCAAAGCCCGCCGCATGCGCCAGGACCCCTTCTCCTTCCAGCCCACCCACAAGCTCTGGCTGCTGGGCAACCACAAGCCCGAAGTCGGCACAGGTGGCTTCGCCTTCTGGCGCCGCATGCGCCTCATCCCCTTCGAACGCGTCGTTGCCGACGACCGCAAGATCGACAACCTGGCCGACCTCCTCGTCGTCGAAGAAGGTCCCGGCATCCTGCGCTGGCTCATCGACGGCGCCCGCCGCTACCTCTCCAGCGACCGCGACCTCACCGGCCCCGAACGCGTCCGCATCGCCACGACCGCCTATGCCGAGACCGAGGACCACACCGGCCGCTTCTACGAGGAGTGCTGCCGTCTCGCCCCCGACCTGCGCGCCGAACAGACGGCGCTCTACGCCGCCTACACCACCTGGTGCCACAATGAAGGCGCACTGGTGATGTCTTCACGCGCGTTCGCCGCCCGCACCCGCGAACTCGTCGGGCTGGCCTCGCCCAAGGAGATGAAGGTTTCCAACCAGCGCAAGTACTACCCGGGCATCGGACTGCTGACCGACGAGGAGAGGGGCGCCGGCGCATGAGTTCCCTGATCGACCCGGACGAGATCAGCCACGAGACCGAACTCGTCTGGCTGGAAGACATCAACAACCTCGACTACGTCCGCCAGAGCCTGGACCGCCTCCCAACACGCAAAGGCCGCCCCACCTACCGCCGCGACGGCCGCCTCATCGGCTGGGCAAACCTCGCCCCCACCGCCAAAGCCTCCCGCGCCTCCGGCACCTTCCGCCGTCGCGTCTTCTGGCTCCTGCCCCACGACCGCGACAGCCAGCCCGACGGCGACTACGCCAAGGGCGCCCCCTCCGAAGCCGTCGACCCCCGCACTCTCGAACCCCGCGTCAAGGGCTACAAAACCGAACGCTCCCAGGGCGGCCCGCCGTCGGCCGCCATGCAGGAACTCGGCATAGAGCTCCCGCTGTAGCGGTCACCCTGTGGCCGCAGACCGCCGGCTCAGGACTTGACTGCCTGACGACAGAGTAGAGACTATGCAAAAATGGAATCTCGAACAACAGCAGCCCGAAGGGCATAGAAACTACTGCTGTGTGATGGTGTGCAGCACCGAAATGCCGGTTTCCGAACAGCGGCAGCCCGAAGGGCATAGAAACGCCAGCCTGTCGCACGCTGCCCAGTTCATGAGAACGGACTTTTCCGAACAATGGCAGCCCGAAGGGCATAGAAACTTGACGTAGTCGCTGATGGACGAGCCGACCTGGCACGCATTTCCGAGAAACGCCCGCCCGAAAGGCATAGAAACGCTTGATCAGCGTGGCGATCTGCAGGTAGTTGTCCTTATTTCAAAACGACGCCCTCTCGAAGGGCAAAGAAACCACTCCATGGGACTGTGGAAGTAGAAGCAGTATTCCAGAGCAAGTCCGCCCTAAGGGCATAGAAACACCGGTACCGGCCTCAGTGTCTCTGTTGTAGAAAGCTATTTCAGAACAATGCCCGCCCGAAAGGGCATAGAAGCGCAGCGGGACGGAAGCACCCATCGGCGATGCGCACGATTTCGGAACAACGCCCCCCTTGATGACATAGGGGATGAAGAGTGGGGCGAGCGTGGTCGTAGTCATGAATTCACGAGCGACGCCCGTCCGAAGGGCATAGAAACTCGCCGGGCGTTGCCAGGCGCACTTTGAGGCTTTCTAACTTCACAACAACGCCCGCCCGAAGGGTATAGAAACGTCACCAGACCGGCCACCACCAGCGCGGAGAACCCAATTGCAGAACAACGCCCGCTCTAAGGGCATAGAAACGCGACCCAGGTCAGTTCACCGTAGATCTTGTGCAGGCATCTGAGAACAACGCTCGTCCGAAGGGCATAGAAACGCCAGCCGGTCGCACGCCGCCCAGTTCATCATGCGGATTTTGAGAAAACGCCCGCCGGAAGGGCATGGAAGCCTTCCCAGGGAACGCATGATGTGCCCGAACGGGGGATTGCAGGACAAACGTCCGCCCGAAGGGCATAGAAATTTCCGGAAGTCGTGCCGGGCATCGATCCACCAGGCCGACATTTCAAAACAATGCCCGCTCTAAGGGCATAGAAACTCAGAGTGCCTACGGTGAGGCTGTCCTTGGCATGCTTTCAATTTCAGGACGACTCCCGTCCGAAGGCATAACCAAACGAAGTTACTGACCTGGACCAAAGAGGGCCGCCGTGGGCGATCTTCTTTATCGTTGATATTCAAGTCCTCTTTGCTAGCGGCGTGGCAGGAGGTTCAGGCAATGATCTGGAGGACGGGGAGGTCAGCGATCAAGGGCCGAGTATGCGCGTGGTGTGCTGGCGCGGTTGACCGCTGGGGCGGGAGGTCCAAGGCAGGTTCGTAACGGCCAGGGCCTGTGTAGGCGATGGAGATCGCCAAACGCTCGGGCGGTACGCGGCTGCTGGCGGTGCCCGTGGTCGAGGACCGCATCTTGCCGCGATCGACCGGGTTCGGCCCCGTCAGCGATCCCCCCTTTTGGCGCGAACGGAGGCCGCGTCGACGATCGCCGAGGCCCAGTCCACCTCGCCCCGGGCCCCGAGTTCGTCCAGCACCGCCCCGATGCAGCCGACGCCACAGGCCGACCCCGGTCCACACCGTGAAGCGGCGATGCGCGGTGGCGGAGGACGTGCCGAACGTCGGCGGCAGATGCCGCCAGGCACAGCCGCTGGTCAGCCACGTACACCACGGCGGTGGACACGGCGCGCTCGTCACGCGGAGCGGTCCCGCCACCTTGCGGTCGATCCGTGAACGACGGCAGTAACGGGGCGACCAGCTCCCAGAGCTCATCAGGAACCAGACGCTTCGACGGATCCGCACCCACGGCCGGCATCATGCCGCTCGAACATCAAGTCACCTGGCGCAGCCTTCTATGCCTTGACTGGTGCGGCCGATCTGGCGGCCTGCTCGATCTTCGCGCAGTAGGCGGCGCTGGCTTCCGCATCGATCTGCATCTCGTGTTCAGGGCGCGTCCCGGTTCGGCCGTCGACGCCTTCGCGCAGGATGTCGGCGTGCCCGGCATGCCGGTTGGTCTCGCCGAGGACGTGGACCGTGATGGCGAACAGGTTCGTGTTGGGATAAGGCTCCGGCCACCACGGCACGTGGCCGGGGGCGTCGAGGGGAAGCTCGTTGATCGTCGTGTCCGAGTGTTCCCACGTGCGCCGGTAGAATCCGATGATCTGATCGCGGGTCTCGCCCTCAGCCGCCCGCAGGTCGCTGCCGTCGGAGTCCTGCCACCGGCACAGCGGTTCCGGCGAAGGGCGGCCGAAGACCTCGCCGAAGTACCTGGCCTCGACGCTGGCCACGTGCTTGACCAGGCCGAGCAGGTTGGTCCCGGTCACTGTCAACGGCCGGCGGGCGTCGTACTCGGACAAGCCGTCGAGTTTCCAGAGCAGCGTCTCGCGGTCCCGCCGCAGTCTCCTGTGCAGGTTGTCCTTCGCGAATTCATCGATCATGCGGCATCAGCCTGCCATGGGCTGCTCGTGGTCTCAAGATCCCTTACGTGGTCCGCAACGACGGGCAGATCCGAGACCTGGCCATGGCCACCGCCCTGAGCAACTACAAGAAGCTGCGAAATACCCGACCCCTATTGGAGCTGCAGAACCCGCACAGTGTCTCTATGTCCTGCTGCGGGCTTCAGCTCGTGCGGAATTCTCCTCGCAAAGTTTACATGGCCTGTTATGGGACCCGTGTCCATGCCCTGTGGGCTTTAATTCCTGCGGGGTGATGTTCATGTGGGTCGGCCTGCCCATCGCCGTGGGGTTTCTATGCCCGGCGGGCTTGTCTTGCGGAATTTCGACATGGATTACAATCAGTGCAAGTAGCTGATGTTTTCATGCCCTGCGGGCTTTAGGTCCTGCGGGATTTGAGTCGCACGAATTACACGGCTTTTAATGAGACCCGTTTCCATGCCCTGCGGGCTTTTAGTGCCTGCGAAGCCGTGGGTATCCGGGAGGGGTGCATCCCGTCGAGCCTGCGTTTCCATGCCCTGCGGGCTTCAATTCTGAGAGGAATGCATCCTCTGCAAGAGGGACATGGCCCCGTTCAGGTTTTTCTATTCCCTGCGGGCTTGAGTTCCTGTGGAGTGTTTCCCTGCGGGGAGGGTGTGTAGCCTGCGGTGATTGTGCCTGATTGTTGGCACGCTACTGGGGCCGGGGGCGGGGTGGTGTGGGTCACGTTTCTTGTTGGTGATGGTGGTGGCCTGCGGGAATGGGCTGCGAGGGGGCTTGTCTTCTGCGGGGCGAAGTCGCGGGGTGGAGGGTGGTGGTGGTCCAGCCGAGGCCGTGGGTGGTTTGGGCTCCGGTGCCGGCGGCTTCGGCGTAGGCGGACAGGGAGGTGAAGGCGGTGGCGATGGGGTCGGGTGTGGTGTGGGGGAGGGTGAAGGTGGCGTGGCCGGTGAAGCCGGTGCGGGAGGCTTGGCCGAGGTCGGCGGGTGCGCTGCGGAGTTCGTGGGTGGTGAGGCGGACGGTATTGAGCAGGCCTGTGGTGAGAGCGTCCGGCAGGGGACGGGGTGTGAAGGTGTTCCAGCGGCGGGCGAGGCTGCCGTAGAGGAGTTCGGGGTCGGGGAGGGGGATCCAGCGGCCGCTGCGGTTGAAGTAGGTGACGGAGAGGAAGTTCAGGGTGGCTCGGCGGGTGGGGGGCAGTGCCTCGAGGGCTGTGTAGGGGGCGTGGGAGTGCTGGACGTCGTCGACGGTGAAGAACTGTGGTCCCAGGCGTACTTCAGCTCCCTTGAGGACGTCCAGGGGCGGGGTGGTGGAGTCATCGAGCCACCCGAGGGCGAGTGTTGCGCATCCGGGGGCGTGTGGGGCTTCGATGAGCGGGGTGATGGAGAAGGGCTTGGTCTGGGCGTGGTGGTCGGCTCCTGCTCCTTCGAGGAGGTGGCAGGCAAGGCCGTGGAGTTGCGTGGGCGGGACGTGCTTGGTCCGGGTGGGGTTGGTGGGGCGTAGCAGGAGCTGCCAGCGGCTGGGCATCAAGATCCGTTCTGTCAGTGACGTGGTTGGGTGCTGAGCGTCCTGTGCCGGGCGCCCAGAGGGCGGGCGGAACTTCGCGGTGCAAGACGGGGCGTCAGCCGCGGTGGGTGGTTATGGGGTGGGTGCGGGGGCGTTGAGCAGTCGGATGTCGTGGTTGACGATGCTGATGTTCTCGTGGGCGGTCAGCCAGCCCAGGGCGACGGTGATGGGCAGCGGGGCGGTCATGAAGACGCGGGTTTCGACGTTGGTGCTTCCGATTTCGGTTTGCCAGGCGGCTTTGGCGGCAGCCCAGGCGTGGCGGAGATAGGCCGCGACGGCCTCGAAGACGTCTTTCGTCTCCGGGAGGAGGGCTGCGGAGGCTTCGATGACCACGTGGGCGCCGCACGGCGGCCCGTTCTGGTCGGGGTGTGTGTCGTCAAAGACGTATCCCGTGTGGGTCTGGTCGTGCGGGCGGCGCACTCTGCCGGTCTGTGCGACGCATATGGCGTCGTCGACCATGCCCGTCACCGCGGTCAGGCGCACGATGAAGGCAAGACGGTGCCGGTGTTGCGGGGGGCACGACGGGTGCGCAACCGGCTCGGCATACGTGGTGCCTGCGGGAAGCTGCAGGACGGTGCCGAGGAGGGTCTGCTGCCGGGCGCTGAGGGGATGCGTGAGGCGCCCGGTGAGAGTGACGCCGGGCAGGACGGGCTCGCCTGCCTGGCGAGAGAGGTGCATCACGGTGAGTGAGGCGTGCCGATCGTTGTGGAGGCGGCGGCCGAGGAGGAAGGCGTCGCGTACCGCGGCGAGGACGTAGAGCGTGACGGTGCCTTCGGCTCCGCTTGAGCGGTATTCGTCTGCGCGGGCGTCGATGAGGCCGGCGACCAGGTCGGCTCCGTCGGCCGGGGAGAGCGCCTTGCCGCCGGGGCGCAGCAGCCGGGGATTGATGAACAGTGTGCTGGAGTGGTTTTTCGCGGATGCTCGTCGCATCTCCGCGACCAGGCTGGTCTGGGTGAGGTCGGTGGGAAAGAGGGGAACGACGACACCCACGCCGTGTGGTCGGCGCAGGATCCAGCCGAGGATCACGATCAGGACTGCGATGAGGAAGGCGGCGAGGTAGAACCAGGCGGAGTCCCAGAGTTTTTGCAGCATGTTGGGGACCACGCCGAGGGCGATGGCGGAGAAGACGGCGATGAGCAGGGTGCCGAGGCCTTCGCGGGTGCGCAGGAAGGCGAAGAGCTGCCGGTACCAGGGGGTGCGCATGGGCGGGACCCTTCGGTTCAGGGCGCCGTGGCGCGTACGAAGGTGGCCGGCGTGGGGCCGGGGAGTTCGATCAGTTCGAAGGACAGGGCGTGGGCCTCGGCCGGCAGGGGGCCGGCCTGCTGGTCGCCTGCGGCCCAGGGCGTGCCGGGGCGGATGTGGACGAGGACCTGCTCGCCTCCGTCCTGGCCGGGCTCGAGCAGCGCGGTCAGGGCCTGGGGGCCGTCGATACGCAGGCGCAGGCAGCGCCTAGGGTCCCAGGCCCACAGGTGCGTGGCGTGCAGGGGTTGTTCGGGTAGTCGGCCCGCTGTGGCGATGTGGAAGCCGTCGAGGTCGGCCCAGGCACATGTGGTCCCGGTCAGCAGAGTGCGGGCCTCGGTCCAGCCGAGGCGGCCGATGCGCTCCAGGCGGGCGAGAACGGCTCGGGCCGTGTGGACCGGTCCGGTGGGCGGGCGGGTCGTCATGCGCCGGCCTCCTCACGGGTTGGGGCGGGGACAGGCGCGGCGGCGCGGTGAGCCCGCAGGGTGTGCAGGGCCGTGGTGCGTTCCGTGGTGAGCCATTCGGCGCTGGCGGGTTGCGCGGTGAGGGTGCCGTGGCCGCGGGTGGTGGAGCCGCCGACGCCGATCATGCCGTCCGCCAGATCCGCCAGGGCCAGCACGAGGGCGGCGCGCATCAGGTCTGGCACCGGCTTGTCGTGCCGCAGGTGCAGGGTCAGGTAACCGTCCTCGACGGTCTCCTCCGCCCAGAGTGCCTCGTCGCGGGCGCCGCCGAAGACCCGATCGATCGCGACGTGGTTACGGACCTTGATGCTGCCGTCGCGGATGGGGGAATCGGCGAACACCAGCCGCCCGCGGGCGCCGGCCGCCGTAGGCAGCTCTCCGCCAGTCGCGGTGGCGCCCGTTCTTGCGGCCCAGCCGAAGCTGTCGCAGACCACACAGGCGCCGCAACTGCCTGCGGTGTCGTCCTGGGTGGAGGCACAGACGGGGCCGATGCCGACCGAGCGGAGGATGAACTCGACGCGGGCCCGCAACACGCCTTTCCATGTGCTGCCGGGCACGAGCGGGGTGTTCTCGTGGTCGCGCAGGATCTGGGCGACTCCTGTTTGCCTGCCGGTGCGTTCACCGAACGTGCCGGAGCCGACGTGCAGGCTGTCGGCGATGCGGAACTCCAGCGGCCGTCCGAACAGGTACGGCTCGTCGGGGGCGCCGCCGGCCCGTTGGGCGCGCTCGTAGACGACGCTGGCGTGGTCGTCGACGAGTCCGGGGCCGCCGCAGGTGAGCCAGTGCCGTAAGCCGTCGGCGGTGGTGAGGTCGATCACGCGGTGGCGGACCGTGATGAGTTCGGCGCGGCCGTGGCCGGTGGTGCGGCCGCCGCCGATCCTGGGCCGCCAGGCGGCCAGCAGGCTGATGACTTCGTCGACCAGCGGAGATTCGGTCGCCTCGGTGTCCAGGCGTATCCAGAAGGCCAGTTCGGTGCCGGGCGGGAGCAGTTCCCGATGATGGAGGGTGGTTGCCTTCGCGGCGGCGCGGTGCCGGTCGATGGCCGTACGGCGGCGCTGCATCAGGTCGGCCTCCGGCAGTGTCAGCCGGGTTCCCAGCAGGCGGACCGGGGACGCGATCGCGCCGCCAGCGTCAGGGACCATCCCGTCGGCGGAGGGGGCAGGTTCGCCGGCGATGTCACCGAACAGCTCCCGGCGCCGCTCCGGCGGGGCCTGCTGGCGCAGCGAACCGGCCAGGGAAGTGGCGGGTATGTAGGGGTGGTCCCATCCGTCGCGGGACAGGGGCAGGTCGGGGCGCAGGACGGAGCCGACGGCGGTGGTTTCGGGGGCGGCGATGGCGGCGGGGCCGGTGAGTTCCAGGTCGGCCTGGAGGATGTGGACGACGCTCACGACTGTGCGCTCTCCTTTTCCAGCAGCCGGTTGAGGGCGCGCAGCGTGGCCAGGGTGCGGTCCAGGACGTCGACGGGAGCGCTCAGCAGCATGGCTGTGACCGCGTCCCGCTCGTAGGGGGTCAGCCGTCGCAGCCGCGGCCGCTCCAGCACTCCCAAATGCCGGGTCCCTGGATGAGCGGCGAGCTCCTCGACGTAGGGACGGAGGTTGTCGGCGAACCATGCGCCGTGACCGGTGGACAGCAGCAGCCGTGCGTACGTCTCCGCCGGATCCGACGCCCGGTCCTCGCCGGCGGCGACCGGCTCCGGTTCGAGAGGGTGCATCCAGGCGGTGGTGGCGGCCTCCAGGGCGCCGAAGCCCTCGCTGCGCCGCAGCCCGATACCGCGCCCGGTCAGGGCGAGCAGCGCGTCGGGGGTGGGCGGCTGGTCGAAGCAGAGGAGGAGGACGGAGCCGGCGCTGACAGCCAGTTCGACGGGCTTGGGCAGGCGGGAGGCCGCGTGCCAGCCCCCGACCCATTCCCGGCGTGCCCACACGCGTTCCACGGCCGTGACGCGCGCGCTCCCAGGCAGCGGGGCGAACGCTGCATCAAGCGTGGCCCGCAGGCCGTCGTGGTCGGCGATGTCGAGGGGTAGACCGGCCGGGTCGGTGAGGATGGCGGGTGCGTTCAGGCGCAAGGCGATCCGTCGGTCGGTCTTCGGAGGGACGGCCTCGGCGGTCCTGGGGGTGTAGGTGACGGCCCCGGAGGTGCCGCGGCGTCCGCCCAGCCGCAGCTGCCGGGACCTGGCCAGCCATCTCGCTGCCCCGTCAGGCAGCTCGCTGTTGGTGGTGATGCGTCCGTGGAAAGTGCGTTCGGCCCCGGAGGCATCGCGGTGGGTCAGGGCACGACGGGTGAACAGCAGCCCTTCTTGTGCTACTTGGCGGGCGTCGTCGATCTGCAGATGAGTGGACTGCGCCACCAGCTGCCCGGCCCCGGACGCGGTGAACTCGACCTCGCCCCGTCCGGGCACCAGAGGCCCGCACGCACACGACGCCTCGGCCCCACCCTCGTTGAAGGCCTCGTCGATGACGGTGGGGCATTGCCGGTATTTGCAGCGCAGCACCGACAGCGGAACCACCTGCGATCCCGCCGCGAACAGCGGACCGTAGGAGACGTCACTCTCGAACAGGGCGATGAATTCCCGGCGCTGGGCGGCCGAGACCTTGGCGGGCACGCCGTGCTCGGCAATCCACGCCGCTGCCAGCGCGCCGCGCAGCACCGAACCGGGCACGTGCAGCCGTGTGGGCACCGGGGCTGTGCCGGCCGGACGCACGCCCAGGGCCAGGGACTGGTGGGCGGTTACCTGCACATCAAGCATGCTGATGGCTCCTCCACTGGTCGGCGAGCGCCGTGAAGCGGGCGATCAGCTCCTCGTCCACGACCGGATCGGCGGGCGTGCACTTAACCCAGCCCAGTCCGCGGCGCCGGCTCGCGCCCAGGCTGTGTACGCCGGCCGCGGCACAGGCCAGGACCGCCAGGTGGCCCTCCCGGTCCAGACCGGGGATGGTCGTGTCGGGCAGCGGCCCGTGCTGGGTGATGGTGAACTCGGCTGAACGTGCCCACACTTCCTCGCCGAACAGCAGGTGGTCGCGCTTGGCCGTACCGGACTCTTCATCCAGCGACACCCTGGCCCGGGTGACGACTACGGGCTCCTCGCCGGGGAAGCGGGCTGCCTCCCAGCCCCAGGGGGTGGGATGGTGCGGCCCGCCGAAGACCTGCTCCACCAGGCGAGGCAGCCCAGGCAGGAGCCGTTCCGCGGCATCGCGCATCACGCCCTTCAGGGTGGAGGCAGGCAGCAGGTTGTCCCGGTCGACGGCCGCGTCGATGCCGGGCCGACCTGTGCCGGTCGCCACCTGGAACGGGCCGTGGAAAAGGATCGTCACGCGCATGGCCACCACCGGGCGAGATTGAGTGCCGCGCCCAGACCGATCCCGGACACAGACGGCACATCGAGCTGGTCGATCCGATCAAGCGGGGGGAGGAAGGGCCGGATCGCGTCGAGGTGGCCCACCCGGTCGGCGAGCGCCGCCGCTGTGAGCGGACCGCTGCCGCGCAACGCCTCGGTGAGCCGAGCCCGGTGACTGGCCGGCACTTTCACCAGCCGCGACAGCGCCGCGGCGGCCGCGGTCTGGCCGCCGTCCCCGTCACGCAAGAGGTGCAGGGCCACAGGCGGATGCCCGGGGTGTTCAGCACCGTCGGCGGTGATGTCCAGCCACTGCACCGACGCCTGCCGCCCGCGAAAGGCCGCCTTCGCTTCCGACAGGCGCATACCCGCCGACTCGACCAGCAGGTTCAGCGGGTGGGAGGCGCGGGCGAAGACGACACCGGCCGACGCGGTCGGCGCTTCCAGCGCGGGCAGCCCGGCACGGCTGGCCCGCAGCTCGTTGAGCGGCTCCAGCACCTCGGCCGTCTCCTTGCGGACCAGGCGCTCAAACTCCTTGAGGAACGTGAGCGTGAACCACCACGCCTGGTCGGCGGGCAGACTCACCAGCACGTCATCGCCACCGACCACGTGCGGCACCACACACAGCTGCTCACGTTCCACAGTCAGCGGTAACTCCAGTGCCGCATTGGCCAACGCCGTACGGGTGGCCAGCGACAGCGCCGTGGAGATGGAGGCCTTCGCCTCCCGCAGGCGCGCGTCCTGCCCGCCCTCGTCGGCCAGGGCCCTGAAGAACAGCCCGAACGCGTTGCCGTCGACCGCGACGGTCGCCAGATGGTTGCGCCCCGACGCTGCGCTCCCCAGCGCGGCTAGGTCCGTGAAGGAATCCGGCGCGGGTGCCAGACCGATGTCCTGCAGCAACTGCCCCTCAGGGCTGCCCGCGTCTGCCACCGCCTGGCGGCGGGTCACGTTCCGCACCGAGCAGTCCAGGCACAACGCCAGCAACCCATCCGGCACCGGCTCGACGCCGACCACCGGGTCGATGTGGCACATCCGGCACGGCACGGCCAGCGGGAACTCAGCTGACGGCGGCAGATCATGCCGCACCTGGCCCCGCCGCACCTTCGGCTGCAGGCTGTGGGCATAGACGGCGAGATATGACTCCCCCTCCCCCCACACGGACTGGAACTCCGCCCCGGGCAACGCCCTGCGCAAGTGGGCGAACATACGCTCCTGCAGCCGCTGGACCCGCTTCTCACAGCCGCCTGTGGCGGCGGGAAAGCGGACACTGACCACACCGTCCGCTCTTCCAGCCTCCGGGTTGACCTCGGCCAGATCCCCGATGACGTCCGCGATCGATGGGGCGGCGGTTGCCCGGGCGAGGTTGTTGCTCGCGGCCCGATGGCCGCGCAAAGCCGGTGTGCGGGCCAGATACTGCTGGATCCGCACGGCACCGAAGTCGACGTACACGTACGCGCCGGTCACCGGCCCTCCTTCTTGCCCTGCGGAATGACCTTCATGACGGGACTGGGGGCGGCCGATGCCGGCAGCTGCTGGTAGGGGAAACGGGCCTTTTCGGCCCGGCCACCGGTGGTCTCCTTCCAGAACGTGAAGGAGGGCAGCAGCACCTCCGGGCCCAGCGGCTGCCCCGGCTCGGGCAGCCAGCCCGCGGGCGGATACCACACCTGGTGTGGCGCGGCCCAGTCCAGCCGTAGCACCTTTGTCAGCTGCCGCTTCCAGATGTCCTGCAGTTCCCTGGATGCGGTGCGGCGGAACGCGGCCACTGCCTCGCCGACCTCTAGCGACGGAGCCGTCTCACCGAGGTACCGGCTTGCCCCGTCCTCCAGCGAGGCGATGGCGACCCGCGACGTGACCGTGCCGAAGCCCAGGGGCCGGCCGCCCCCCACGCCCCAGCCATACTCGACATTTTCGCCCTCACCAGCCCCTTCGTCATAAGGGCGCAAGAGCAACGAAGGGTCCAGGGCGTACAGAAGAGAGCCGAGCTCAGCGACGCTGAGGTTCTCGAAGCGGACCTGCGTGGTGAACACCGAACCCGCCGGCACCGACTCGCCCTGAGCGAGCATCTTGTTGTCCGGCTTGTACACGTCCTCGTGGAACACGTTCGGTTTGGCCGCGCTGGCCCGGAAATAGGGACGGTCTCCGGGGGTCCCGGTCAGCCAGTACTGCTTGCGGCCGCGCAGCCCGCGCCGCCCTTTGGCGTCGCCTTCCGAACCCCACTCCCGCAAGGGCCGCGCGTTCTTCTCAGCGGCGGTCTTGCCCTCGGAGCCCTGGTCCCGGTTCAGGTAGAACTGGCCGGCTCCCGGCCTCGGTCTGCCCAGCGGCGGCAGCCACTCCTGCCGCGTCGCATACGCCTCCCTCGGCACGGCGTCACCAAAGCGCACATGCCCCCGGTAGCCGCGCTGCTCAGCGCGGCCCCGCCCGCCCTCACCCTCAGTGTCCGCCGAGCCGAAAATCCGGCAACTGGGACACAACCGCCGAGGGTCCGTACAAGGCAGCGCGTGAGCAGGCATCCGGTCCCGCGCCTTGTCGACGCCGCCCGCATGCCGCCACACGACCGCCAACGCGATGTCCCTCACCGTCAGCGCCTCCCCCGTGACGTCGGGCAGCACCCACACGACCTGGTTCTCATAGAGGCGACGACGGGCCGCCATCCGCCGGCCGAGGACCTTCTTGTCCTTGGGGTGCAGTACGTCCACCCACCGGGGCTTGTCGTCGTCCCGGCTCGCCTGCTGCCGCAACTCCCGCATGTCGTTGGTGTCATCGACCGCGTCGAGGAATCCCTCCCACACTCCCTCGCCGAACACCACACCGCGGATCACGTCCTCGAGCTCCCCCGTGGCGCAGAAGTAACGGCCGCGCAGCCGCCCGCCACCCTCCAGGTTCTTCCGGGTTTCCCGGCGAGTGCGCGCGTCGGTAAGCAGGACCACCCAGCCACCGCCAGCACGTACCAGGTTCGGGTCCTCCAACTGCTGGCGCCCGAGTACCTCCGTGCCGCGGCTGAGCAAGGTCACCCGCGCCCCGCTCTCCAACCCGTCCGCGCCTCCCAGCGCTTGGTGCAGGGCCTGCGCCTCCACCCACACCGCAGGCTGCGGACACAGCTGCATCCGCAACGGCCTGCCGTCCTCATCGATCTCATCAACCCGGGCCAGACGCCAGCCCGGCGGGCGCGGCTGCACCTGATCCCGGTATCCCGGACGGAAGTCACCGTTGAAGACCCGCAGACACCCGCCCGCCAGCGTCTCGTGCAGCGACCGCACAGCACCCGCGAGCGACGACCCCGGAAGATACGGCACGCGTCCCTCGAAGCCGGGCAGCTCCCGCCGGGGAAACGCATGCTCGTCGCCGGCGTACACGTGGCGAAGCAGCAAAGGACTCCGCGCGGTCAATTCGACCTCGACAACCCCCGCGTACCGATCCTCCGCGAGCCGACTGTGTCCCGCAGGTTCTGCCCGCCAGCCCTCCTCCGGTTCCCCCTTCGGCACCTGCACAAAGGTGTACGGATTGACGAACCCCTCTCGCCCCATCCCCGGCGCATCAGACATCTGGCCCCCCGCTGCATCCGATCACCACAAAGTGTGAAGAACATTCACCACCGAGCGGCGCATCATGCGCAAGCCGAATGCTGTTTTACGAAGCGCGAGTCGAGCGGGCCCGGCGACGGCGGGGACGGGCGTTCAGACGGCTGCCCCGCTGCCCTTGCGCCTGGCCCCGCAGGCTGCCGCGAGTGCGGCCATGATGCCGCGCTCGCCGTCGGTGTGGAGCATGCCCGGGTGGGCGAACGCCGTCGGCACCGCGTCGGCGTTGTTGCCGCCGGACCCCACGATCGCCGTGCCGCCGCCGAGGGGCGCGGTGGCGGCGAGACCTCCAACGACACGCAGGACGTCTCGGCGGTCAAGTGGTGCTGTCCTGGGACTTCGGCTCAGTGGTGTTCTGCCGCTTGTACGCAGGCATCTGGTACTCCCGGGCGAAGAGTGGTCTGACACTGAGGAGACGGAGTGATGCCCTCCGCGATAACGGTCACACTCCTCGGCCTCGGATGATCACAAACCGGACGCCACGCGACTACGCCGAAGCCCTGGTTTAGCAGGGCATGCGTAAAGCGCGGACTCGGCGGTGGATCCGCGTCGAATGGGGCTGCTCTGGCCGCGTACCCGCGTCGGCAGGTGGCGTGCGTCGGTCTGGAATAGCTGTTTCTGTACCAAGCTGCTCATCAACGGGTTTCTATGCCCTTGAACGGGCGTTTTTCTGAAATGCTGGGCTGCGTTGTCTGGCTGGCGAGGCGCAGCAGGACGTTTCTATGCCCTTCAGGCGGGCGTTGGTTTGAAATGCAGTCGACAAGCCCGGCGTGGACGATCCGAACCAATTTCTATGCCCTTCGGGCTTAAGCCGTTCAGAAACCCCAGTGACCGCGGTGAGCGACAGGTGGCCTCCAAGTTTCTATGCCCTTCTGGCTTACGCCGTTCGGAAACGCCTGCCAAATCTTACCCGCCTCGACCTGCTTCGACGCTGTCCGTTGCGCAGGATCGGGTCGCACGAGCATCCTTCCGCCATTACGGCTCACACCGCGTGTTACCGCCTCCTGTGAGCTGCGGAAACGTGTCGCGCGTAAAGCAGCAGGTCGGTTCACGGTTACGCCCTGCTCTGGCGATGGTCACGGTGGTGGTCTCCGTGCTGATGGGGGCTGGCGTCTGCTGGTGTGGGTGGTGGAGGTGGATGCGGACATAGCCTTGGGCGTGGGTGGTTTGGGCGCTGATGCCGGCGACGGCGGCGAAGCGGGTGAAGGCGTGGCGGGTGGGGGCGCTGGCGTGGTGGTGGAGGGCGACGGCGGTGGTCCCGGTGTCGTGGGCGGTGAGCAGGAGGCTGTCGAAGAGGCCGGCTGCGCTGGGCGCGGGTGTGGGGCGGGGAACGTGGTGGTTTCGCGGCGCAGGAGGCTTTGGTAGACGAGGCGGGGGCCGGTTGGGTGTTGAGGCGGTCCTGGTAGGGGGCTGGTTCGAAGTGGGCGTGGTGGACGGTGAGGATTTGGGAGCTGAGCTGGATGGGGTTCTGGTTTCCGGGTGTGGTTGCGCGTCGCCCGGAGGGCGTCGCGTGGTGGGGTGGCCGGCCTCTTGGGGGGGCCAGCCTTTTGGGGGCCGGTGTGGGGGTGGAGCTGGGGGAGTAGGCCTGTGGTCCTCTCACCCGGTCTTCGTCGCCCGCACCGACCCTCTCGGTGTGTTCGTCCTCGTGCCGGTGGTCTTGGTCCTGCCGGAGGCAGGCCGCTCCCTCGAACTCGTCTGGGCATGGGGAGTTCAGCCATTCCGGGTTTTCTTTTTCCCTCATTCCGTGATGTACTTGTTTTCACGGAATACCAATCAAATACCCTTGTCCGTAAGGGAATCCAGGAGGATTCCCCAACCCCCCGGCCACACCTCACGCCATGACGATTCCTCAACTCAAACCCCAACACCCCACCCCCTCACCCAAACCCGTCCACCCATTCCTCAATCCGTGTGCCGGAGGCACACGCAATGCCGCTGCTTTTCGTGCCGGAGGCACGCACGTTGTGAAAAAGGCCGGAGGCCGTTTTCACAACTCCCCGCCGGAGGCGGGCTTTTCGCGCGGGGACGCGCGAAACGAGCGGAGCGAGTATTCGGCTGCCTCCGGCAGCCGAAT
>NZ_JBEZKI010000046.1:0-87202 GCF_040651615.1 Streptomyces sp. NPDC048417 | reverse complement strand
TCGGTGGGCCCGGTCACGGTGGACTGCGATGTCCTGACCGACGGCGACACGGAGCTCAAGATTGTCATCATGACCGCCGCGCCGGGCAGTGAGGACGAGACCAAACTCCAGCTCACCACCGTCGTCGGCCCACCGGCCGGCGCGCGCAACTGATCCGCCCCGCCCATCGGCCGACCGACGGCTCACGGTTTTCGTGACGCACCAAACCGTTGGACACGCACCGACGGGTGATCAGGACGGCCCGCTGGCGGACTGCCCGGACAGCGCCCTCGTTCCGCCTGGCCACGAACCGCGGTGCCCTGTTGACATCACCCTCGCCGCGCTGGGTGGTCGGTGGACGCCGCTGGTAGTCCGCGAGTTCCTACGCCGCGGTCAGACCACATACTCCGAACTGTCCGCCGCCCTGCCCGCTCTCTCGAAGAACAGCTGGCCAAGCAGTTGGCGGAGGTACGGGCAGAGCGGAACGAACTCGCCGTCGCCGAACGCGTCCTCGAACGGGTGAGCGAACAGCTCGCCAACGAACGGGCATCGGTCACGCCGGCGCCCGGGCAGGTGGGCGGACGAGCGGTGATGCTGATCCCGCACCGCACGTCAGGCGTGGAGGAGAGCACTCCCGCCGGACTACCAGCGCATTCTCGCCGCCGTGCGGCAGGCCGCCGGACCGGTCATGGCCCGGCAGGCCGGTGACGCTGGGAATCGACGTCAGTGTGCGGGCCAAGCTGGAACCGCTGCGCGGGAGACTGGTCAGACTCGTCGATCGCGGCTGGCTGCGGAACTACCCGACGGCGTGTCGGGCGTCGCGACGGGGCGAACGTTGCCTGTTGCGGCACCAGGCGTCCTGCGGGAGCAGTTCACCCGCTCTTCATCCGTCTGGCCGGGCGCGGTGGGACGGTGGATTATTGGCGTGTGCATGCTCTGTCCGCACCGCCACCAGCCGCTCCCTTCCCCAGCACCGGAGGTTGATGTGTCCGGCAGTTCCGCACGTTCGGCGATGCTGCGCCGAGCCCGTACGGCGGTGGCCTCCGCCACCGCCTTCACCGCGGCCGCGATCGGCCTGTGGACCGGGCTCGGCGGCACGTCCGCGCAGGCCGCGAGTGCCGTACCGACCCCGGACCACGTGATCGTCGTGGTCTTCGAGAACCACGCCTACAGCCAGGTCATCGGCTCCTCCAGCGCCCCGTACATCAACTCGCTGGCGACCGGCGGCGCCAACCTGACCCAGATGTACGCCGAGACCCACCCGAGCCAGCCCAACTACTTCGCCCTGTTCTCCGGCGCCACCCAGGGCATCACCGACGACAGCTGCTACACCGCGGGCTTCTCCTCGGCGGCGAACCTGGCCTCCGAGCAGCTCGCGGCCGGCCGCACCTGGGCCAGCTACAACGAGACCCTGCCCAGCCAGGGCTCGACCACGTGCAGCAGCGGAAACTACGCGCGCAAGCACAACCCGTGGTTCGGCTTCAGCAACGTACCGACGTCGACCGCGAAGACGTTCACCCAGTTCCCCACCGACTACACCACCCTCCCCCAGCTCTCCTTCGTGACCCCCAACCTGTGCAGCGACATGCACGACTGCTCGGTGTCCACCGGTGACACCTGGTTGAAGAACAACCTCGGCGCGTACGCGACCTGGGCCAAGACGCACAACAGCCTCCTCGTCGTCACCATGGACGAGGACAACCGCCTGGCCGGCAACCGCATCCCGACGGTCCTGTACGGCCAGCCGGTCAAGGCGGGATCGACCTCCTCCACCACCTACAACCACTACGACCTGCTGCGCACCCTGGAGGACGGCCAAGGCCTGAGCGCGCACGCGGGCAACGCGGCCTCGGCCGACGACATCACCGGGATCTGGGCGTCCTGACGTGTATGTAGCGGACAGCCGCGCGAGCACTCCGGCGGCGTCCGCGGAAGGTACCGCCCGGCCGGTGACAGCCGGGCGGTACCGCACCGCGGTCGCCCCCACCGTCCTCGCCCTCGGCACGGTCAGCCTGATCACGGACGTGTCCTCCGAGATGGTGACAGCGGTCCTGCCGCTGTACCTGGTGACGGGCCTGGGCCTGTCCCCGCTGGGCTTCGGCCTCCTGGACGGCGTCTACAACGGCTTCTCGGCGGTCGTACGCCTGGTCGGCGGCCACCTCGCCGACCGCGGCGGCGGCCGGCACAAGTGGGTGGCAGGGGCGGGCTACGCGCTCTCGGCGCTGTGCAAGCCCCTGCTGCTGATCGCCCACACCCTGACCCCCATCGGCCTGGTCCTCGCGGCGGACCGCACCGGCAAGGGCCTGCGCACGGCTCCGCGCGACGCCCTGATCTCCCTCTCCAGCACCCCGGAGACCCGGGGCCGCGCCTTCGGCGTGCACCGGGCGATGGACACGGCGGGCGCCCTGCTCGGCCCCCTGGCGGCGTTCCTGATCCTGCGGGCGACGGTGGACGGCTACGACGCGGTGTTCACGGTGAGCTTCTGCGTGGCGGTGGTCGGGGTGCTGGTCCTGGTGCTGTTCGTGCCCCGAGACCGTACCGAAGCTGCTCCTTCCGGCACGCGCCCCACCCTGCGGGCGGCGCTCGCCCTCCTCACCCACCGCGACCTGCGCCGGATCACGGTGTGCGCCCTGCTCCTCGGCCTGGCGACGGTGAGCGACTCCTTCGTCTACCTGCTGCTGCAACGCCGGCTCGGCGTCCCGGACCGCTGGTTCGCGCTGCTCCCCCTGGGCACGGCGGCCGCGTTCCTTCTCCTGGCCGTCCCCCTGGGCCGGCTGGCGGACCGCTGGGGCCGCTGGCGGGTGTTCCTGGCGGGCCACGGAGCGCTGCTGCTGGCCTACGCCCTGCTGCTCACGTCCTGGCACGGCACGGCCCTGCCCTATGCGGTCCTCGCCCTGCACGGCACCTTCTACGCGGCGACCGACGGTGTCCTGATGGCGGCCGCGTCGGACAGCGTCCCGCAGGCGCTGCGCTCGTCGGGCCTGGCACTGGTCCAGACGGGCCAGGCGGGGGCGCGTTTCGCCTGCTCACTTGCGTTCGGGGCGGCTTGGACGCTGTGGGGCGACCGTACGGCGCTGCTGCTGGCCACGGCCGCCCTCGCCGCCTGCGCCGCGTACGCCGTGTCCCTGCGCCCCTTCAGGAAGGCCGCCGTATGACCGCGCCGACATCGATGACCCTGAGGTCCCGCATCCTGATCCTCCTCTCGGCGCTGACGGTCCTGGCGGCCATAGCCCTGGCGTCCGTGCTGCACGCGTCGGCGCGGGCGGAGCGCCGCGACCAGACCCAGGCGGGCGGCCCGAAGGTCACCGCGGGGACGGTCACCCTGACCACCCCCGGCCGCATGGTCTTCCGCAACATGGCATGGGGCCCGCACCGGGACGAGCTGACCACGGTCCCGGCGACCGACCCGGCCGCCCCGCGCACCGCGTCGGGTGTGAAGTGCCTCCGTTTCTACGCCGCCGCAGGCACGGGAGTCTGCCTCCAGGCGGTCCACGGCCCGGTCTCGGACACCTACCGCGCGTTGATCCTGGACGCGAAGCTGCGCACGCGCGCCCGCTACGACGTCCCGGGCATCCCGTCCCGCGCCCGGGTCTCCCCCACCGGCCACTACGCGGCCTGGACGGCGTTCGTGGGCGGCGACTCGTACGCGGGCACGAACTTCTCCACGCGTACGGCGATCGTCGACACCCGCACCGGCGCGCTGATCCCGTCCCTGGAGGCGTTCCGCGTCCTGCGGGACGGCCACGCCTACCACTCGGCGGACAGCAACTTCTGGGGCGTGACGTTCGCTCCGGACGACCGCACGTTCTACGCGACGCTGGCGACCAAAGGCTCGACCTACCTGGTCCGAGGCGACCTGCGCACCCACACGGTCACCACGCTCCACACGAACGTCGAATGCCCGTCCCTCTCCCCCGACGGCACCCGCATCGCGTACAAGAAGCGGGTCAGGGGCCTCCCGAAGGACGCCCCTTGGCAGCTGTACGTCCTGAACCTGCGCACGATGCGCGAAACCCCGCTGGCGGAGCCCCGCAGCGTGGACGACCAGGCGGTATGGAGGGACGACCGCACGATCGTCTACGCGATGCCGGGCGACTACGGGGCGGACCTGTACGAGATCCCGGCGAACGGCACGGGAAAGCCACACCGGATCAGCGTCTCGGCGGTGTCACCGGCGTACGTCGGTCCGTAGCCGCCCCGGGTGAATGTGGGGCCCTCTCCGGGGCGGTTGCGACTCGAGGGCGTCCGCCGTGGGGAGGCACTTCCCATGCCTGTGATCTTCTTCGACATCGGGGCGACCCTGGCGGAACCCCGACTGAACCCCGACGGCTCCTTGGCGCTCCGTCCCCTGCCGCGTGTCCTGGCCGTGCTCGACGACCTCGGCGAGCTGCGCAAGGGCATCGTCTCCAACCCCGGGACGCACGAAGGTGACGCCGAACGGGTGGCGGCCGCGCTGCACGAGGCGTTCCCGGGCCGTTTCACCGACGTGGCCCTCGTGCACTGGGGCGCGAAGGACAGCCGCGCCATCTTCGACCGGGCCGTCGCGAGCGCCGGTGGGACGGCCGACGACTGTGTCTTCGTGGGCGAGGACGCCCGCGAGCGCGCGTTCGCGCGGGAGGCGGGGATGCGTACGGCGGCCCACCCGGTGTTCACCCGGGCCGCCACGGAGGACCGTCCGGTGCTCCGGTCCCGGATCGAGTCGCCCGCCGGCCCGGACGGCCCGGAGCTGGATTCGGCCGTGGACGCGACCGAGGCCGTCGTCGTGGAGGTCGTCTCCGAGCGGCTCGCGCTCGCCCTGGTGACCGCGCGGGGCGCCGAGGCGCTGCGGCGGGCGGGGTTCACGGTCGGCCTGCGAGGACCGGTGGACACCACCGGTGACGGCGTGCGGGCCGGCGCGGAGCCGGGCGTCCTCGGCGGTGAAGAGCCGGGCGTCCTCGGCGGTGAAGAGCCGGGCGTCCTCGGCGGTGAAGAGCCGGGCGTCCTCGGCGGTGAGGAGCCGGGCGTGCTCGGCGGTGAGGAGCCGGACGGGGAGGCGGAGCGGGTCGCGGCCGAGAAGTTCGTCAATGACCTGCTGGCGCGAGGCGAGGCGGTGTTCGAGGGCGAGGAGCCGACGACGCGTACGACGCATGTCATCAGGCGCGAGGACGACGGGCGGCTGACCGCCCGCCGTCTGCGCTTCTTCGGCTGACGCCGAAGCTCTTCCGGTGGATCAGTCGAAGCAGCGCCGGACCAGGGCGAGGCCCTCGCCGGTCGAGCTCCGGGCGATCTCGTGGGTCTTGATCCGCGACGGGCTGTTGTCGACGAACGCCGAGGCGGTGCGGTGCTCCTCCGGGACATCGACGCGGCCGCGCCGGAAGAGGTCCTCGAGGAACGACGTGGCGACCCGGTCGGGGTCGGCGGGCCGCAGTGAGCCGCCGGCGGGGTCGGAGGCCGCGATGCCGAACCGTCGTTCCTCCGCCGGGGCGGACAGGGTGATCGGCTGGTTCAGGCCGTACGTCGTCCCTTGGACCGTGACGGGCATCAGCCCCTCCTCGTCACCGCCGCCCGGGGTCATCTCGGCCATGCCGACGCCCCTGCGCGACACCTCCGACTCGGTGATCGACGTGGCGGCCTCCAGGGAGAGGATGCCGTGCCGGACGAACGCCGAGCGCAGGAACGGGCCGTAGCGGCCGCCGTTGCGGCGCTGGTCGGCGGCGATCATGTGGCCGGCGACCTGCGCGTAGTAGGCGGACACCACGGGCGCGGCGACGACGGCGTCCACCAGCAGCTGCCCGGCGATCTCGGCCGCGAGACCCAGACCGGCCTGGTCCCGCAGGTCCTGCTGCCGGAAGATCCCGGCGACGCATTTCAGGAAAGCGCCGCTGAACACCCGGGAGAACGAGTGCGGCTCGCTGGACAGCATGTTCGCGGGGCCGCTCGGCGGCAGCAGCACCGGGTCGCGGTAGAAGAAGCTGTTCGACATGTTCCGCAGGCAGTCGGGGTCGACCGCGCCCGGGTGGCCCTGGCGGATGGCCCAGCCCAGTTGCTCGGCCATCCGGGACACCCGCGAGGACACTTCGAGGTCGCCCTGGGTCTCGGCCAGGACGGAGCTGCGCAGCGACTCCTGCCGCAGTGCCGACACCAGCGCGCTGATGTCGCCGAACGCCTCGTGCAGGGAGGCCGCCTCCGCGCTCGACGCGCTGAACAGCTGGGGGCGCAGGGCGTCGAGGACCGCGTGTCCGGCCTCGTGCCTGACGACGTCGCCGCTCTCGCACGAGGCGACGGTGACGCCGGCCACCGTGCGGCGGAAGAACCACAGGCCCTTGCGGTCGTAGAAGGCGTTGAGGTCGTTGCCGGCGTCGAGATGGGCGGTGAGGGCGCGGCCGACCATCGGGTGCCAGTGCGTGCCGGTCGGCACGAGCGGGCCCCAGGTCTGGCAGGCGCTGCTGAGCGCGTCGGCCGCGACCCAGTAGCGGAACGCCTCGGTGCCCGGTCCCGCACTGTCCGGCTGCGGCGCGGTCTCGGCGATGGCGGCGGGGAAGGGCTGGGTGTCGAGTTGGGGAACGGCATGCGGCACGGGCATGTTGACGTGCCCGAAGGATCCGGGGTCCTCCTCGTACACCAGGATCGTCGGGATCGCGGACTGTTGTTGCTGCACCGTCACGGTGCCTCCCTGAAGGCGGGATGGATCACGGTTGGTGGAATCCCCCACAGGGAAACTGGCCAGAAGTCCCTCGTGTTCAGTACGGGGCCCCGGCAACCCGGTGTCAATTCGAACATCCCGGCCCGAACCCGCCGAACGGGTGACGGCCCCCGTGGCCGCGAGAGCACACGGGGGCCGTTCGACATCGGCTCGGGCCAGGCGGTGACCCGCCCTTACAGCACCGGCAGGTTCTTCCGCAGCTCGAAGGCGGTGACCTCGGAGCGGTACTCGTACCACTCCTGGCGCTTGTTGCGCAGGAAGAAGTCGAAGACGTGCTCGCCGAGGGTTTCGGCGACCAGGTCGCTGCGTTCCATCAGGGTGAGGGCCTCGCCGAGGTTCTGCGGGAGGGGCTCGATGCCCATCGCACGGCGTTCCGCGTCGGAGAGGGCCCAGACGTCGTCCTCGGCGCCCGGCGGAAGCTCGTAGCCCTCCTCGATGCCCTTGAGGCCGGCCGCCAGCAGGAGGGCGTAGGCCAGGTACGGGTTGGCTCCGGAGTCGATGGAGCGGACCTCGACACGCGCCGAGCCCGTCTTGCCGGGCTTGTACATCGGGACCCGGACCAGCGCGCTGCGGTTGTTGTGGCCCCAGCAGATGTAGGAGGGGGCCTCGCCGCCGGCGCCGGCGGTGCGCTCGGAGCCGCCCCAGATGCGCTTGTAGGAGTTCACCCACTGGTTGGTGACCGCCGAGATCTCCGCGGCGTGCTTCAGCAGGCCCGCGATGAAGGAGCGGCCGACCTTGGAGAGCTGGAATTCGGCGCCCGACTCGTAGAACGCGTTCCGGTCGCCCTCGAAGAGCGAGAGGTGGGTGTGCATGCCCGAGCCGGGGTGCTCGGAGAAGGGCTTCGGCATGAAGGTCGCCTGCACGCCCTGCTCCAGCGCCACCTGCTTCATGACCAGGCGGAACGTCATGATGTTGTCCGCCGTGGAGAGCGCGTCGGCGTAGCGGAGGTCGATCTCCTGCTGGCCGGGGGCGCCCTCGTGGTGGGAGAACTCGACCGAGATGCCCATCGACTCCAGCATGGTGATCGCCTGGCGGCGGAAGTCCATGCCGACGTTGGTGGGGGTGTGGTCGAAGTAGCCGGAGTTGTCGGCCGGGGTGGGGCGGGAGCCGTCCAGCGGGCGGTCCTTCAGGAGGAAGAACTCGATCTCCGGGTGGGTGTAGAAGGTGAAGCCCAGGTCGGAGGTGCGGGCCAGGGCACGCTTGAGGACATAACGCGGGTCCGCGAAGGACGGCGAGCCGTCCGGCATCAGGATGTCGCAGAACATGCGGGCCGTGCCGGGGGTCTCCGCGCGCCACGGGAGGACCTGGAAGGTGGACGGGTCCGGCTTGGCGATCATGTCGGACTCGTAGACCCGGGCGAAGCCCTCGATCGCGGAGCCGTCGAAGCCGATGCCCTCGTCGAAGGCCTGTTCCAACTCGGCCGGGGCCACGGCGACGGACTTGAGGAAGCCCAGCACGTCCGTGAACCACAGGCGTACGAACCGGATGTCCCGCTCCTCCAAGGTCCGGAGCACGAACTCCTGCTGCTTGTCCATCTTCCGCTTCCCCATCCTTGCTGGTCAGGCCGCCTGCTCCCGGTCCCACAGGAGGCGGTCGGGCACCTGAGCATCACACCACAACAGCATTTCATGCGCGTTGCGGACCATGATCGCCCCGGCGTCCTCGGCCTGAACGGCTCCCGTACGGCAGGTGTACCGCCCTGGGCCCATCTTGCCTGCTCGCACCGACATCCGTAATGGCCGATCCCGTTTCGACGCACGTCACACCCGGCCCATGGGCATGAATATCAGATGCAAACCCATCCGGGCCCCGACACCCGGCACCCGGCACGGGCCACCCGACGCGGACCGCACCCCTCCGCGCCCTCGCGTTCCGATTATCGGTTTCCTGTCGAATCACCGGCATTTCCAGGTCTTTCCTGTGTCCTCCCTACGACCGGTCCCATCCCCCCCATTACGATCAGCGGGCCCCACCTTCCACGCCCCTTTCCCCCAGAAGGACACATCCCATGGGTTCCGCGAAGAAGAGCAACAGTGCCGAGCGCAAGGCGCGCATAGAGGAGATGCGGCGCGCCGAGCAGGCGCGTGAGCGTCGCGGCCGGATCCTCACGATCGCCGCGAGCGTGGTGGTCGTCGCCGGCCTCGTGGTCGGCGGTGTGGTGCTGGTGAAGAACAAGTCCGGTGACGACTCCGCGGCGGCCGACGCGAAGACCTCGGGGCACTTCGTGACCGGCAAGGACGGGGTGAACACCTGGAAGGGCACGCTGGGCCGGACGCACGTGACGACGACCGTGCACTACCCGACCGAGCCCCCGGTGGGCGGGAACCACAACCCGGTCTGGCAGAACTGCAACGGCGACGTCTACACCACGGCGCTCGACGACATGAACGCCGTGCACTCGCTGGAGCACGGCGCGGTCTGGGTGACGTACAACAGCAAGGCGAAGAAGGCCGACGTCGACGCGCTCGCGGCGAAGGTCAAGCAGACGCCGTACACGCTGATGAGCCCGGACGACAAGCAGAAGGACCCGATCATGATGACGGCGTGGGCGCACCAGCGCACCGTGACCGGGGCCGACGACCCGAACGTGGGCAAGTTCTTCGAGGAGTTCGTGCAGGGCAAGCAGACGCCCGAGCCGGGCGCCGCGTGCACGGGCGGTAAGGGCCAGTGATGCGGTCGGTGCTCATCGCGGGTTCCGCGGTGGCGGTGCTGGTCGCGGCCGGCGCGATCACCTACGCGGTCGCGGGCGAGGACGACAACGACGGCGGCAGCGCGGTCCCGAGCGCCGACTCGGCGGACGCCGGGTTCGCCCGGGACATGGCGGTCCATCACCAGCAGGCCGTCGAGATGTCGTACATCGTGCGCGACCGCACGAAGAACACCGACGTACGGCGCCTCGCCTACGACATCGCGCAGACGCAGGCCAACCAGCGCGGCATGCTGCTGGGCTGGCTGGACCTGTGGGGGCTGCCGAAGGTGTCGGCCGATCCGCCGATGACCTGGATGGGCATGGGCGACATGGCCTCCGGCAAGGACGGTGCGCTGATGCCGGGCATGGCGACCAACACCGAGCTGAAGAAGCTGGGGACGCTGAACGGCAAGCAGGCGGAGATCTTCTACCTGCAGCTGATGACGGACCATCACAAGGGCGGGATCCACATGGCCGAGGGGTGTGTGGCCAAGTGCACCGTCGCGGTGGAGAAGAACCTCGCCCAGGGCATGGTGGACGCGCAGCAGTCGGAGTTGACGACGATGGCCCAGATGCTGAAGGAGCGAGGCGCCGAGCCGCGCGACTGAACCGGCGTACGAGGTGGGGGATTTGTCGACTTAACGGCACCGCAAGGGCTTACGGGCAATCGCAATCGATCCGTAACGTTTGGTACGGCATCGAAATCCGGTCAAAGGCCCCTAATCAACGCCCACTTGGGGTTTCCTTGGCCTTTTCATTCCCCTGGCATGAACAGTTCACCGTAAGAGTGACGTCCATCGTGTGATCCATTCACGGGCCGTTCCGCCGCCGGCCTCCCGATGATCACGCCTGACCGACCACTCCATGCGTCGAACCGCATAGCAGGGGGCAGTATGAGATCGAACCGTGCCAAGGTGCGGGCCAGCGTGAGCATGGCAGCGACACTGCCGATGATCGCCGGCGCGCTCGCACTCGGCATACCCGCGGCCCACGCCGCGGACAGCCCGGCCCGTGACACCCTGAAGGGCACCAAGCCCACCTGGGCCACGGCCAAGGCGGACAAGGGCGCCACCTCCGACAGCGCGCAGGTCAAGGCCCGCGTCTACCTGGCCGGCCGGAACGCCAACGGCCTCGCGGCCTACGCGAAGGCGGTGTCCGACCCCAGCTCGCCGCTCTACGGCAAGTACCTCAGCGCCAAGCAGGCGCAGGCCCGCTTCGGCGCCACCGCGGCCCAGGTGAAGGCCGTCAAGTCCTGGCTGGCCGCGTCCGGCCTGAAGGTCACCGAGGTCACCCAGCACTACATAGCCGTCTCCGGTGACGTGTCCGCCGTCGAGCAGGCGTTCGGCACCCAGCTGCACAACTACGCCAAGGGCTCGAAGACCTACCGCGCGCCGGTGAAGACCGCGTCGGTGCCGGCGGCCGTGAGCAGCTCCATCCTGACCGTCACCGGTCTGGACAGCGCGCCGCACAAGGCCACCCACGACGACACGCTGCCGCCCCCGGACGGCGTGTTCAAGAACGCCGGCCCGTTCTCGTCGTACTACGGCTCGAACACCGCGAGCACGCTGCCGTCGGCCTACGGATCGAAGATCCCGTACGCCATCAAGGGCTACACCGGCAAGCAGCTGCGGGCCGCCTACGGCGCCGGCGAGTACACCGGCAAGAAGGTCCGCGTCGCGATCACCGACGCGTACGCCTCGCCGACCATCGCCTTCGACGCCGGCACCTACGCCAAGAAGAACGGCGACGCGGCCTGGAAGACCAGCCAGCTGCACCAGGTGCTGCCGGGCACGTACACCAAGACCGAGGAGTGCTCGGCGGCCGGCTGGTACGGCGAGGAGACCCTCGACGTCGAGGCCGTGCACGCGGTCGCCCCGGACGCGGACGTCACCTACGTGGGCGCCGCCTCCTGCTACGACGACGACCTGCTGGACTCGCTCAGCAAGATCGTCGACAGCCACCTGGCCGACATCGTCTCCAACTCCTGGGGCGACATCGAGGCCAACCAGACCCCGGACCTCGCGGCCGCCTACGACCAGGTCTTCCAGCTGGGCGCGGTGCAGGGCATCGGCTTCTACTTCTCCTCCGGCGACAACGGCGACGAGGTCGCCAACACCGGTACGAAGCAGGTCGACACCCCGGCCAACTCGGCGTGGGTGACGGCGGTCGGCGGTACCTCGCTCGCCGTCGGCAAGGGCGACAAGTACCTGTGGGAGACCGGCTGGGGCACCGAGAAGGCGACCCTGTCCAACGACGGCAAGAGCTGGACGTCCTTCCCGGGTGCCTTCACCTCGGGCGCGGGCGGCGGCACCAGCGCGACGGTCGCGGAGCCGTACTACCAGAAGGGCGTCGTCCCGAACTCCCTCGCGACGGCGAACAGCGCCTCCGGCAACCGCGTGGTCCCGGACATCTCGGCGATCGCCGACCCGAACACCGGGTTCCTGGTCGGCCAGACCCAGACCTTCCCCGACGGGTCGCAGCAGTACAGCGAGTACCGCATCGGCGGCACGTCGCTGGCGGCGCCGACCATCGCGGCGGTCCAGGCGCTCGCCCAGGAGGCGGCAGGCGGCAAGGCCCTCGGCTTCGCCAACCCGTCGATCTACGCCAAGTACGGCAAGAAGGGCGTCTTCCACGACGTCACCGACAACCCGACCGGTTCCGGCCTCGCCGTGGCCCGAGTCGACTTCGCCAACAGCGTCGACGCCACCGACGGCCTGCTGACCTCGGTCCGCAGCCTCGGCAAGGACAGCTCCCTGTCCGCGGTGAAGGGCTACGACGACGTCACGGGCGTGGGCTCGCCGGCGGGCGGTTACGTCTCGTCGTACCGCAAGCACTGATCCGCTGCGCTGCTTGAGCGGCTGAGCTGAGGGGCGTGGGGTCCTTCTCTTCGGAGAACCCCACGCCCCTTTGCGTTACGCCGACTTGAGGGAGGCCATGAAGGGCCGTGATCGTGATGGATGCGGCCATGAGGGGATACGCGCCGCACTTCCCCGGAGCGATCTGCGGAGTGAACGCCGGGTCGGCTTGGCGGCTGTCGCAAGGTGGGGGCACGCTCGGAACCGCTGCCGAAGGCCACCTCATCCGCCCCTCCGCCCCTCCGCCCCTCCGCCCCTCCGCCCCTCCGCCCCTCCGCCCCTCCGCCCCTCCGCCCCTCCGCCCGCAGAGATACGGGAATTGGATGATGTGTGCCACCTCGGCTCCGGACGGGCCGCCCAGACCACGGATTTGCTCCAGGCCCCTGGCACGAATCCGCCAATCGCCGCACACCAGGAAAGGTCCGGTCGGTGCGTCAGGAGTGGACCGGCTCCGCGGCCTCCGGGACGTGCGAGGCGACCACCCGCTCGCGGCCCGTCGAGGGGACATCCCGCCGCCGGTCCACCGCGAACGCCACGCTCGCCACGCCCAGGCCCAGGACCGCGAGCGCCGCGCCCGCCAGTGACGGGGAGGTGACGCCGAAGCCCGCCGCCAGCGCCACGCCGCCGATCCAGGCGCCGCCCGCGTTGGCCAGGTTGAAGGCGGCCTGATTGGCGGAGGAGGCGAGCGAGGGGCCCGCCGCCGCGCGTTCCATGACCATCAGCTGGAGGGGCGAGCCGGTGATGAACGCGGCCACGCCGAGCAGCGTCACCGCCAGGGCCGCGCTCCACTGCGCGTGCATCAGGACCGGGAAGAGGAACAGCACCGCGACCATGGAGGCCAGGCCGCCGAAGAGCGTGCCGCGCATCGCGTGGTCGGCGAGGCGGCCGCCGATCAGGTTGCCGACGGTGGCACCGACGCCGAAGAGCGCCAGCAGGAGGGTCACGTCGGAGTCGGCGTACCCGGCGGAGTCCGTCAGCATCGGCGTGATGTAGCTGTACGCGGAGAAGAGCGCGCCGAAGCCGACGACCGTCGTGGCGAGGGCCAGCCAGACCGGAAGGGAGCGCAGGGCGGTCAGTTCGCCGCGCAGGCCGGAGACCGGGGCCGGGGCGTCGGCCCCTCGGATCAGCAGCGCGACCGCGGCCATCGCTGCGACGCCGATCAGGCTCACGCCCAGGAAGGTCGCCCGCCAGCCCAGGTGCTGGCCCATGAGGGTGGCGACGGGAACGCCCGCGATGTTGGCGACCGTCAGGCCCATGAACATCAGGGAGACCGAGCGGGCCTTGCGCTCCGGTGCCACCAGGTTGGTGGCGACTACCGCGCCGACGCCGAAGAAGGCGCCGTGCGGCAGGCCGCTCAGGAAGCGGGCGGCCAGGAGGGAGTCGTAGCCGGGGGCCAGCGCCGACAGCGCGTTGCCCGCCACGAACAGGGCCATCAGGGAGATGAGGACCGTGCGGCGGGGCATGCGCGCGGTCAGCGCGGCGAGGAGCGGGGCGCCGATGACGACGCCGAGCGCGTACGCCGAGACCAGGTGGCCGGCGGCGGGGATCGATATGTGCAGGTCGTCGGCGACGTCGGGCAGCAGGCCCATCATCACGAACTCGGTGGTGCCGAGACCAAAAGCGCCGACGGCCAGAGCGAGCAGGGCCAGGGGCATGGAGGGCTTTGCCTTTCGGGGAGCGGGGTTCCGTGCGGACGTGTTTAAGTTCAGCTACGGAACAAAGCATCCCAGGCCCAGTATTCCGGCAGGTTACAGCGCGGTGTCTGATTGTCCTTACAAAGGCGATCGCACCGGCCTGACCAGGGGTCTTTACGAACCCGATGTGGTCAGGTTCACACGGGCCGCGATGGGGAGGTGGTCGCTGCCCGTCCTCGGCAGGGTCCAGGAGCTCTCCGGCTCCACACCCCTCACCATGATCTGGTCGATACGGGCCATCGGGAACGCGGCCGGCCAGCTGAACCCGAACCCGCTGCCCGCGGCGCCCTGTGTGGAGCGCATCTGCGAGGTCACGCCGTTGAGGGAACGATCGTTCATCGTGCCGTTGAGGTCACCCAGGAGGATCACCCGCGGCAGACGCTCGTCGACGATGGCCTCGCCCAGCGCGTCGGCGCTCCTGTCCCGCTGCCGGGCGGTGAACCCGGCGTTCATCTTGACCCGGACCGAGGGGAGATGGGCGACGTAGACCGCGAGGGCCCCCTCCGGCGTGGCGACCGTGGCGCGCATCGCGCGCGTCCAGCCGAGCTTGATGTCGACGGCCTTCACCCCGGTCAGCCGGTACTTGCTCCACAGCCCCACGGTGCCCTCGACCGCGCGGTACTTGTACGTCGCCGACAGCGCCTTCTCGTACGCCGGTACGGCCGAGGCCTTCAGCTCCTCCAGGGCCACCACGTCGGCACCGGACGCGGCGAGTCGCTCGGCGGTGCCGGTCGGGTCGGGGTTCTCGGCGTTCACGTTGTGTGTGGCGACCGTGAAGTCGCCGCCGGTGCCGGACTTGTCGGTGAGCAGCCCGCCGAACAGGTTCAGCCAGACGATCGCCGGGAGAAGGACCGCGATGAGCGCGGTCGCCGACTTGCGCAGGACGCCGAGCAGCAACAGCACCGGGATCAGCAGGCCCAGCCAGGGCAGGAACGTCTCGGTGAGGCTGCCGAGGTTGCCGACGGCGTTGGGGATGCGGGAGTGCATCAGCATCACGCCGGCCAGCAGCAGGGCGATGACGGCGAGGACGATGCCCCGGCGCCAGATGCGTGGATCGTCGCGCCAGCCCGCCAGCAGGCGGTTCACCAGGCGCCGGAACCGGTCTCCCCGACGCTCGGGCCCCGAGCCGCCGTTGTCCGTCTCCGTCATGTACGCCTGCTGAGCCATACCGTCTGCCTCACAACCTGCCGTGCACACCGTCGTCCCCCGGGATACGACCCTAGGGGATGATCGGCTCCGATCCCGCCGTCACATGACGGCCGTACGGAAGACGAGGACGAAGACACCGGCCGAAGAGGTTCCGGTTACCGCCCGGTCAGGGTGGACTGTGACGAAACGAGCACATTCCGCCGACGGCGACAACAGCCCTTACGGCCGCGGTTCCGGTGAACTCGCAGGCTGCAGGCCGGCCAGTACCGAGTCGACGATCTGTTCGGCCAGGCCCTCGGGGAGCTCCGCGTCCGGGCGCAGGATGGCCCGGAGCAGCATCGGGCCGGTGAACATGTCGTTGGCCAGCTCGATGTCGACGTCCGCGCGGAGTTCGCCGTTCTGCTGGCCGCGGCGCAGCACCTCCTTGCCGAGTTCGCGCCGGGGGTTGACGACATTGACGTGGTAGGCGTCCCAGATCCGGGGGCTGCTCTTCATCTGGGCGAAGACGTTGTGCAGGATCGCCGACGAACGGTTCATCAGCCCCCGCTGGCGCAGCGCTTCGAGCATCACGACGAGGTCGTCGCGCATGGAGGTGCCGGGGAGTTCGGGGTCGGGGGGCTCGGCGGCGCGCATGACGTCGACGAAGAGCTCCTCCTTGCCGTTCCAGCGGCGGTAGATGGTGGCCTTGCCGACGCCGGCGGTCCGGGCGATCCGCTCGATGGACAGCTCGGCGAGCGGAACACCGTCCTCCAGGAGCTTCATGACGCCTTCCAGGATGGCGCTCTCCACCGCTTCGCTGCGGGGACGGCCCCGGGCCGGACCCACGGACCGCGGCCGGCTGTCGGCAAGCCTCACGTCATACCGTCCTCTCACTGGCTGCGGGAATTCTCCCGCAGCCCAAGCCTCCCCCCGTCGATCCGTGCTTTATCGTGCGTCAGCTCACTCGGTGGCCGCGACCAACTCCTGTTCCCGCTCGCCCTGCTGACCGGCCGGCGGCTTGCCGGGCAGGAAGAGGGCCGTGACCACGGCGCCGAGCAGCGCGACGCCCACACCGCACAGGGCGGTCATGTGCATGGCGTGCAGGAAGGCGTCGTTGGCGGGGGTGACCAGGGCCCTGCCCTGCGCGCCGAGCTTCTGGGCGACGCCCAGCGTGGCCTCGATGGACTCGCCGGCGGTCCCGCGCAGCCCGGGCGGCAGCGCGCCGAGCTTGCCCTCGATGCCGTTGCGGTACGACGTCGACAGCACCGAGCCGAGGACGGCGATACCGAGGGCGCCGCCGACCTGGCGGAAGGTGTTGCTGAGCGCGGAGGCGGAACCGGCCTTCTCCCGGGGCAGGGCCTGCATGATGACGACCGAGGTCGGCGTCATGATGTGCGCCATGCCGGTGCCCATCAGGAAGAAGACGACCTCCAGGAGCCAGATCGGGGTGTCGGCCTCGAAGGTGGCGAACATGCCCAGCATCGCCGCGATCAGCACCAGGCCTCCGGTGGTGGTGGCCCTGTTGCCGATCCGCTCCACGACCAGCCGGGCCCGCGGCGCGAAGATCAGCTGGGCGACGGCCAGCGGGAGCAGCAGCAGACCGGACTGCAGCGGCGAGTAGCCGCGCACGCTCTGGGTGTAGAAGACGGAGAAGAAGGTCACGCCCATCAGCGCGAAGAAGACCAGCGCGATGGCGGCCATGGCGGCCGAGAAGACCTTGTTCTTGAAGTAGGTGACGTCCAGGGACGGGTGGTCGCTGCGCATCTCGAAGATCACGAAGCCGGCGAGGACCACGACGCCGGCGGCGACGGTGGCGAGCACCTTGGCGTCGGTGAAGTCGGCCAGCTCGCCGCCCTTGATGATGCCGTAGACCAGCAGGACCAGGCCGACGACGGAGAGCACCACGCCGACGGGGTCGAGGCGGCCCGGACGCGGGTCGCGCGAGTCGGGCACCAGCCACAGCATCAGCGCGAGCGCGACGATCACGATCGGTACGTTCACGAGGAAGACCGAGCCCCACCAGAAGTGGTCGAGCAGCACACCGCCGGTGATCGGGCCGATCGCGATGGCGAGGCCGACGCCGCCGGCCCAGATGCCGATGGCCTTGGGCTGCTCCTGGCGTTCGAAGACGTTCATCAGGACGGCGAGGGTGGCGGGCATCACGAAGGCGGCACCGAGGGCCATCAGGGCGCGGTAAGCGATCAGCTGGTCCGGGGAGCCGGACTCGGCGGCCAGGGCGGAGCCGAGGCCGAACACGACGAGGCCGCCGATCAGCACCTTCTTGCGGCCGAGCCGGTCACCGATGAGGCCGGCGGTGAACAGCAGGCCCGCGAAGACCAGGGTGTAGGCGTTGATCGCCCACTCCAGCTGGCTCTGGGTGGCGCCGAGGCCGGTCGGGGCCGGCGTGGAGATGGTCTTGACGGCGACGTTCAGGATCGAGTTGTCGAGCACCACGATCAGCAGGCTCAACATGAGCACGCCGAGGATCGCCCAGCGGCGCCGGTGCACCTCCTCGGGTATGCGCGGGCCGATTGGAGCGTGGTCGGCAGGAGTTGTCATGACGACGAGCGTAGGCCCATTCCAATACGGCACCGTCTCGTATCTGAATTCCTTTACCGAGGCCTTACGCAAGAAGGGTGACCGATGGATCACACGGCGGTCCTCTGGCCCAGGACGGCACGAAGTGCCACCATGGAAGCGATCCGGGGACACCGTCAGGGTGCCTCGAGATGATTTGAAGGAGCCGTTGCCATGACGCAGCTCTCGGCTGCCCAGCCTGCGCAGAACAGCCCCTCCGACGGCAGCAGGACGCTGTACGGGGGGAAGGGCACCCGCCGCATCACGGTCCGCGACATCGCCCTCGCCAAGGAACGCGGCGAGAAGTGGCCCATGCTCACCGCGTACGACGCGATGACCGCCTCCGTCTTCGACGAGTCCGGGATCCCGGTGCTCCTGGTCGGCGACTCGGCGGGCAACTGCCACCTCGGGTACGAGTCGACGGTGCCCGTCACCCTGGACGAGATGACGATGCTGTCGGCGGCCGTGGTCCGCGGCACCCAGCGCGCCCTCATCGTCGGCGACCTCCCCTTCGGCTCCTACCAGGAGGGTCCGGTGCAGGCGCTGCGCTCGGCGACCCGGCTGGTGAAGGAGGCCGGTGTCGGCGCGGTCAAGCTGGAGGGCGGCGAGCGCTCGCACGAACAGATCCGGCTGCTCGTCGAGTCCGGCATCCCGGTGATGGCGCACATCGGCCTGACCCCGCAGTCCGTCAACGCGATGGGCTACCGCGTGCAGGGCCGCGGCGAGGAGGCGGCCCAGCAGCTGCTGCGCGACGCCAAGTCGGTCCAGGACGCGGGCGCGTTCGCGGTCGTACTCGAACTGGTCCCGGCGGAGCTGGCGGCCGAGGTGACCCGGGGGCTGCACATCCCGACGGTCGGCATCGGCGCCGGTCCCGAGACCGACGCACAGGTCCTGGTCTGGACGGACATGCTGGGCCTGACCCCGGGCCGGGTGCCGAAGTTCGTGAAGAAGTACGCGGCCCTGCGCGAGGTCATGGGCGACGCGGCCCGTGCCTACGCCGAGGACGTCGTCGGCGGAACGTTCCCGCTGGAGGAGCACTCCGTCCACTAGAGCCACTGCGGAAACACCACGGCCGGCCCGCCGATCTTCCCCCGTCGGTGGGCCGGCCGGCTTTTTGCGCCTGAACCGGCGCGCGCTCTCGCGGAGGTGGTTGCTCGCCGTGCGGGTTGCTCCATTGATGGTCGCGGTGGTCAGGGGGTTCGTGGTCGCGGCGGTCGTTCCGGCGTGCTCGACGGGCGGCGGCAGTAGTTCCAGCCGGTCGGTGTCGAGGGACCGGGCAGCGGGGACGGTCATGGCGGGCCCGGTACGCCGCCCCGTGTCGGCGGTTCGTAGGCGGGTTGTCGGCAGGACGTGCGCCGGTGTCGGCGGCCTGTCGGTGGTTTGTCGGTGGGGCCTGGCACGGTTCTTCCCATGACGCGAATCGACAACACCGCCGTGACCGTACGGGGGCTGGTGAAGCACTACGGCGACACCAAGGCTCTCGACGGAGTTGATCTGGACGTCCGCGAGGGCACCGTGATGGGGGTCCTCGGGCCGAACGGGGCCGGCAAGACGACCATCGTCCGGATTCTGTCCACACTGCTGAAGCCCGACGCCGGGCAGGCGACCGTCGCCGGCTACGACGTCCTGCGCCAGCCCCGCCAGCTGCGCCGGGTGATCGGGCTGACCGGGCAGTACGCCTCGGTCGACGAGAAGCTGCCGGGCTGGGAGAACCTCTACATGATCGGGAGGCTGCTCGACCTGTCCCGCAGGGACGCCCGGGCCCGGGCCGACCAGCTGCTGGAGCGGTTCTCGCTGACCGACGCCGCCAAGCGCCCGGCCGGCACCTACTCCGGCGGCATGCGCCGCCGGCTGGACCTCGCCGCCTCGATGATCGGACACCCCCAGGTGCTGTTCCTGGACGAGCCGACCACCGGTCTCGACCCGCGCACCCGCAACGAGGTGTGGGACGAGGTCAAGGCGATGGTCGGCGAGGGCGTGACCGTACTGCTGACCACCCAGTACATGGAGGAGGCCGAGCAGCTCGCCTCCGAACTGACCGTCGTGGACCGCGGGAAGGTCATCGCCGGCGGCAAGGTGGAGGAGCTGAAGGCCAAGGTCGGCGGGCGGACGCTGCGTGTGAAGCCGGTCGACCCGCTGCAGGTGCGGCCGCTCGCCGCCATGATCGACGAGCTGGGGATCACCGGGCTCGCCGGCACGACCGTGGACGCCGAGCGGGGCACCCTGCTGGTGCCGATCCTCAGCGACGAGCAGCTGACCGCCGTGGTCGGCGCCGTCACCGCCCGCGGTATCACCATCAGCTCCATCGTCACCGAACTGCCCAGCCTGGACGAGGTCTTCCTGTCCCTCACCGGCCACCGTGCCAGTGCCCCGCAGGACGCCACGCCCGCAGACGACCGCGAGGAGGTCGCCGTATGAGCGCCGTCACCACCACCCCGGGCGTCACCGCCGCCCCGGCCGCCGCCGACGCCCGGATCCCGCTGCGCGGGCATCTGCGGCACACCGGCGCCCTGATCCGCCGCAATCTGCTGTGGATCCGGCAGGACCCGGAGTCCATGTTCGACGCCGTGCTGATGCCGGTCGTCTTCACGCTGCTGTTCGTGTACGTCTTCGGCGGCTCGATCGGGCAGGCCCTCGGCGGCGGCCAGGACGGCTACGTCCAGTACGTCATCCCGGGCATGATCGCGATGATGAGCATGACGCTCTCGCAGGGCGTCGGCACCGGGTTCAGCCAGGACTTCAACTCCGGTGTGATGGACCGGTTCCGGTCGCTGCCGATCGGGCGCGGCTCGGTGCTGTTCGCGAAGATCTCCGTCGAGCTGGTGCGGATGCTGTTCGCGACCGCCGTGCTGATGGTCGTGGCCGTGCTGGTCGGGTTCCACATCACCCACTGGGGCGGGCTGTTCGCCGCCGTGGGCCTGTCCGCGGTGTTCGCCTCCTCGATCATGTGGGTGTTCCTCACCCTGGGCGTGATCCTGAAGAGCGCGCAGTCCGTGCAGGCGATGGGGTTCCTGGTGCTGTTCCCGCTGCAGTTCGGCTCGTCGATCTTCGCGCCGACGCAGTCGATGCCGGGCTGGCTGCAGGCCTTCACCGACTACAACCCGCTGTCCACGCTCGCCGACGCGGCCCGCGGCCTGATGATCGGCGGCCCGGTCGCCCACGACCTGTGGATCACGCTGGCCTGGTCGGTGGGGATCACGGCGGTGGCGGCACCGTACGCGATCTACAAGTTCCGCACCAAGAGCTGAAGTCCGGCAGTCCCGGTCAGATCAGGGCGGTGGCCTCCACGAGGGAGAGGCCGCCGCCCTCGGCGTATGCGGCCTCATAGGCGTCGTCGTCACCGAGTGCGGCGCGGACCTGTGCCTCGGTGCGGGCGCGCATCGTGCGTTCCATGCCGGAGGGGATGTGGCCGGGCGGCTGCAGGGCTTCGGCGGCACCCAGGCAGCGGGCGGCGTCCCGGGCGCGGGCGCCGCCGTCCACGCCGGACAGTGCGGTCGCGGCGACGGTCAGGCAGGAGGAGACGATGTGCGGGGTGATGGCCTGGGTCAGCGGGTCGCCGGAGTGCGCTATCGCCTCGCGCAGCTTGGCCAGGGCGTCCGTGTGGAGGCCGTCGAGGGCGTCCACCCAGGCCTCCTGGGTGAGGATCATGGCGTCGAAGACGACGAAGTGCGAGATCTTGAACTGGGTGCGCAGCAGCCGGAGTTGCTCACGGGCCTCGGCGATCCGGTCGGTCAGCAGCAGCCACACGGTGAGGAAGAGCCGGGCGGCGGGCATCGCCTCGTTGTGGCTGCTGTCGTGGTCGGCGATGACCTCGCGCAGCAGCCGTTCACCGCGCTCGATCTCGCCCAGTTCGAGCAGCGCCATGCCCAGGCGGGCGTTGAGCACGGCTACCTGGGTGCGGGCGTCGAGTCGCTGGGCGCACTCGATGGCGGCCTCGTAGTCGGCGGCGGCCTCCCGGTACTCCCCCATGCGTTCCCGGGACTCGGCACGTGCGGAGAAGGCCTCGGCGGTGCCCCAGTCGTCCCCGAGGCGCCGGAAGATCTCCAGGGCCTCGTCGGCGTCGCGGATGGCGGCACCGGCCGAGGCGGCGAAGTTGGCGAACACGTTGGCGCGCAGCTGGAGGGCTCCGGCGAGTTCCCACTCGAAGCCGGGCGTACGACGGCAGGTCTCGACGCCGGCGTCGACGATGGTGCGCAGCTGCTCCAGGCCGTCGGTCAGCATCACGGCGAAGAACCAGAACATGCCGGGGGCCCGGCAGGTCTGCGGCAGACCGGGCTCGTAGGCCTGGGTGACGGCGCGCATCTTGGCCTGCGCGGCCGGGGTCTGCCAGGCCTCCACATCGGTGTCCATGCAGGCCAGATGGGCCAGATGGATGCCACGCCGGGCCTCGGCCAGGACTTCTCCGGTGTACGGCGGCGGTGTGTCGGTCAGGCGCCGCCACACCGGTTCGGCGCGACGGACCGGCTCGGCGAAGGGGGTCGGGCCGAGAGCGATGATGTCGGCGCACCAGGTGCGGGTCTCGACCCGCTTGTCACGCAACTGCCAGTACCAGACCAGGGAGTGGGCCAGGCACAGTGCCTCCTGCTCGTCCTTGGCGGCGACGGCGTGGCGGATGGCGGTGCGCAGGTTCTCGTACTCCAGCTCCAGCCGGGCCACGGCGGCACGCTGGCCGGAGCCGCGCAGCAACGGGTCGGTGGTGCGGGCGAGTTCGCGGTAGTACGTCAGATGGGCGCGCTCGGCGGCGGCGCGCGCGCCGCTCTCGTCCAGGCGGGCGCCGGCGTACTCGGCGACGGTCTCCAGGAGCCGGTAGCGCATCCCCTGCCCGGCCGAAGGGGCCGCGACGACAAGGGACTTGTCGACCAGGGAAGCGAGCGCGTCGAGGGCGGCGGGACCGCAGACCGCCTCGGCGGCGGCCAGGTCGCAGCCGCCCGCGAAGACGGAGAGCCGGCCGAGGACGTCCCGCTCGGCCGCGTCGAGCAGGTCCCAGGACCAGTCGACGACCGCGCGCAGGGTCTGCTGGCGGGGCAGCACGGTACGGCTGCCGGAGGTGAGCAGGCGGAAGCGGTCGTCGAGCCGGTCGGCTATCTGACGGGGCGTGAGCATCCGCAGCCGGGCGGCGGCCAGCTCGATGGCGAGGGGCAGTCCGTCCAGGCGGCGGCAGATCTCCTCGCAGGCCGCCGCGGTCTCCTCGTCGGCGTCGACCGTGAAGCCGGGCCGGGCCGCAGCGCCCCGGTCGGCGAACAGTCTCAGCGCCACCGGCTCGGGCAGCGGCTCCACGGGGCGCAGCAACTCCCCCGGAACGCCCAGGGGTTCGCGGCTGGTGGCGAGGATCGTCAGGTCCGGGCAGCGCTCCAGCAGCTGTGCCGCCAGGTCGGCCGCCGCGTCGACGACGTGCTCGCAGTTGTCGAGGACGATCAGCATCCGGCGCCGGGAACAGTGGTCGACGAGCCGCTCGACCGGGTCGTCGTGCCGGTCGGCGGCGGCCCGCATGCCCTCGGCGCCGGCGCCGTAGAGCACGGTCTCGCGGGC
Source organism: Streptomyces sp. NPDC048417 (assembly GCF_040651615.1). Taxonomy (NCBI): domain Bacteria; kingdom Bacillati; phylum Actinomycetota; class Actinomycetes; order Kitasatosporales; family Streptomycetaceae; genus Streptomyces; species Streptomyces sp. NPDC048417. Next base: position 64,069 of record NZ_JBEZKI010000046.1, on the reverse strand, counting down.
GCCCAGCGCGCTGAGCACGGCCTCGGGGACGTCCGCCGGGTCGTCGACGGGGGCCAGCTCGGCCAGCCACACCCCGTCCCGGGCGGCGTTCCGCACGGTCTCGGCGGCCTCCTGGGACAGCCGGGTCTTGCCGGCCCCGCCGGGCCCGAGCAGGGTGACCAGGCGGGCGGCGGCGAGGTCGCCCCGGATGACCTCCAGGTCGGCCTCGCGTCCGACGAAGGAGGTGAGCCGGGCGCGCAGGTTGCCGGGCCGGGACGGCTCCTCGGGCTCCGCCGCCGGGTCGAGCAACTCGGCGTGCAGGGCGCGCAGTTCGGGCCCGGGGTCGGAGCCGAGGCGGTCGGCGAGGAGGCGTCTTACGTCGTCGTAGGCGGCCAGCGCCTCGGCGGTGCGGCCGCAGCTGTGCAGGGCGCGCAGCCGCAGCGTCTGGAGAGACTCGTCCAGGGGGTGGGCGTCGCACAGGGCGGTCAGCTCGGGCAGGGCCTGTTCGGCCTGGCCGAGGGCGAGGGCCGCGGTGTGGCGGGCGCGCAGCGCATCCAGGCGGCGGACGTCGACGCGGGCCGCCTCGGCGGTGCGGTCGGGCAGGTCGGCCAGGGCCGGGCCGTGCCACAGGGCGAGGGCGTCGTCGAGGACGGTCGTCGCCTTGGCGGGGTCGCCGTCGGCGAGCGCGCGCAGGGCTTCGCCGGTGAGCCGCTCGAAGCGGTGCAGGTCGATGTCGTCGGGGGCGGCCGCGAGGCGGTAGCCGCCGTCGGTGGACTCGATCGCGTCCGCGCCGAGCGCCCGGCGCAGCCGGCCGACCAGGGCCTGGAGGGCGCCCCCGGCGTCGGCGGGCGGGTCGGCGCCCCACACCTCGTCGACGAGCAGCCCGGCCGGCACCCCGCGCCCGGGGCGCAGCGCCAGCACGGTCAGCAGGGCACGCAGCCGTGCGCCGCCCACGGGGACGGTCGTACCGTCGGGGCGGAGGGCCTGGGTGGTGCCAAGAATCCGGTAGCGCACGGGGTCCATTGTCCCTGGGGGTGTCAGGAGCGGTCACGGGGTTCGGACGGCGGGGTGTCGAGAGCCGCCACGGGGGTCAGGGGCGCAGGACGTGCCTCGTGTCCGGGGCGGCCAGCGTGACGAGGGCGCCGCAGGTACGGCGGACCCGCCCCAGGCCGTCCACTGTGCCGAGGTCCACCTCCCCGAACCACTTCGGGCAGGCTTCGACGGACGTCGTCGTGACGGTCCCGGGCACCGGTTCCAGGCCGCGTCCGGTGCCCTGCAGCACCACCCCCTCCCCCGGCGGCGCCGGCACCGGGTCGGGCCGGTGGAAGCGGTACTCCTCCCGGACCAGGGCGACGGCGTGGACCCGGCCGGTGGTGGGGTGGTCGGGCCCGCCGTGGTTCTCCACCCAGGCCTCGGCGCCGTACCCGACGTCCTCCCGGCGGGCCTCGGCCCGGTAGGCGACGAGTTTCCAGGCCACCTCGTCGCCGACCGCGAACGGGGTGCCGCAGCACTCCATCTGCCAGTCCTCGTAGAACACCTTCAACGCCTTCGGCGGTCGCATGTCCCCAGCCTTCCGGAACCGAACGCCGGTCGCGATCCGTTTTCACCTGCGCCGAGAGGTATTTCCCGAGCACCCGACGCGCTTTTTCCCCACGCCAGGTACGGTCGGACCCGCGCCGACCGCCCCAGTCCCCAGGAGCCCCGCCCATGACCGCCACCACCACCCGCCACAGCGACCGGCGGATCAGTCCCGTCTTCGTCGGGATCCTGGCCGTCACCGCCGTCACCGGGTGGGCGACCTGGTCCGGGTTCGCCGAGCAGCCCGGCGTCGCCGTGTTCCTGTTCGTGACGGCGGCCTGGATCGTCTCGCTGTGCCTGCACGAGTACGCGCACGCGCGCACCGCCCTGCACGGCGGTGACATCACGGTGGGCGCGAAGGGCTACCTGACCCTGAACCCGCTGAAGTACACCCACGCCCTGCTGAGCATCGTGCTCCCGGTGCTGTTCGTGATCATGGGCGGGATCGGTCTGCCGGGCGGTGCGGTGTTCATCGAGCGCAGCCGGATCCGCGGCCGCTGGCGACACAGCCTCATCTCGGCGGCCGGCCCGCTGACGAACGTGGTCTTCGCCGCCGTCTGCACCGCGCCGTTCTGGCTGCACTCCCTGGACGGCGTGCCGCGCGACTTCCGTTACGCCCTCGCCTTCCTCGCCCTGCTCCAGGTCACGGCGGCGATCCTGAACTTCCTGCCGGTGCCGGGCCTGGACGGCTACGGCGTGATCGAGCCCTGGCTGTCGTACGGCATCAAGCGCCAGGTGGAGCCGTTCGCCCCGTTCGGTCTGCTCTTCGTCTTCGCGCTGCTGTGGGTGCCGTCGATCAACAGCGCGTTCTTCGACGTGATCGACGCGCTGCTGCGCGGCCTGGGTGTGGACGACGTCTCGCAGTACTGCGGTCAGGAGCTCTACCGCTTCTGGCAGGGGACGAACGAGTACTGCTCCATCGCCCAGTGAGCCCGCGCGCCGTGACGGCGTGACGCCGTCACGCCGTCACGCCGTCAGCGGGAACTCCTCGCCCAGTTCCCGGAACAGCGCCGTGTTGAGGGCGAACGCCCGCTTGCACTCGGTGACGATGCGCTGCTTCTCCAGGTCGTCGGCGTTCACCGCGTCCAGCAGTTCGCGGTAACCCCGCTTGAACGCGGCCGGGTTGGCGATGTCCTCGAAGACGTAGAAGCGGACGCCGTCGCCCTTGCGCTCGAAACCCCAGGTCCGCTCCGCGCGGTCGCGGATGATCTGGCCGCCGGAGAGGTCGCCCAGGTAGCGGGTGTAGTGGTGGGCGATGTAGCCGGCCGGCCAGGCCCCGGCGCACTCCCGCACCCGGGCCGCGTACTCCTCGGTGGCCGGCAGCGCCGTGAGCCCCGTCCGCCACCCGGCCCCGCGCAGATGCGCGAGGTCCCGCTCCAGCGCCGCCAGCCGGAACAGCTCGGGCTGCACGAACGGCCCGGCCAGCGGGTCCGACGCCAGCCGTGCGGCCCCGCTCTCCAGCGCCTCGTACACGAACCACAGCTGCTCGGTGTAGCGCGTGTACGCCGATACGCCGAGCCGGCCGCCCAGGAGGTCGCTCATGAACGTCGAGGTCTCCGCCGCCACGTGCTGCTCGTGGGACGCGGTGCGGATGAGTGTCGCGAAGGAGTCCATGGGCAACATCCTCTAAGGTAAGGCTTACCTAAGTCAATGCCTTGCCGACGCCTCGTCGGTAAAGTTACCGACACCCTGTCGGTAAAAGCGTACCCGAAAAAGGCCCGCCTTCCGAGGGGAGGACGGGCCAGGTGGAACGGCGGGGCTGCGGCGGGGCTACGGCAGGGTGAGGATCTCCGCGCCGGTGTCGGTCACCACCAGGGTGTGCTCGAACTGGGCGGTCCGCTTGCGGTCCTTGGTGACGACCGTCCAGCCGTCGTCCCACATGTCGTACTCGTGCGTCCCGAGCGTCAGCATCGGCTCGATCGTGAAGGTCATCCCGGGCTGCATCACGGTCGTCGCCTGCGGGCTGTCGTAGTGCGGGATGATCAGCCCGGAGTGGAACGACGAGTTGATGCCGTGGCCGGTGAAGTCCCGCACCACGCCGTACCCGAAGCGCTTGGCGTACGACTCGATGACCCGGCCGATGATGTTGATCTGCCGGCCGGGCTTGACGGCCTTGATCGCCCGGTCGAGGGACTCCCGGGTCCGCTCGACCAGCAGCCGGCTCTCCTCGTCGACGTCCCCGACCAGGTAGGTCGCGTTGTTGTCGCCGTGCACCCCGCCGATGTACGCCGTCACGTCCAGGTTGACGATGTCCCCGTCCTGGAGGACGGTCGAGTCCGGAATGCCGTGGCAGATGACCTCGTTGAGGCTGGTGCACAGGGACTTGGGGAAGCCGCGGTAGCCGAGCGTGGACGGGTAGGCCCCGTGGTCGCACATGTACGTGTGCGCGACCTTGTCCAGCTCGTCCGTGGTCACCCCCGGCGCGATGATCTTCGCGGCCTCCGCCATCGCCTGCGCGGCGACACGGCCGGCGATCCGCATCGCCTCGATGGCCTCCGGGGTCTGCACCTCGGGCCCGGTGTACGGGGTCGGCGCGGGTTTGCCGACGTACTCGGGGCGGCGGATGTTTCCGGGTACCGAACGGGTGGGAGAGAGCTCCCCTGGTACGAGCAGCGACTGGCCAGACATGCCAGCGAGTCTAACCAGCGGGCATGCGGGAACATGTGGATGGCGAAAGGAGCCGGTCATGGCCCTGTTCAAGAAGCGGACCGTCGGCAAGCCGGGCGAGTGGTACTACTGCCTCGAGCACAAGAAGGTCGAGGAGGGCCCCGAGTGCCCTGCCAAGGACCGTTTCGGCCCCTACGCCACCCGGCAGGAGGCCGAGCACGCGATGGAGATCGCGCGGGAGCGCAACCTCCAGTGGGAGAACGATCCCAAGTGGCACGACGCGCCGGCGGGTGACTCCTCGGACGAGGGTTGATCAGAGCTGGGTCGGTGCGGCCGCGCGCTGGGCGCGCAGCCGTACGGCGTGCTCGTTGACTCGTGCGTCGTACGACATCAGGGCGGGCAGGCACAGGGCCAGCAGGCCGACCGTGCCCGCGCACAGCAGGCCGCCCACGCCGACGGACGCCCGGACGCCCAGCCATCCGGCCATGCCGCCGGCCCGGACCTGGCCGAGGGTCGGGCCCACGGAGTACGACAGCAGCTCGATCCCGGCGAGCCGGCCGCGCAGCTCGTCGGGGATCGTCTGGTTCCACATGACGCCCCGGAAGATCCCGCTGATCATGTCGCAGCCGCCGGCGACGGCCAGCAGGAGCAGGACGAGCCATACGTTGCGCACGGCGCCGGCGGCGGCGATCGCCAGGCCCCACAGCGCGGCCGACAGCACCACCATCCGCCCGTGCCGGCGCACCCGCCCGGTCCAGCCGCTGACCAGGCTCACCAGCAGCGAACCGGCCGGGATGCTGGCATACATCAGCCCCAGGGACCACTTCGCGTCCAACTCGTCGGCCAGGAACGGCAGGACGGCGAGCGGCATCGCCAGGAACATCGCCGCGAGGTCCACGGCGTAGGTGCCGAGGAGTTCCTTGCGGCCCCAGGCGTAGCGGGCGCCCTCCGCGATGGAGCGCAGGGAGGGCTTCACGGCCTGGTGGGCGGCGGGGGACGCGGCGATCGGCAGGATCAGTACGACCGAGACGGCGAACGTGACGAGGTCGGCGCCGTACGCCCAGCCGAGGCCCGCGTACGCCACGACCAGGCCGGCGACGGCGGGGCCTGCGACGCCGCCGACGGTCCAGCGGAAGGAGTTGAGGGCCGCCGCGGCCGGGAGGTCGTCGTGGGCGACGATCCTCGGCCAGAGCGAGTCGAGGGCGGGGCGCTGGACCGAGCCCAGTGCGGAGGAGAGCGCGGCGACGGCGTACAGCGGCCAGACGGCCGGGTGCGGCAGCAGGGCGTTGAGCAGCAGGGCCGCGCTGAGCAGGCCCTGACCGGCCTCGGTCCACAGGATCAGCAGACGCTTGTCGAGGGCGTCGGCGAGGGCGCCGCCGTAGAGGCCGAAGAGGATGAGCGGAAGCAGCTCCACCGCGCCGACGGCACCTACGGCGGCCGCGCTTGTGGTGAGGTCCTTGATCTGCACCGGGAGCGCGACGAAGGTCAGGAAGGTCCCGAAGTTGCTGATCAGGCCGGAGGCCCACAGGCGGCGGAAGTCGACGGAGGCCCGCCAGGGGGCGAGGTCGGGAAGCAAGGTCACGCCGAGCCATGCTGAACGCCCACCGCCGCCCTCCTCAACCGCTTTTCCCACCCACCCACCCGACTCGGTCAGCAGAGAGGCGAGCCGAAGAACAGAGGAAGGGGCTGCTCGGTCGGGAGAGACGGGAGGCCGGGACAGCGGGAGTGGCTGGTCGGTCGCAAGAAACGCAAGGCCACGGGCCTGGCGAGAAGCTGCTCGGCCGGGAGAGACCCGAGGCCACGGGCCTGGCGAGAAGCTGGTCGGTCGGGAGAGACGGGAGGCCAGGGCAGTGGGAGGGGCTGGTCGGTCGGGAGAGACCCGAGGCCACAGGCCCGGCGAGAAGCTGGTCGGTCGGGAGAGACGGGAGGCCAGGGCAGTGGGAGGGGCTGGTCGGTCGGGAGAGACCCGAGCCCACGGGCCTGGCGAGAGGCTGGTCGGTCGGGAGAGGGGGGTTGCGGTGGGGCGTGTCGGTGTGGGGCCGCGGTTCTTCTCGGTGCTGCCGCAGGCAGGTGGTCGACCGAGTCGGGTGGGTGGGTGGGCGGCTACCAAGGGGTCGGAGGCGGAGCCGTTACCGTTTCGGCCAGCCTGGAAAGGCGGTCGCGGAAGCGGCGGCGGGCTCTCGGGGACGGGCCGTTCTCGCCTGTCGCCGCGCTGACCAGGTGCTGGACCGTGTCCAGGTCCAGTTCCGCGCCGTCCGGGACGGTGAGCGTCTCGTGGGCCATCGCCGTCAGCGCGTCGTCGGCCGTGGCGGCGAGGGCCAGTACCGTCACCCCGGCCCGGCGGGCGCTGTGGACGTGGTCCAGGAGCGGTTCCGAGGAGTCGCCCGGCGCCACCACCAGCAGCGTCTCGCCCCGGCGGGCCGCCTCGATACGGCCGAGACCGACGGCGAGATGCGCCGGGTCCGCGGGGCGGGCCCCGTGCCGTACCAGCGTCGGCGCCAACTCCGGCGTACCGGACCACGCGGCCTCGTCCACCAGGTGCGCGGCGAGATGCCACGGCTCGTACTCCGGGGTGCCGAGCAGCAGCAGTCCGCCGCCGTGCGTCACCACCGAGCCCCGCAGCGCGCCCGCGAATCTGCGCGTCGCCCCCAACCACTCGGTCCCGGCGAGCACTTCGCGCAGCAACGCGACCCGTACGGCGTCCATGCCCCCGCATACTGCCGCAATCGGTCACTCGTGACGCGGAGTTCACCCCGAATTCGCCCGCCCCGGGGAGAAGGCGACCCATGAGCGACGTAGAAGCGAGCATTCCCTTTCGCGCGGGCACCGAGGGCTACGCCAGTTTCCGGATCCCGGCCGTGGTGGTCTCCCGGGCGGGCACCGTGCTCGCCTTCTGCGAGGGAAGGGTCAACTCCGGCGCCGACCACGGGCACATCGACGTGGTGCTGAAGAGGTCCGGTGACGGCGGCCGTACCTGGGGGGCGCTCCAGGTCGCCGCGAACAACGGCGGCGACCTCGCCGGCAACCCCGCCCCCGTCGTCCTGGACACCGGCCGGATCCTGCTCGTCCACGTCCGCAGCGCCGCCTCCGCCACCGAGGACGCCATCCTGCGCGGGCAGGTGCCGGACGCCGACGGGCGGCGGGTGTGGGTGCAGCACAGCGACGACGACGGGGTGACGTGGTCCGCTCCGAAGGAGATCACCAAGACGGTGAAGAAGGCCGGGTGGCGGTGGTACGCCACGACCCCCGGGCACGCCATCCAACTGCGTACCGGGCGGGTCGTCGTGGCCGCGAACCACACCGTCGCGCCCACCGGGACCGACAACGGCACCGAGGGCAAGTACAACAGCGGCCACTGCCTGCTCAGCGACGACCGGGGCGAGACCTGGTACCTCGGCTACGTCGACGAGAACACCAACGGCTACATCAACGCCAACGAGACCACCGCCGCGGAACTCCCCGACGGGCGCGTCTACTTCAACACCCGTAACGACTCGCCGTCCCCGGGCAACCGGGCCGACGCGCACTCGAAGGACGGCGGGAAGACGCTGGTGAAGCCGTTCCGGCCGCAGGCCGGGCTCACCGCGCCGGTCTGCGAGGCCTCCGTACTCCAGCTGCGGGATCCCGACCTGCTGCTCTACTCGGGCCCCGCGGACCCCGCCACCCGCGCGCTGATGACGATCCGTGCGTCCGGCGACGGCGGTACCACCTGGCGCCCCGCCTACCCGCTCGACGGCCTGCCCGCCGCGTACTCCGACCTGACCCGGATCGACCCGGCCACCGTCGGACTGCTGTACGAGACCGGGGACTTCGGCGCGTACGAGACGATCACCTTCCGCCGGGTGCCCGTGAACCGGCTCACCTGACCGGGTGCGGCCACCGCCACGGACGTAGAGTCGGCCCATGACCTCTTCCGACACTTCCGACAGTGCACAGCAGGCGGCGGCCGAGAAGGCCCCCGCCAAGGATCCCTGGGACCTGCCCGACGTATCCGGCCTGGTCGTGGGTGTGCTCGGCGGCACCGGCCCGCAGGGCAAGGGCCTCGCCTACCGGCTGGCCCGGGCCGGCCAGAAGGTGATCATCGGCTCCCGGGCCGCCGAGCGCGCGCAGGCCGCCGCCGACGAACTCGGTCACGGTGTCGAGGGCGCCGACAACGCCGAGTGCGCGCGCCGCAGTGACCTCGTGATCGTCGCCGTACCGTGGGACGGGCACGGCAAGACGCTGGAGTCGCTGCGCGCGGAACTGGCCGGGAAGCTGGTCGTGGACTGCGTCAACCCGCTCGGCTTCGACAAGAAGGGCGCCTACGCGCTCAAGCCGGAGGAGGGCAGCGCGGCGGAGCAGGCCGCGGCGCTGCTGCCGGACTCCCGGGTCGCGGCGGCCTTCCACCATCTGTCGGCGGTGCTGCTCCAGGACCCGGAGGTCGAGGAGATCGACACCGATGTGATGGTGCTGGGCGAGGCGCGCGCGGACGTGGAGATCGTGCAGGCGCTGGCCGGGCGGATCCCCGGGATGCGGGGCATCTTCGCGGGGCGGCTGCGCAACGCCCACCAGGTGGAGTCACTGGTCGCGAACCTGATCTCGGTCAACCGCCGCTACAAGGCACACGCCGGGCTCCGCGTCACGGACGTCTGAGCGGATCCTCTGACGGGATCCTCTGAGGAGATCCTCTGAGGGGATCCTCTGAGCGGACTCTCTGAGCGGATGGGGGACACTGGTGGACGGCCACCGGTGTCCCCGGCCGATCCGACCGACCCGAAAGCGACTCCCCCTATGCCCCGCCTCGCCCTCTACTCCCTGGTCGTCTGCGTCCTCGCCGTCGTCGCCGCCGTCGTCTCCTTCGTCCAGGGCAGCTGGCTGATCGGTGTCGTCTGGGTGCTGCTGACGGGGCTGTCGTCGAACATGACCTGGTACTACGTGCGGCGCGGCCGGCAGGACACATCGGTCACCAGCTGATCCCGGGCTGGCTCTCCTCGCCCTCCAGAAGGACCCGCCCGCCGATCTCCACCCAGCCGTACGGCTGCGGTGCCGTGAGGATCTGCGAGCCCCTGCCCTGAGTGATGTTCAGGGCGCGGCCCAGCCGGTCGGTGAGCAGCAGCGCGGCCGCCCCGGTCGCCTCGTCCTCGTCGATCCCGTCGCCGCGCCCGGGAAAGCCGCGGGCCCGGACCCGCCCGGCGGACTCGTCCTCCCACGCCCAGGCGTAGATCCACTCCCCCGGTGCCGGCACCGGCAGCGCGTCCACCTCGGCGGCCGTGGCGTACTGCCGCAGGGTGCGCGGCGGGGCCCACTCGGGGCGCGCCTCGATCCAGCTGAACTCCCCGTCCAGCCGGGCGCCGACCACGCCGGCCGGTGTGACCAGTTCGGGCACGTCCAGCAGCCAGGCGGTACCGACGCAGGGGTGGCCGGCGAACGGCAGCCGCAGGGTGGGGGTGTAGATGTCGACGACCCCGCGCTCGGGGTCGTCGACGAACACGGTCTCGCTGAAGCCGAGCTTGGCCGCCAGCGCCTGCCGGTCCTCCCGCGCGGGCAGCACCGAGCCGTCGCGGACGACCCCGAGTTCGTTGCCGTAGCCGCCGTTCGCCGCGCAGAAGACACGCAGCACGTCGTAATCAGTCACTCCGGCATTGAAGCACTGCGGCGGCGGCCGGGTCGTCCCAGGCGGGAGACGCCCGGCCGGCGCCGACAGGGGACGCCCGGCCGCCGCCGACGGGGATCACGCCTCGGTACGGCGCCTGCGCATCGCGTACACCACGCCCGCGCCCGCCGCCACGGTGACCGCGGCCGCCGTGCCGAGGGCGGCGGCCGGGAGGGCCGAGCCGGTGGCGGCGAGGCTGCCGCCGGTGCCGCCGGTGGTCGAGCCGGTGACACCGCCGCTCGCCGTGCCGGAGGCGTCCGAGGCGGTGGCGGTCGGGGTGGCGGTGGAGTCGCCGTCCCCGGAGGGGAGTTGGGCGTCGTCGGTGAGGGCGACGGAGAGGTCGACCGGGTCGAGTTCGGTGCCCGCGGTGTAGTAGCCGCTGAACGCCTTCGCGCCGGCCTCGGTCAGGGTGGCGCTGACGTCGTCGAGGGTGATCACGTCGTCTTCGGGCGTCAGGTCGGCGGAGTCGGCCTTGAGGCCGGCCAGTTCCACGTTCTTCGTGGTGGTGCCGAGGCTCGTCACGTCGGCGGTGAGTACGCCCCTGCCGCCGTCGACCGTCGCCCGGATGTTGCCGAGGGTGAGGTCGAGGCCGTACGTGCCGTTTGTCGGAGGTGTACGGCCACCCGGTCGAGGTGTTCCCGCATCCGCGGACGGGCGCGGTCGTCGTCGGCCCGAAACGGCTTCCTTGACCTTCTCTTAACCATTCCTTGGTGTCAGCTTTAGGCCGCCGACATCAAGCCGTATCTGTGATCTTTCTGTGTCTGGTCAATCCCGACCCGGATGTGTATCAGTGAGGTAAGCCTCATGTAAGTTAGGCCAGCCTCACCACACCTGCCCCGCTTGGAGCCTGCATGCGTGCCGTCCGACTCACCGTCACCGCCGCCGCCACCGCGGCCGCTCTGACCGCCCTCTCGGCCTGCACGGCGAAGAGCGACGCCAAGGGGAGTGACGCGATCCAGGTAACCGCCGCCGACTCGAAGTGCGAGACCTCGACCAAGTCCGTGCCGGCCGGACACGTCACGCTCGCCATCGAGAACAAGGGCTCCAAGGCCACCGAGGTCGAGATCCTCTTCCCGGACGACCGGATCGTCTCGGAGAAGGAGAACATCGGCCCGGGGACCAAGTACACGCTCACCGCCGAGGTGAAGCAGGGGTCGTATGAAATTGCCTGCCGGCCGGGGATGAAGGGGCACGGCGTCCGGCAGAAGCTGACGGTCACCGGCTCCGGCGCGGTCGCCAAGCGCAACCCGGCGCTCGACAAGGCCGTCGCCGACTACCGCGAGTACGCGCAGGAACAGGCCGACGCGACGATCCCGAAGGTGGAGACGTTCGTCAACGCCATCAAGGCGGGGAACATAGCGGCCGCCAAGAACGCCTACGCCCCCTCCCGCGTCGGCTGGGAGACCACCGAGCCGATCGCCGAGTCGTTCGGGGACATCGACCCCAAGACGGACACCCGCGCCGACGGCCTGGAGAAGGGCCAGAAGTGGACCGGCTGGCACGCGCTGGAGAAGGCCCTGTGGGTGGACAAGAAGGTGGGCGCCGAGCAGAAGGCCCTCGCCGACGAGCTGCTCACCGATCTGTTGGACTGGCAGAAGCGGGTCGGCAAGGCCGAGATCACCCCGACCTCCATGGCCAACGGCGCCAAGGAACTCCTCGACGAGGTCGCCACCGGCAAGATCACCGGTGAGGAGGACCTCTACTCGCACACCGACCTCAGCGACTTCAAGGCCAACGTCGACGGCGCGCAGAAGGCGTACGAGCTGCTCAAGCCGGTCGCCCAGAAGAACGACGCGGCCCTGACCACCGAGCTGGACAAGCAGTTCACCGCGCTGAACACGCAGCTCGACAAGTACCGCACGACCTCGACCTCGGACGGCTTCGTGTCGTACGACAAGGTCACCAAGGCCCAGCGCAAGGAGCTGTCCGACGCGGTCAACGCCCTCGCGGAGCCGCTGTCCAAGCTCGCCGCGGCCGTCGTCAAGTAGGGGGCGGGACATGGCCGAGAAAACCAATCCGTCGCGGCGCGCGCTCATCGGCTGGGGCGGGGCCGGGCTCGCGCTCGGCGCCGCCGTCGCCGGGGGCGCGGTGGCGATGACCGAGGCCGGCGACGACATGGACCCGGCCGCCGCCGACGCCGGTGGCGCGGTGGAGTTCCACGGGGCGCACCAGGCCGGTATCGCCACCCCCGTCCAGGACCGGCTGCACTTCGCCGCGTTCGACGTGAAGACCGACGACCGGGCCGAGTTCGTCCAGCTGCTGAAGGACTGGACGGCCGCGGCCCGGCGGCTGACCGCCGGGAAGGCGATCGGCGACGGCGCCTACGGCGGGCTCGCCGAGGCGCCCCCGGACGACACCGGCGAGGCACTCGGGCTGAAGCCGTCCCGGCTGACGCTGACGATCGGCTTCGGGCCGTCGTTCTTCGAGAAGTTCGGGCTCGGGGACAGCCGCCCGGCCGCCCTGGTCGACCTGCCGCAGTTCCCTGGCGACAACTTCGACTCCGCCCGCACCGGCGGCGACCTGTGCGTCCAGGCCTGCGCCGACGACCCCCAGGTCGCCGTGCACGCCATCCGCAACCTCGCCCGGATCGGCTTCGGCAAGGTCGCCATCCGCTGGTCCCAGCTCGGCTTCGGCAAGACGTCCTCGACCACACCGGACGCCCAGACCCCGCGCAACCTCATGGGGTTCAAGGACGGCACCCGCAACATCGCGGGCACCGAGACCGACCGGCTGAAGAAGTTCGTGTGGGCCGGCGACGGCGACGGTCCCGCGTGGATGAGCGGCGGGTCGTATCTCGTCGCCCGGCGGATCCGGATGAACATCGAGACCTGGGACCGGACCTCGCTCCAGGAGCAGGAGGACGTCTTCGGCCGGGACAAGGGCGAGGGTGCCCCGGTCGGCAAGGCCAAGGAGCACGACGCGCCGTTCCTGAAGGCGATGAAGCCGGACGCCCATGTGCGGCTCGCACACCCCGACTCCAACGACGGGATCACCATCCTGCGCCGGGGCTATTCGTTCACCGACGGCACGGACGGACTCGGGCGGCTCGACGCGGGGCTGTTCTTCCTGGCCTACCAGCGAGACGTGCGCAAGGGGTTCATCCCGCTGCAGCGCAGGCTGTCGGCGTCCGACGCACTCAACGAGTACATCCAGCACGTGGGTTCGGCGGTCTTCGCGGTCCCGCCCGGCGTCCGGGACAAGGACGACTGGTGGGGCCGGACGCTGTTCTCCGAGTCCTCCAAGGGAGCGTGATCCGTGTTCTCCAACTATCTGATCGGGCTGCGCGAAGGCCTTGAGGCCTCGCTCGTCGTCTGCATCCTCATCGCCTATCTGGTCAAGACCGAGCGCAGGGACGCCCTGCGGCCGATCTGGATCGGCATCGCCGTGGCGGTGCTGATCGCCATGGGCTTCGGCTGCGCGCTCGAATTCGGCTCCCAGGAGCTGACGTTCGAGGCGCAGGAGGCGCTCGGCGGGTCCCTGTCCGTCGTCGCGGTCGGCCTGGTGACGTGGATGGTGTTCTGGATGCGGCGCACCGCCCGGCACCTCAAGACCGAACTGCACGGCAGGCTGGACGCGGCCCTCGCGATGGGCACGGGGGCGCTGGTCGCCACCGCCTTCCTCGCCGTGGGCCGCGAGGGACTTGAGACCGCCCTGTTCGTGTGGGCGTCCGTGCACGCGGCCAGCGACGGCACCCCGCGCCCCCTGATCGGCGTCGCCCTGGGCCTGGCCACCGCGGTCCTGCTCGGCTGGCTGTTCTACCGCGGCGCCCTGCGGATCAACCTCGCCAAGTTCTTCACCTGGACCGGCGGCATGCTGGTCGTGGTCGCCGCCGGCGTGCTGGCGTACGGCTTCCACGACCTCCAGGAGGCCGACTGGATCCCGGGCCTGACCAACCAGGCCTTCGACATCAGCGGCACCATCCCGCCGGACAGCTGGTACGGCACCCTCCTCAAGGGCGTCTTCAACTTCCAGCCCGACCCGACCGTGCTCCAGGTCACGGTGTGGCTGCTGTACCTGGTCCCGACTCTCGTACTCTTCTTCGCCCCGGTAGGGTTCGGCTCCGGGAAGGGGAAGGTGAAGGCACCTGATGACGCACCTGACGACCAGGGATCGCGGCCCTCGGCGGCTCCGCAGACTCCGCAGGCGTGATCGGAACGCGCTCCTGGCGGTCTCGCTGACCGCCATGTCGCTGACGGCGAGCGGCTGCGTGGTGGTGCACGGGGAGCGCGAGGTGCTCCCCACCACCACCCGCGCCGAGGCCGCCAAGGCGCTGAAGCAGTTCACGGACGCCTACAACAAGGCCGACGAGGCCTACGACGGTTCCCTGGATGCCGACTACACGACCGGCGCCCTCGCCGACATCGACTCCGCGCGCCTGAAGGCCGGGCATGTCAACAGCCCGAGCGGCAACTCCGGCCACTCGCCACTGGAGTTCGACGACGTCACGTACACCATCCCCAAGAAGGCCGGCTGGCCGCGCTGGTTCCTCGCCGACGCGCACGGCAACAAGGGCGGCGACGACCGCTGGCTGCTGGTCTTCACCCGCGACAGCCTCTCCGAGCCGTTCCAGGCGGCGTATCTGACACTGGTCGCGCCGGACGCCGTACCGAAGTTCACGACCGACAAGGACGGCTGGGCCGAGGCCGTGGCGGGCAACAGCGCCCAACTGGCCGTCTCCCCGGCCGACCTGAGCCAGGACTACGCCACGTACCTGAAGAGCGGCGGCGCCGTCTTCGCGGACGGCGCGCACACCAGCGGCTGGCGCACGGACCGCAGGAAGTCGACCAAGCCGGGCCTCGCGACCCAGTACATCGACGAGCCGCTGACCAACGGCGACTACGCGCCGCTCGCCCTGCGCACCACCGACGGCGGCGCGATGGTGTTCTTCACCACCCGCTACTACGCCAAGGAGACCGCGGCCGCGGGCACTTCCGTGCCGACGCCGAACCAGGACGTGAAGGCCCTCACCAAGGGTGAGATCAAGCAGTCGCTGACCATGGAGTTCGTCTCCAACCAGGTCGCCCTGGACCCGGCGGGCACCGGAAAGGTCTCGGTCCTCGGACGTATCCAGGGCCTGACCTCCGCGGAGGGTTCCTAGCGGCGGACCGGCCAGGCGGCGCCCACCTGGCCGGACTCCTCACCGGCGTGCCGGGCTCCGGCGTCGGTGAGGATCTCCAGGAGGGTCAGCGGGTCGGGCAGCGGGTGCTCGGGGCCGCGCACCCAGCGCACCCGCCGGTCGCCGTCACCGGGCAGCCGGGCGGGCGGCACGAGGACGTAGGACCCCCGGCAGTGCCAGCGCAGGCCGGGGTGCTCGTCCATGGTCTCGGGGTGACAGTCCAGCTCGCACGGCCACCACTCGTCCTCGTCCTCCGGGGTGCCCCGGGTGAGGGTGAAGAACAGCATGCGGCCGTCGTCGCTCTCGGCGACCGGACCGACCTCGACCCCGTTCGCGAGCAGCCGCTCCAGCGCCGGCCGGCCGGCCTCCAGGGGGACGTCCAGGACGTCGTGCGTCATCCCGGTCGCGGTGATGAAGTTGGCCTGCGGCTGGTGCCGGGCCCAGCGCTCGATCTGGGCGGGGTCGGTGGTGGACTGCGTCTGCCACGCGAACGACACCGGGTGCCGGGCCGGGGTGGGACAGCCGACACGGTCGCAGGAGCAGCCGTAGCCGGGGGCGGGATGCGCGGCGGGGGCCAGCGGGAGGCCCGCCTCGGCGGCGGCCAGCAGCAGGGCGGCACGGCCGTCGTCGTCGGTGGCAGCGGCTTCCTTGGGCCGCCGTCCGAGCAGCCGCTGGGAGAGTTTGCCCTGCCGGCCACTACGGCCGCGGAACGTCCCGCTCATATATTGCCTCGCCTCGCTGTGGTCCGGACAGCATGCCTTATCGTCCCATCTGGGCGTGAAGGGGGGTACGCGAGGGTCGAGAACCCGGGCAGGACAAGGGGCGGGAAGGCCTCACCGGGGCGATAGGGCGATAAGGGCGATAGGTGGTGGCCGGCGCCAGACCCTCACACTGGAGTGATACGGGATCGCGGGAGTTAGAGCTTCTCACCGGAGCGATTTGAGCGATTAAGACTCACGGCTCACGCGAGTTACGCCTTCTCACTGGAGCGGTAAGGGCTCACGGCTCACCTCACGCGAGTTACACCCTCCGCTGAAGCGACAAAGGCTCGCGGGAGTTACACCCCCGAACCCGGCGGTGGCCACTCGTCGCCCCAGTCCGCGTCCCGCGCCGCCTTGTACAGGTCGCCGTGCCGTTTGGTGATCGTCGTGCGGCGCAGCTGTTCGTCCCTCTCGCACAGGTCGAGGAGGACCTGGCCCTTGCGGATCTGCGGGCGCCGGACCACCCGGGCCGACGCCGGGGCGGCCGGGAAGCGGGTGGCCGCCACGTAGCTGAACTTCTCGTCCTCGTAGGCCAGCGACCCGCCCTTGACCTGGCGGTGCAGGGAGGAGCGGCTGACCCGGGCCGAGAAGTGGCACCAGTCCGTGCCGGGGACGATCGGGCAGGCGGCGCTGTGCGGGCAGGGCGCGGCGATCCGGAAGCCGGCGGCGATCAGGCGGTCGCGGGCCTCGATGACCCGGGCGTAGCCCGCCGGGGTGCCGGCCTCCACGATGACGACGGCCTGCGCGGCGTTCGCGGCGGCGTCGACGAGGGCGGCGCGGGCGGCCTCGTCGAGTTCGTTGAGGACGTACGACACCGTGACCAGATCAGTGCTCTCGATGGTGAGCGCCGCTCCGATCCGAGAGCGCCGCCACACCGCCTCCCGCAGCTCCGGGTTGGCCGTGGCGATCTCCCTGCCGAGGGCCAGCGCCGGCTCGGCCCAGTCGAGGACCGTCACCGGCCGCGTCCCGGCCCAGGTGTCGGTCACCGCCCAGGTCGCCGCGCCCGTACCGCCGCCGACGTCCACATGGCTCCCCGGCACCCAGCCCTCCGGCACCGCGTCGGCGAACGCCGCCAGCGCCGCCCGTACTGCCTCGAAGGTCGCCGGCATCCGGTACGCCGCGTAGGCCACCACGTCCGCCCGGTCCCGCAGGATCGGCGCGTCGGTCGGGGTGGCCCCCCGATAGCTGGCGATCAGCCGCTCGACGGCTCCGGCGGCCTGCTTCGGAGGAAGGCCGTCGAGGAGGTCGGAGAGCGTGGCGCGGAGCCGGTCGGCCGGGGATGCGGGGTGGTTCACCCGGCGATTGTAGGGGCGCCCGGCGTCGCGCCGGCCGCCCCGGGGCCGCCGCCCGCCGGGCCGTGCCCTCACACCCCGGACGGGCTGAGGAACACCGCCCTCGCCAGCCGGGTCGCCGCCGCCGCTCTCGGGGCGCTGTCGCCCGGCCGCCGCCGTGGATGGACGGTGTTGGCCAGCAGGACCAGGAACGTGTCCGTCGCCCGGTCCAGCACCAGGCTCGTCCCTGTGAACCCGGTGTGCCCGGCCGCGCCCCGTCCCGCCAGTTCGCCCATGAACCACGGCTGGTCCACCAGGAACCCCAGGCCGGGCGGGGCCAGCAGCAGGTCCACGAAGTCGGGGCCGAGGACCCGCGCCGGGCCGTACGCACCGCCCGCCAGCAGCGTCCGGCAGAAGACGGCCAGGTCCCGGGCCGTGGAGAACAGGCCCGCGTGCCCGGCCACCCCGCCCAGCGCCCAGGCGTTCTCGTCGTGCACGACACCCCGCAGCATGCCTCGGTCCGCCTTGGCCCACGGCCGCCGCTGGTCCTCGGTGGCCGCCGCGCCCGGGCAGGGGCCGAAGTCGGTGGCGGTCATCCCGAGCGGGCGGGTGATGCCCTCGCGGACGAGGACGTCGAGGGTGCGGCCGGTGATCCGCTCCAGGACGTGCTGGAGGAGGAGCATGTTGAGGTCCGAGTAGCGGTAGGCGCCGGGTGCGCTGCTCGGGGCCTCGGCGCGGAGCAGCTCGAGGCGGGCCGCGTCGTCGGGGCAGTCGTGGAGCGGGAGTTCGGGGCGCAGCCCGGAGGTGTGGGTGAGGAGCTGGCGGACGGTGATGTGGTGGACGGCGGCCGCCCGGAAGTCGGGGAGGTAGGCGCCGACCCGGGCGTCGATGCCGAGGGTGCCGCGTTCGAGTTGCTGCGCGGCGGCGACCGCGGTGAAGAGTTTGGTCAGGGAGGCCAGGTCGAAGGGGGTGTCGACGGTCATCGGGACCCGCGCGGCGGGCGGCATTTCGGCACCGGCGTCGGCGTCGGCGTCGTACGCCGACCAGCGCACCGCCCAGCCGGCCGCCTGCTGCACGGCGATCACGGGTCCGCGTCCGGCGACCACCACGGTCCCGGCCGCCCAGGGCCGCTCACCGGCGGTGAGGGCACGCACTTCGCGCACGAGGTGCCTGAGTTCCGCGGGGTCGAGCCCGGCCCGTTCCGGTGTCTCGACGCGCAGTCTCGGTACGCTCAGCTCTCCTCCCCCTTTCTCGACTTCGCTTTTCTCGGCTTCGTCCGGATGGGGGCACCCCCATCCTCCATCCCCGCACGTGTGTTCCCCCGCACGGTCCAGGGACGGCACATTCCCACGAAGCAGGCCAGCGCCACCAGTGTCCCCGCCAGTTGGACGACCGCCATGGGCACGGCGGTTCTCTCCCCGGCGATCCCGACCAGCGGCGAGGCGACCGCGCCCACCAGGAACGAGGAGGTCCCGAGCAGCGCGGACGCCGATCCGGCGCTGTGCCGGGTGCGCAGCAGGGCGAGGGACTGGGCGTTGGGGAGGGCGAAGCCCATCGCGGACATCAGCACGAACAGGGCGGTGGCGACGGGGGCGAGGCCGACCGGACCGAAGACCCCGGTCGACATGAGGAGCAGGGCGCTCGAGGCGAGCACGGTCACGGCCAGGCCCGCGCCCAGCACCTTGTCCAGGCTGACCCGGCCGACCAGCACCTTGCCGTTGATCTGCCCGGCGATCACCAGCCCGACCGAGTTGAGCCCGAAGAGCAGGCTGAAGGTCTGCGGGGAGGCGCCGTAGATCTCCTGGATGACGAAGGGCGAGGCACTTATGTAGGCGAAGAGCGCGGCGAAGGCGAAGCCGCCGGCGAGCATGTAGCCGGTGAAGGGGAGGTCGGCGAGCAGGGCGCGCATGGCGCGTACGGCGGCGGCCGCTCCCCCGGCGTGCCGGTCGGCGGCCGCCAGGGTCTCCGGGAGCGTCGCCCACACCACCGTGGCGAGGACGGCGCCGACGACCGTCAGGACGACGAACACGCCCCGCCAGTGGGTCACCCGCAGGATCTGCCCGCCGATCAGCGGGGCGACGATCGGGGCCGCCCCGGAGACCAGCATCAGGGTGGAGAAGAAGCGGGCCATCGCGACGCCGTCGTAGAGGTCGCGTACGACGGCCCGGGCGATGACTATGCCGGCCGCGCCCGCGAGGCCCTGGGCGAGGCGGAAGGCGACCAGGGTCTCGACGTTCGGCGCGACGGCGCACAGGGCGGTGGCGGCGACGTAGACGGCGAGGCCGGCCAGCAGCGGGCGGCGGCGGCCCCAGCGGTCGCTCATCGGGCCGACGACCAGCTGGCCGAGGGCCATGCCGGCGAGGCAGGCGGTGAGGGTGAGCTGGACGGTCGCGGCGGGGGCGTGCAGGGAGCGGGTGACCTCGGGCAGCGACGGGAGGTACATGTCCATCGCCAGCGGCGGCGTCGCGGTGAGCGCGCCGAGGACCAGCACCAGCAGCAGGCCGGCCCGGCGGACGGCAGGGGCGGGGGCGGAGGCGAAGGTCGAGGCGGGGGTGGAGGCGAGGGTGGAGGCGAGGGCCGAAGCGAGGGTGGAGGTGGGGGTGCCGGGCCCGTGGGGTGCGGGTACGGGTGCGGGTGCGGCGGTGTCCTGGGTGTCCGATGTCGGCGGTGCTGGCTGCTCGGGCATGTGCCCCCTCGCTCTCTCCTGAAGTCGCGCGTTCGCCGAGTCCCTGCCTTGGTGGATCCCGATGTCCGCCGCCTATGCTCTCAGCTCGTAGGGACTGCCTGGAAACACATGAGCGAGGGTGGGGCGGCCGGGATGGCTGAGCAGAGTGTGCGGTGGGGGATCCTGGCGACCGGCGGGATCGCGGCCGCGTTCGCGGCGGACCTGGTGGATCTGCCGGACGCGGAGATCGCGGCGGTGGCCTCGCGGTCCCCGGCGTCGGCGGAGGCGTTCGCGGAGCGGTTCGGGATCGGGCGGGCGTACGGCGACTGGGAGTCGCTGGCCCGGGACGAGGACATCGATGTCGTGTACGTCGCCACTCCGCACTCGGCACACCGGGCGGCCGCCGGGCTGTGCCTGGAGGCGGGGCGGAACGTGCTCTGCGAGAAGGCGTTCACGATCGACGCCCGCGAGGCCGGGGAACTGGTCACGCTGGCGAAGAAGCACGACCGCTTCCTGATGGAGGCGATGTGGATGTACTGCAACCCGCTGGTGCGGCGACTCAAGGCGCTGGTCGGCGACGGGGCGATAGGCGAGGTACGGACCGTGCAGGCGGACTTCGGGCTCGAGGGCCCGTTCCCGCCGGCGCACCGGCTGCGGGACCCGGCGCTGGGCGGGGGCGCGCTGCTGGACCTGGGCGTGTACCCGGTGTCGTTCGCGCATCTGCTGCTCGGCGAGCCGGACGGGCTGTCGGCGCGAGCGGTGCTCTCTGACGAGGGCGTCGATCTCCAGACGGGTGCGCTGCTCTCCTGGGAGAGCGGTGCTCTCGCGGCGGTGCACTGCTCCATCGTGGGCGGCACCGGCACCACCGCCTCGGTCACCGGCTCCCGGGGCCGGATCGACATCCCGGACGGCTTCTTCAACCCCGAGCGCTTCGTCCTGCACCGCGACGGCCGCGACCCGGAGGAGTTCGCCCTGGACCCGGCCGACGGCCCGCACAACACCCTCCGCCACGAGGCCCGGGAGGTCATGCGCGCCCTGCGGGCCGGCGAGAAGGAGTCCCCGCTGGTCCCGCTCGACGGCACCCTCGCCGTCATGCGCACCCTGGACACACTCCGGGAACTGGTCGGCGTGCGCTACGCGGGCCAGGCGTGACCTGAGGGGCCGCGCTCCCTAGGCTGCGGCCCCATGAATGCCAAGCAATCGAAGATCGCGGTGGTCACCGGTGCCGGTTCCGGTGTCGGGCGGGCCGTGGCCGTGGAACTGCTGCGGGCCGGCTGGTCGGTGGCGCTGGCCGGGCGGCGCCCCCGGACGCTGGAGGAGACGGCGGAGCTGGTGCCCGAGGGCGCCTGCCTCGTCGTACGCACGGACGTGGCGCAACCGGAGGACGTGGCCGGGCTGTTCGCGGCGACCGTGGCGCGGTTCGGGCGGGTGGACCTGTTGTTCAACAACGCGGGGACGTTCGGGCCCGGCGGGGTGCCCGTGGAGGATCTCGCCTACGACGCGTGGCGGCATGTCGTGGACACCAACCTCAACGGGGCGTTCCTGTGCGCGCAGGCGGCGTTCCGGCAGATGAAGGAGCAGGAGCCGCAGGGCGGCCGGATCATCAACAACGGGTCCATCTCGGCGCACACGCCCCGACCGAACTCCGCCCCCTACACCGCGACCAAGCACGCGCTGACCGGCCTCACCAAGTCGCTGTCCCTGGACGGGCGGCCGTACGGGATCGCGGTCGGGCAGATCGACATCGGCAACGCGGCCACGGACATGACGGCCCGGATGCAGACCGGCGCCCTGCAGGCGAACGGGGAGATCGCCCCGGAACCCGTGATGGACGTGGCCGATGTGGCGCGTACCGTCCGGCACATGGCCGAGCTGCCCCTGGCGGCGAACGTGCAGTTCGCGACGGTGCTGGCGACGGCGATGCCGTACGTGGGGCGGGGCTGAACCACCGTTCAGCCCGGGTCTTCGCAACGTGCACAAGCGGAATTCAAACGTCCGCGGTATTGCGGCCGCTAACGCGCCTATGCTCAACATTCCTCCACCAGAACTTCACAGTTGAGGCTCTGGTGTTCCGCCGACCACATCGAGGGGGAGGCGGCAGCCGTCCCACCGGACCGGGTGGGGGTGGGCCCGTGCGGTACCGCGGGTACGCACCGGTGGGCGGGACGGCTGCCGCGTGACGTCAACCCGCCGGTGTGTCGGCCGAGTCGGCGCCGGCCGCCCGGCGACGCCGGCGCAGCGCCCAGGCGCCCGCGCCCAGCAGCGCGAGCGTTCCCGCGCCGCCCTCCGCGAGCCGCCACGGCGACGGTCCGGACGCCCCCGAACCGGCCGCGGCCCCCGTCCCGGCCGCTCCCGCGGCGCCCTTGGCCGCCGTCGGCGACGGGCTCGCGCCCGCCCCGCCCTCGCTCAGCGGATCGACCAGCGTGCCCACCGCCTGTGCCGAACTCCCCTTCCCGAAGCCCCAGTCGAGCAGCGCGGCGGTCTCCTCGTAGACGGCGTTGCTGCCGCTGTCGGGGTGCATCACGGTGACCAGCAGGGTGCGGCCGCCCCGGGTGGCGCCGCCGGTGAAGGTGTTGCCGGCGTGGCTGGTGTAGCCGTTCTTGACGCCGAACAGGCCCTTGTAGACGCCGAGTCCCCAGGAGCCGGTGAGCAGGCGGTCGGTGTTCTGGATCTGGAAGGTCTTCTTGCCCCCGGCCGGGAAGTTCGCGGTCCTGGTCCCGCAGTAGCCCCGGAAGTCGTCGTCCTTCAGCCCGTGCCGGGCGAAGAGGGTCAGGTCGTAGGCGGAGGACAGCTGGCCGGGGTGGTCGAAGCCGTCGGGGCTGACCACGTGGGTGTCGAGGGCCTGCAGGTCGGCCGCCTTGGCCTGCATCTCGGCGACGGTCCGTGCGATGCCGCCGTTCATGTGCGCGAGGACGTGCACGGCGTCGTTGCCGGAGCGCAGGAAGACGCCCTGCCACAGCTGCTCGACGGTGTAGGTGATGCCGGGCTTGATGCCGACCAGGCTGGAGCCGGCCGGGACGTCGGAGACGTCGGTGTCCTTGACCTTGTAGCGCTCGGTCCGCTCGAACTTCTTCAGCACGGTGTCCGCGAACAGCATCTTCAGGGTGGACGCGGGCGCCAGACGCCGGTGCGCGTCGAAGGAGGCCAGCACCTCCCCGCTCTCGCAGTCGGCGAGCAGCCAGGCATGGGCGGTGATCTTCTTGGGGAGGCCGGTGGCACCGCGCACCTGGACGCCGCCGCGGGCGAGGCGCTCGCCGCCTATGACGGTGGTGGCACGGGCAGGGGTGGCGGCTGCCAGCGGGAGGGCGGCGGCCGTCAGCCCGAGGGCGGCACGCCGGGTGAGCCGAGAAGAATCGCGCATCCGGGGACCGTACACCGACCGCGACAGGGGTTACCTGGCAGTACCCCCTCGGTGGCGGAGGAATTTGCCGTCTTATGAAAGTTTGATAAGACCTTCCCTTTTCTCAGCTCTGACACATCTTTTACCCAGGCCGACTCAAAGGTTTCTCCCTAGCTTGAGCTCGCGTCCACAGCGGGCGCCAAGAACCTTCGAGGAACGGGATGTTTGGCATCTATCTCAAGCGCGAGCTGGGCCGTAGAAAGAAGGCGGCCCTGGTCATCGCACTGGGTCTGGCGCTCGGAATCGCGCTGGTCATCACGGTCAACTCGGTGTCGGCCGGCATGACCCAGGCGCAGGACAAGGTCCTCAAGTCGCTTTACGGCCTCGGTACCGACATGACGGTCACCAAGGCCCGTACGGCACCCACCTCGGGCAGCTCCGGCGGCCCGAACTTCAAGTTCGGCGCCAAGTCCAGCAGCAGCTCCACGCAGAGTTCGGACCGGGTGCAGACGCAGGGAGGTCAGGCCCTGAAGTCGACCCTGGTCACCCAGGTCGCCGCACAGAAGGGCGTGGAGAGCGCGGTCGGAGCGCTCTCCCTCAACGTCACCAAGGTCGACGGCTCCTTCACCCAGGGCAAGGCGCAGAGCTCCAGCGGCAGCAGCAACAGCGGCGGCGGCCAGGGCCAGCCGGGCGGCGGCACCTCCACCGGCCAGCCCCAGGTCCAGGGCGGCGGCGCCAACTTCAACGTCAACAGCTACTCCGTGGCCGGCGTAGACGTCGCCCACCAGGGCCTCGGCCCGCTGGCCTCGATGAAGATCACCTCGGGCAAGACCTTCACCTCGGCGCAGACCGGCACCAAGGTCGCGGTGGTCAGCAAGTCGTACGCCAAGGAGAAGAAGTACAAGGTCGGCTCGACCTTCAAGATCTCCGGCACCAAGTTCACGGTCATCGGCATCGCGACCCCGGACAGCAGCGAGTCCGACACGGACGTGTTCATCCCGCTGAAGCTGGCGCAGACCCTCGGCGACGCCAAGAACCAGGTCACCACGATCTACGTCAAGGCGACCGACTCCAAGCAGATCTCCACCGTGAAGAAGGAGATCACGTCGAACATCTCCGGTACGACGGTCACCACCTCCGCCGACCTGGCGTCCACCGTCTCCGGTTCCCTCTCCACCGCCTCCAGCCTGGCGACCAGCGTCGGCAAGTGGCTGTCCATCGCGGTCCTGGTGGCGGCCTTCCTGGTGGCGGCGCTGCTGACCTCCTCCGCGGTGTCCCGCCGGGTGCGTGAGTTCGGCACCCTGAAGGCACTGGGCTGGCCCTCCCGCAACGTGACCCGCCAGGTCGTCGGCGAGTCCATGGTCAACGGCCTGTTCGGCGGCGCCCTCGGCATCGCCCTCGGCGTCGGCGCGGCCTACGTGGTCACCGCGATCAGCCCGAAGCTGACCGCCCAGGTGGGCAGCACCACCGGCGGCGGTGGCGGCATGGGCGGCGGCCCGGGCGGCGGCGGCCCCGGCCAGCAGGCCACCCAGAACACCCTGGAGATCGCGCTGACCGCACCCGTCTCCCTCACCACCATCGCGCTCGCGGTCGGCCTCGCGGTCACCGGCGGTCTGATCGCCGGCGCGATGGGCGGCTGGCGCGCTTCCCGGATGCGCCCGGCGGACGCCCTGCGCAGCGTCTCGTAACACCGCCGGCCCCTGAACCGGGGCGCCGCGCCGCCACTCCCCCCGGGACGCGGCGCCCCACCCCCTTACCACCTTGTGGAGAACCCATGTACAGACTCACCGGAGTCACCAAGCGCTACACCCGGGGCAAGGAGACGGTCGAGGCGCTGCGCGGCGTCGACCTGACCATCGAGGACGGCGACCAGCTCGTCATCCAGGGCCCGACCGGCGGCGGCAAGTCGACCCTGCTCCAGATGATCGGCGGCCTGGACCGTCCGACCGAGGGCAGTGTCGAGCTGGACGGCGTGGACCTCGCGCGGATCAGCGAGGCGAAGCTGACCCGGCTGCGCGCCGAGAAGATCGGCATCATCTTCCAGTCGTTCAACCTGATCCCGACGCTCACCGCGCAGGAGAACGTCGAGACCGCCCTGGTGCCGCTCGACGTGAAGCCGGCCGAGCGGCGCGAGCGGGCGGCTCAGGCGCTGCGCTCGGTGGGCCTGGGCGAACGCCTCACCCACGCCCCCGCGGAGCTCTCCGGCGGCCAGCAGCAGCGGGTCGCCATCGCCCGTGCGCTGGTGAAGAAGCCGAAGGTGCTGCTCGCCGACGAACCCACCGGCAACCTCGACGAGGGCACCCGGGACGACATCATGGGCCTGCTGGAGGGCCTGTGGCACGAGTACCGGCTGACCTTCATCATGGTCACCCACGACTCGTCCATCGCCCGCCGCGCCCCGCGCCTGGCCACCATCAAGGCCGGCCAGATCACCCTCACCGAGCAGGGCCGCGGACAGCAGTACGCGCAGCAGGCGGCCGGCCACGACGGCTCGCAGCAGCAGGGCTACGGCCAGCAGCCGTACGTGCAGCAGCAGTACGGCGGCGGACCGGGCTACTGACCCGCCCGCGGGGGGCCGTTCAGCGCCCGAGCAGTTGGTCGATCTCGGCCAGCTGCCCGGCGGTGAGCGGCCCCTTCGCCATCGCCCCGGCGTTCTCCTCGGCCTGGGCGACGGACCGGAACCCTGGGATGGGGACCGTCCGCGGGCTGCGGGCCCAGATCCAGGCGAGGGCGCCCTGTGCGAGGGTCCGGCCGCCGCTGGTGAGGACGTCACGCAGGCCCTCGATCCGCTCGACCCACTGGGGGTCGGCCCCGGACCCGTCCCCGAACCCGGGCAGCCAGGCCGGCGGCCTGCTCCGGATGTCCCCGGCCGTGGCCGCTGCTCGCCGCCCGCCCAGCAGCCCCATGGCGAGCGGACCGCGGTTGATGCTCGCAAGCTCCAACCGCTCGGTCAGGGCGATGAGTTCCGGTGCGTCCTGAAGCACATTGAGGGTGTGTTGTACGGCCGTGCAGTGCGGCCCTTCGGCGAAGACGGCGGCGCGGGCGGGATCGTCGGTGCTCCAGCCGTAGGCGCGGATGAGTCCCTCCTCGGTGAGTTCCTCGCAGACGTCACGGAGTTCGGCGGCCCGGGCCGGGTCGGCGTCGGAGAGGTGCAGCTGGTAGAGGTCGACGTGGTCGGTGCCGAGGCGGCGCAGTGAGGCGGTGAGGGCGCGGCGGAGGTAGGCCGGGGAGTCGTCGTGCCCGGTGAGCGTCCGGCTCTCCTCGTCGAAGACGTTGCCCCACTTGGTGGCGATGACGACGTCGTCCCGGCGCTTGCCGAGGGCACGGCCGAGGACGCGCTCGCTGTGCCCGGTGCCGTAGGTGTCGGCGGTGTCGAAGAAGGTGACGCCGAGGTCGAGGGCGCGGTGGACCGCCCGTACGGACTCCTCGTCGTCGACCTTGCCCCAGCCGAGCGGCTGTCCGGTGCCGTCCTGCCACTCGCCGCCGATGGCCCAGCAGCCGAAGCCGAGCGCACTGACCTCGATGCCGGAACGTCCCAGGGTCCTGGTGGTGCTGTAGCTGTCCATGCCCGAGACGCTAGGAGTTGAAGCGCACGCGAAGGCAAGGGGGCGGACAGCGGACAAGGGTGCGGTCAGGCCTGCCCGGTCTCGAAGCGGGAGATACGGCCGTCGTCCTCGACGGTGAAGGACCACTTGGTGCGCATCTCGCCCCAGGTGTCGTTGCGGTAGCCGGCGACCAGGGAGCGGCCGTCGCGGGACTCCTTGTCGACGTCGAGGTGACCGTGCGAGGAGAAGATCTCGCGGTCGAGCCAGTCGGCGAGGTCCCGGTCGGAGCCGTCGTCGGCCATGGTCGCGTCCGGGGTGAGGAGCTCCAGGAGGCTCGCGCGGTCACCGGCGTTGACGGCGCCGACGAAGGCGCGGACGGCCGGGTCGCTGAGTCTGTCCGTGTGGATCGTCATGTCAGTCAGCGTCACACCGCGGCCGGGGGCCCGCCACCCTAACGGCGCCGAGGACGGGCCGGTCGGGTGTCCCGGTGCGACGGTGGAGACCTGATCGCACCCCCGGCCGGAGGAGCCACCGTGACCTGCTACGACCGACGTGATGTGGGCCTGCTGCTGCTCCGGCTGGGGACCGGCGGGGTACTGGCGGCGCACGGCGCGCAGAAGCTGTTCGGCTGGTTCGGCGGGGGCGGGATCGAGGGCACCGGCCAGTTCATGGAGTCGGTGGGGTACGCGCCCGGACGGCAGAGCGCGCTGGCGGCGGGGCTCGCGGAGACGGGCGGCGGCACGCTGCTGGCGCTGGGCCTGGCGACCCCGGCGGCGGGTGCCGCGGCGGCCGGCGCGATGGCGGGCGCGGCCGCGCTGCACATGCCGAACGGCTTCTTCGCGGCGGAGGGCGGCTACGAGTACGCGGCGAGCCTGGGCCTGGCCGCCGCGGGCCTGGCGGTCTCGGGTCCCGGCCGGCTCTCCCTGGACCACACCTTCGGGCATGTCTTCGACCGGGGCTGGATGGTCCCGGTGGCGCTGGGCGTGACGGCGGCGGTCACGGCGGTGGTGGTCGGGGCCCGGAACCAGCGGATGCGGCGGGAGCGGGAGGGCGAGCAGGAGGTGTTGTTCGAGGAATGACCGCCGGGCCGGGCGGGGCGGGCTCCGGTGGGTCAGGCTCGGCCCGGGGTGTCCGCGGGGCGGGCTCCGGGTCAGGCTCGGCCCGGGGTGTCCGCGGGGCCGGCGCCCGTCGGTCAGAAGCCGGTGAGCGTGGTCTTGCCGATGGCGGCGCCGGTCTCCTGGATGCGGTGGGCCTCGCGGACGTTGGCTGCGTTGATCGGGCCGAGGTCCCGGGTGGCAGTGCTGGTCAGGATGCCCGCGTCGGCCAGGCGGGCGACCTGGGTGAGGATGTGGTGCTGCATGGCCTGGTCGGCGGTCTGGAACATCGACCGGGTGTACATGAACTCCCAGTGGAACACGCCCTGCCCTGGGCGCCCTGGAGGACGGCCCGCGCCGCTTCGGCGCCCTGCGCGCCCGTCTCCAGGGCGTGAGCCCCAAGGTCCTCACCCAGACACTGCGCCGCCTGGAGGACCACGGCCTGGTCCACCGCGAGATCTACCCCGAGGTCCCACCCCGCGTCGAGTACAGCCTCACTCCACTCGGCATGGACGCGTGCGCCCCGCTGGCCCACCTGCGGAACTGGGTGGAGACGAACATCGACCGGTTTCCGGAGGCTGTCTGAGGACGACGGAGGCAGGGTTGCAAGACGGTGCAGGTCGGCCCGGCCCCGGCCTCACCCCGCCAGCATCTTCAGTTCCCGCCGGTGCCACACCACCGGACTCCGGTCGTCGTCGGTCATCATGGCGAGGACCCGGAGCACGATGATGTCGTGGTCGCCGGCCGGGTAGGTGTGCTCGACGGTGCACTCCAGCCAGATCGGGGCGCCCTCCAGGAAGATGGCGCCCGATGCCGTCTCCAGGGTGCCGAGGCCGACGAGCCGGCCCTCCTTGCTGCGGGACGCGAGCTGACGGGCCTTGCCGCTGTGTTCCTCGCCGAGAACGGAGACACCGATCGTCCGTGCGCGGGCGAGCGTCGGCCAGGTCGTCGAGGTTCGCTGGATGGCGAAGGAGACCATGGGCGGGCGGTGGGAGACGCCGACGGCGAACGACGACACGATCATGACGGTCGGTTCGCCGTGGACGCGCGCGGAGAGGGCGGCGACGCCGGAAGGGAATCCGGAGAACGCCGTTTGTATGTCGCCGGGATCCGAGGTGAAGCCTTCCGGCGTCGTCATCGCGGGGCCCTCGCCTTCGCCGCGTCGAGTACGGTCGGGCCCCACTGGGCGGTCCAGCAGGCCATTGAGTCGTCCGTGGTGTAGGTGGAGTCGACTTGGTAGAGGCCCTGCGCGGGGCAGGTCGCGCCGAGTTCGACGAGCACCGGTTCGAGGGTGAGTTCGGGGGCGAGCGCGTGCGCCGGGCCCGCGCCGAGCATGAGGGGCAGCGCCACCTGCCCGGCGAGGCCCGTCGCCGTGGGGAACTGGTCGAGGAAGAGTTTGAGCAGGCCGGTGTAGGTGCCCTTGTAGGTGGGGCAGGCCGCTATCACGACATCGGCGCTACGCGCCCGCTCGACGGCCGCGGTGACGTCCGGGTCGCCCCAGGCGAGCAGGCCGGGCCCGAGTCCGGCGACTTCGAGGACCTCACAGTCCAGGCCGAGGGCCGCGGCGAGGCGTTCGGCGGCGTCGCGGGTGCGGGAGGCGGCCTTGGGGTTTCCGACGACGGCGACAGCCTTCATCAGGCGACTCCTGTGGGTAGTCGGGGGGTGGCGGCGGTTGTCCCGGGAGGTCCCGCGCCGGGGTGGTGGCCGGTCCGGAGGAGCACGGAGGCGAGGAGAGTGAGCAGTCCTACGGCGGCGAGTGAGCCCAGGGTGGCCGCGTAGCCGAACCCGGCCAGCAGGACGGCGCAGACCGCGCTGCCCAGGACCGCGCCGAGTTGTTTCATGGCGTTGAAGGTTCCCGACGCCGCCCCGACCTCGTCCGGGGCGACCGTGGTCACGGCGGCGATGGAGAAGGGCGACCAGACGAACGAGTTGGCGACCCCGTACACCGCGAAGGCGGCGGTCAGGACGGGGATCGGCGCGTCCGTGGCGACCAGCGCCGCCGAGGCTCCGACGGACAGGACGAGCGCCGACGAGCCGACGACGGCGACGGCACGTGCGCCGATCCCGTTGTTGAGGCGGGCCGAGACCGGGGCGCCGAGCACGCACACCACGCCCATCGGTACGAGGGTGAGCGCCGCCGCGCCGGGGCTGAGCCCGCGCTCCCGCTGGAGGTAGAGCATCAGCGGGATCATCGCCGAGCCCGAGCAGAAGGAGGCCGCGGCAGCGCCCCACGCCGCGGTGCCGAACCCGCGGCTGCGCAGTACGGCGATCGGCACCAACGCCCGCTGCCCCGACCGGCGTTGCAGCCAGACGACCATGACGACGAGCAGCGCGCCGGCGGCCGCGAGCAGCCAGCGCGGGACGCCCCCCACGTCGGCGCGCGCCGCGTCCGTGCCCTGGACGCCGAGGACGAGCGCCCCGGCACCGGCCGCGTTCGCGCAGATCGCCCAGACCGGGACGGCGGCCTTCTGGCGGGGCAGGGCGGGTACGAACGCTGCCACTGCCGCCATCGTCGCGATGCCGACGGGCACGTTGACCCAGAACACCGCGGGCCAGCCGCCGGCGGCGACGAGCAGGCCGCCCAGCAGGGGGCCGGCGGCCACCGCCGCCCCGCCGACCGCACCCCACACGCCGAGCGCGACGGCGAGGCGGGGCGGTTGGAACAGCGCCTTGATGAGGGTGAGGCACTGCGGTGTCATCAGCGCGGCGCCGACGCCCTGGACCACCCGCCAGGCGACGAGGGCCTCGACGGTCGGTGCCAGCGCGCACAGCAGCGAGCCGAAGGTGAACGCCGCGAGGCCGGCGAGCAGGACACGCCGGTGGCCGTAGCGGTCGCCCAGCCGGCCCGCGATGATCAGGGGAACCGCGCAGGCGATGAGGTAGCCGCTGTTGACCCAGATCGCGAGGGTCTCGGTGGTGTGCAGGCCGCTGATCAGTGCGGGCAGGGCGACCGAGGTGACGGTGCTGTCCAGCAGCAGCATGAAGAACCCCGCGCACAGGCTGGTGAGGGCAAGCCGGTCGCGCCGCCCGCTCCCTGCGGTCATCTCACACCGCCAGGTTCTCGCGGAGCGTGGTGCCGGGGTAGGCGGGGGCGAGGCTGTCGCGGCGGCGCAGCTCGGGGAGGAGGAGCTCGGAGATGTCGGCGAAGCCGGAGGGCATGGCCAGCGGGCTGGAGAACATGAATCCGCCGCGCGATCCGCTCGCCGTGAAGTTCTCCTCCAGCGCGTCGGCGACGGTGGCGGGGTCCCCGACGATGCCGTGGTCGAGCCCGGTCGCCCTGCTGCGAGCGTGCGCGAAGAACTCCTCGCGGCTCATCGTGCGCTCGGCGCCGAACTCCGCGACGAGCGAACCGACGAGACCGGCCGGGCTGGCGTTGGCCGCGACGATCTGGTCCCGCAGCTCGCCCAGGCGGAAGGACTCCGGGAGCGTGGAGAGGTCGTAGCCCATGTTGTGGGAGAGGTGGGTGGCGACGGTCTCCTCGTTCCAGAACGCGAGTGCCGCGTCGCGGCGGGCCCGTGCCTCGGCCGTCGTACGGCCGACGATGACCTGGGTGGCCCACAGGATGCCCACGCCGGCCGGGTCGCGGCCCTCGGCGAGGAGCGCCTCGTCGAGCAGCTTGCGGTGCCGCTGCTGGGCGGCGAGGTTGCCGCCGAAGCCGAAGATCAGGTCGGCGAAGCGGGCGGAGGCGGCGATGCCACGGGGCGAGTTGCCGGCCTGGACGATGAGCGGGTGGTGCTGCGGGCTCGGCACGGAGGCGAGCGGGCCCTTCACGGTGAAGAAGCGGCCCTTGTGGTCGATGGGGTGCACCTTGGCCGGGTCGGCGAAGCGGCCCGTGGCCCGGTCGCGCACGATGGCGTCGGGTGCCACCGAGTCCCACAGGGCACGGCAGACCGCGACGAACTCCTCCATCCGCTCGTAGCGCAGGTCGTGGTCCATCAGCTCGCCGAACCCGTAGTTCGCCGCGTCCGCGCCGCGCGTGGAGGCGACCACGTTGAAGGCGATACGGCCGCCGGTGACGTGGTCGAGCGAGTTCAGCAGCCGGGCGACGTAGAACGGGTGCATGAAGGTGGACGAGTAGGTCAGTCCGAAGCCGATCCGTTCGGTGACCGTGGACATCGCCGCTATGACCGGGGACATGTCGTGGCGCGGCCACTGGATGCCCCACTCCACGGCCGGTTCGATGCTCCCGCGCCAGGTGCTGGGAATGCCGCTGCCGTCGCCGAAGAACAGCAGGCCGACGCCGGCGCGTTCGGCGGTCCGGGCCAGCTCCATGTACATGCGGACGTCGGGGAAGTCCGTCCCGATCCAGGAGCCGGGCCGGGCCCAGGCGCCCTCGGTGTGGGTGAAGGAGAGGTCGAAGCCGATGTGCATGCCGTTCACCGGGCGCCCCGCTTCCACAGGCCGACGACCTCGTCGGCGTCACTGAGTACGGCGACGTTCAGGCCCAGTTGCACCAGGGCGGCGGCGTTGACGTCGAGGTCGTAGGCGGCGGTGGCGTCCCGGGGGACGACGACCGGCCAGTCCAGCTGCACGGCGTCCTGGGCGGTGGCGTACACACAGCACTCGCTGGTCAGGCCCGCGACGGTCAGCCAGCCGCAGCCAGCCCCGCGCAGCCGCGCGTCGAGGTCGGTGCCGAGGAACCCGCTGTAGCCGCGCTTGACGACCCGCTCCTCCCCCTCGGCGGGCCGCACCCGGTACCACTGCGCGCCCGCCGTGCCGAGGACGCACGGCTCGTCCGGGCCCATGGGGGCGTCGTAGTCGCCGCCGCGCAGCCAGTTGCTCGCTCCCCAGGGGCGCCCCGGATCGCTTCCCAACTCGACCCAGAAGACCGGTACTTCGGCCTCGCGTGCGGCGGTGACGAGGAGTTCGATGCGGGTGACGGCCAGGTCGACGGCCGAAAGACAGTCATCCGTCAGGCCGTAGGCCGCCAGGCGGTTAGGTGCGGCGAAGTCGCGCTGTACGTCGACCACGGCCAGCGCAGGCCCGCTGCCGGGCCGGGTGAGGTGGGCGAGTTGTCTCTCCCGCAGGCTCAGTCGTGTCTCCCGCGGGTCGGTGCCGGGCATCAGGCGGTCACCTCGTCCCGGGCCCGCAGTTCGGGCAGCACGGTCTCGCCGAACAGCAGCATGTCCTCGTCGTACTCCGGGAAGATCAGCATGAGTCCGTCCAGGTCGGCCTCGCGCACGATGTACTCGATGTGGTCGGTGACGGTGCTCGCCGATCCCGCGACGTACGGGGTCTGGAACGCCGCCTCCCCGTCCGCCCCGTCGGCCCAGGCGCGGGCCTGTTCCTCGGGGATGCCCCAGGTGCTGCGCATACGGGCGAGCGCCTCCCGGTCGAGGCCGGCACCCCACTCCTTCACCTTCTTGGCGGCCAGTTCGTCGGTCTCGTCCTGGACGACGGTGAGCATCGAGTAGGTACGGCAGACGCGGCCGGCCGCCGCGGCCCGCTCGTGGACGTCCGCCGACAGCATGCGCATCTCGTCGAGGCTCTCGGCGGCGAGGAAGGCGCCGTCGGCGTACCGGGCCTGGAAGCGGCGGGCGTCCTCGGAGCGGCCCGCGTTGATGAGGGTCGGGCGGACCGCCGGACGCGGGCGGGACTCGCAGGCGTCGAGGTCGAAGTACGGCGTGTGCATCGTGACGGAGTCCTCGGCCCACAGCCGGGTGACCGCCTCCGTCCACAGCTCGGTCATCCGGTAGCGGTCCTCGTGGCTGAGTTCCGGGTCCCACTCGCCGAACTGCTCGAACTCGCCCGCGTAGGAGCCGTTGACGATGTTCATGCCGGCGCGGCCGCCGGAGATGTCCTGCAAAGTGGCGAACATCTTCGCGGCGACGGCCGGGTTGTGGACGTTCGCGTGCAGGGTCGCCCAGATCCTGACCCGGCTGGTCGCCTCGGCGAGGGCGGCCATCATGGTCATCGATTCGAGCGAGCGTCCCCAGTGGTCGGTGCTGCCGCCGAAGCCGCGCCACTTCGCCATCGACATGACGAAGTCGAGGCCGATGGTCTCCGCGTGCACGGCGGCGCGCTTGTTCCAGGCGTAGCTCGCCTCGGGGTGCGGGGCGGTGGTGGACAGCATCCAGCCGCCGTTCCCGATGGGGAGGAAGATTCCGTACTCTTTCGTGGGCACGTTGCGGGCCTTTCCGTCGAGGTGGTGCGAGAGCGCTACGGAGCCGGCCAGACGAGCTTGCCGTCCGCGTAGACGTTCTTGACGAAGGACGAGTCGAACCAGGTCCCGGCCTTGTCGGCGGTCACGGCGGCGGGCACGATCGCGAACTGGTGCAGCATGGCGACGAGCGCCGTGACGTTCGCGGGGTCCAGGCCGCCCAGCGGCTGTCCGGGGGTCGGGTTGTCCTTGACGACCTGGGTCTCGGTCTTCCAGATGGTCGCGTTGAGTTTCCTGTCGTACGTCGGTCCCGACAGGTCGGCCGCGTAGCCGACGCACTCGGTGATGTGGGCGGCGCTCGCCGAGCAGTAGTCGTAGGCGTGCAGGGCGGCGCGCAGGACGTCCTCGACGGCGTGCGGGTGGGCCTTGGCGAAGGCCGGGTTGACCGCCATCGCGCCCAGCGAGCTCGGGACGTCGTAGTCGACCGGCTTCCAGACGGTGACGTCGTGGCCGGCCGCCTTGAGCTGGTTGGGCTCGTTGGAGACGAATCCGGTGAGCGCTTCGAGCCCGCCCTGCTTGCGGGGCAGGACGGAGGGGTCGTAGCCCTCCTTGACCAGTTTGAGCGAGTCCCACTTCACGTCGGCCTTGACCAGCATCGCCCGGACGGCGGCAGGCACATAGCCCTTGTGTCCGACGACCTTGCCGTCGAGTTGCGTCAGCTTCGTGATGTCGCCGTTGGTCATCAGGATGTCCAGGCCGGCGTCGGAGTACGAGGAGACGCCGGTGATGTCGATGCCGTTGGCGCGGGCCTGGATGACGTCCTGCTCGGCGACGGGGCTCACGGTGGCCTGTCCGCTGGCGAGCAGCTTGGTGTTCTGCGAGGTGTCGCCGGTGCCGGGCTTGAGGGTGACGTTCAGGCAGAGGTCCTTGAAGTAGCCGAGCTTGCTCGCGGCGATGTACTCGAGGATCGACGCCGACGACTGGTACTGGTAGCCGGACAGGTAGGTGATCCTGCCGGCGGCCTTGTTCTCGGCACAGCGCTCGGCGGAGATCGCGGATCCTTCCGAGCCCTTCGAGGTGGTGGCGTCGGATCCGGAGCCGCAGCCCGCGACGACGGCCGTCAGGGCTACGGCGGCAAGGCAGGCGAGGCCGGATCTGGCGAGGCGCGACTGCATGGGTGACTCCAAACTGGCGGTGTCCGCCGGGCGTTGGTGTGCAGATGGCTGTGCGGGGGTGAGGGCATGGGTGCCGGCGCCCCGGCCGTCGCGGGCCACGGGCGGAAGGAAGGGTGCCGGGGGCTCGGTCAGTCCTGCGCGCTGTCGTGCCAGTGCAGGACGCGGCGTTCGACCAGGGTCACGGCGAGCAGCAGCAGGACGCCCATGACGGCGAGGACGAGGATCGAGGCGTACACGACGGGGAGTTGGTTCATCGACGAGGCCACGCTGATCACGGTGCCGAGGCCGCGGGTCGACCCGGCCGCCGACATCTCGGCCACGACGGCACCGATGATCGACAGCGGGAAGACGATGCGCAGCGCCGCGAACAGGAAGGGCAGCGCGTGGGGGACGCGTACGTACCAGAGGAGTTCGACGCGGCCTGCGTCCATCGTCCGGTACACCTGGAGCACCTGCTGAGGCACCGACCGCAGCCCTGCCGCGGTGTTGATGAGGATCGGGAAGAAGCAGATCAGGGCCGCGATGACGAGTTTGGGCAGCGGTCCGAAGCCGAAGGCGACGACCAGGGCGGGCGCGATCGCCACCAGCGGGGTCACGTTGAGGACGACCGCGATCGGCATGACCGCCCGCCGCAACAGCGGGAGTTCGCTCGTCAGCACCGCGAGGACGAACGCGGCGGCGAACCCCGTCCCCAGACCGGCCGTCGCCTCGCCCAGGGTGACCAGGGCGTTGTCGACGTAGTAGCCGAACTCGGAGGTGAGCGAGGCGCCGACCTTCGGCAACGGGGGCAGGAGGTAAGGCAGTTCGTCGGCGCCCCACTGCCACAGGACCGCGAGCAGGGCCAGCATCACGAGGAGCGGCGCCCAGACGGCGGGGCGGATCCAGGCGATCCGGGACTTCGGGTGCCGCAGGCTGTAGCGGGACGGTTCGGCGGGCGGCTGGGCGCCGGTGGCGGGCGCGGTGCGTTCGTCGGCCACGGTCATCGGTCTCGTCCCCTCACGCCGCTTCGCCGTGCCAGGCGCGGCGCAGTCGGTCCCGGATCAGGTCCTCGTACTCGTGGAAGCGGCGCTGCCCGAAGAGACGGTCGCCCCGCGGCCGGTCCAGGTCGACCTCGATGGTGTCGACGACGCGGCCGGGGTGCGGGGCCATGACGACCACGGTGTCGGAGAGCCGGACGGCCTCGGACACGGAGTGCGTGACGAACAGGACGGTCGTCTTCAGCTCGTCCCAGAGGTCGAGGAGCTGGTCCTGCAGACTCTCGCGGGTGAACTCGTCGAGCGCCGAGAAGGGCTCGTCCATGACGAGGACGTCGGGCCGCAGACCGAAGGCGCGGACGATCGCGGCCCGTTGCCGCATACCGCCGGAGAGCTGGGCGGGGAGCTTGTGCATGGCCTCCCCGAGGCCGGCCTTGACCAGGAGTTCCCGCATGTCCGCAGCACTGGTCGCCGTCCTCTCGGCGTTGCCCGCGATCCGCTCCCGGCGCCGCACCGCACCCTTGTTGATCTTCTGAGGCAGGGTGACGTTCCGCAGCACCGACAGCCACGGCAGCAGGGCCGGGCTCTGCGGCACAAGGCCGATCATCTTGGCGGCGCACGCCTCGGCCGGCGGCACACCGTGCACCCGTACGGTGCCGTGGTCGGGTTCCTCCAGTCCGGCCGCGAGCCGCAGCAGCGTCGACTTGCCGCAGCCGCTGGGCCCGATCAGGCTGACGAAACGGCCCACCGGTACCGACAGGTGAACATCTTCGAGGGCGGTCGTCGCGGTGGGTCCGAATCCGTAGACCCGGCGTACCGACCGCAGGTCGAGTGCCGGCGTACCGGTCACCTTCACGCTCCCATCCATGTCGCGAGCACGAAGGCCCGATCCTGGAAGTCGGAGAGCGTGCGTAGCGAGTGCGGCACTGCCACGCGGAAATCCGCTTAGGTGCCTCCGACCCTAGGAACCCTGTGTTTCATCCAGCCGCTGCGGTCCGTTTCATCGGCTTTACGTCCGGCGCGGCAGTGTGATGACGTTGTCGCCGTCGAACACGTAGACCTCGACGCCGAGATCCGCGGCGGCACGTGCCACCCAGCCGCCCAGCGCCTGCACGATCACCTCGGTGATGAGGAGGACCGTGCGCTCGGCGGTCGGCACCGAGTTCCGCAGCCACAGCAGCTTGAACATGTCCGCCATGACCTTGTTGCGGTAGGCGGGCTTGTAGGCGCCCTGGTTGCCGACGAGTTGGACGAGGACGCGACCGGCGGCGTCGATCCCCTCGACCTCGACACGGCTGCCGTCGGGCAGCATGAGCGGCCTCGGACGCAGCGCGGTGCCGAGCCGGTCCCCGAGGGCGAGCAGCATGCGGCGTTCGGC
Organism: Streptomyces sp. NPDC048417; assembly: GCF_040651615.1. Taxonomy (NCBI): domain Bacteria; kingdom Bacillati; phylum Actinomycetota; class Actinomycetes; order Kitasatosporales; family Streptomycetaceae; genus Streptomyces; species Streptomyces sp. NPDC048417. Next base: position 26,854 of record NZ_JBEZKI010000046.1, on the reverse strand, counting down.
GGAGCCCTCGGCGAACCGGCTCCACTCGGTGGGGGCGTCAAGCACTGTCAGTCGCACGTCCCGGAGTCTAGGAACGTCCCGTTTCGCAGGTGTTTCCTGCTCCGGGCCGGAGTCAGCAGATGCCGGTCCGGATCGCTACGGCGGCGGTGATCGGGGCGCGGAACCGGCGGCTGCGGCGGGAGAAGGAGGGTGGGCAGGGGGCGCTGTTCGAGGAGTAGCCGCCGGGCGGGGCGGGGCAGGCTTCCCGCCATGACGGAACAGACGGAACAGACGGAACAGCGGACGACACCGCCTGCGAAAGCCCCGGACCTGTGGACCTCCGTCGAGGGCCTCTGGACCTGGCTGGACGCCAACCGCACGCACGACGGCGAGACCGGCCTCGTGCTGCGCATGCTCAAGCTCACGGAGGAGGTCGGCGAGGTCGCCCAGGCGGTGATCGGCGCGACCGGCCAGAACCCCCGCAAAGGCGTCACCCATACATGGGAGGACGTGCAGGGGGAGCTGTGCGATGTCGTGATCACGGCACTGGTGGCGTTGCGGACGCTGACGCCGGACGCGGAGGGGGCGTTCGGGCGGCATCTGGCGCGGGTGACGGAACGCTCGCTGGGCCCGTCGACGGCCACTCGCCTCTCGGACGGCTCCACGCCCCGCCGTGCCGATCAGACGCCGTGAAGCGCGCTGACCGGCGGCGACGGGTCTACCGTGATGATCCATGAGACGCTCGTTGCCCCTGGATGCCGTGCCCCGCCTCACCGGCGCGGCGATCGTCGGGGCGGTGGTCGGCGTGACCGTGGCGCTCGCGACAGACGGAGCACTGGGCGCACTGTGCGCGATCGCCGCGACGGAACTGTCCTTCGTCCTGGCGGGCTGGGCGGTGCTGTGGCCGATGGACGCCACGGCCACCCACCGCAACGCACGGCGTGAGGACTTCCGTCCCGTGACCGATGAACTCGTGGTGGTCGCGGTGGCCCTGTGCGGACTGGCCGCCATCGTCCTGCTGCTCCTGCGTGGCAAGGCCGACCCCGGCCATGTGGCGGCCGCGACCGCCCTGTGCGGCGTCTTCACGGCCTGGGCCGCGCTGCATCTGATGTACGCCGCCCGTTACGCCTACGTGTATTACGAGTCCGCGGGCGGGATCGACTTCAACTCGGACGACCCGCCGGCGTACCGGGACTTCTTCTACTTCAGCTACAACCTCGGCATGACCTATCAGGTGTCCGACACCGATGTCTCGAGTTCGGCGATCCGGGCGATCGTGCTGCGTCACACACTGCTGTCCTACGTCTTCGGCACCGGCATTCTCGCCACCGCCATCAATCTCGTCGTGGGAATCGTCAGCGGCTGAGGGGCGGCTCCAGGGCGGGTCGGGCCGGTGCGGCCGTACGGCGTGAGCCGGTGTGTCCGGGGTAGGGAAGGATCATCGCGCTGACGTGGCCGGCCGGCGGTCAGGCGGAGCGGGAAGGCAGGGGTGGGCCATGACGTCGGAGCAGGCCGCCGGGAGCGTGGTGGGTGCGGTCGTCGTGTACGACGGGCGTCTGCTGCTGGTGAACGAGAAGGGCGGCTGGGAACTGCCGTCCGGCACTCCTGAACCAGCCGAATCGGCGACGGCCACCGCGGCGCGCCTGGTGTACGAGCTGACGGGCTATCTCGTCGACGGCTCGACGCTGCTACGGCCGACGGACACGGCTTCGCCGGATACCGCTCCGCCGGACGCGCGTTCGTTCGCGGTGTGCCAGTTGTTGTCGGAAACCCCGTCCGCGGAGGCGCGGCTCGGCCCGGAGCAGCTCCGCTGGTCCCCGTTCGCGGAAGCCATCGCCGCCGGGCTTCCCGGACCCGTACGTGTCTATCTGGAGGGCCACACGCCCGTATAGGAGGACCGGCCCCGGTGATCACCCACCTGCACAGGTAGGGCGTCGAACTCTGCGCCTGCTTCACCGCCTTGAGGACGGCAGGGCGACCCCCGAAGGACGGACGAACTCGCGCTCAGCGGACCGCCTGAACGTCAGGAGGCCGGTGCGGGACCGACGGCAGCCCGCTCCCGGGCGGCGTCGAGCATCCGGCGGGCCTCGACACGGCTGGCGCGGACCCGTTGCCTGGCGTCACCGTGCGCGACGTCCGCGGTCGCGGCCAGGGCCGCCGCCAGCTCGGCCCGCCCCCGGCTGAGCCGGCTGCGCACCGTCCCCACCGGCACCCCGCACGCGAAGGCGACCTGCTCGTAGGAAGCGTCCCCGGCCGAGAGGTAACGCAGCACCAGCGGCATGCGCAGCACCGGGGACAGCTCCTCCATGGCCGCCCAGATCCAGTCCCGTACGGCGGTGCGCTCCAGCCACTGCTCCGGGCCGGCGTCCGGGGCCGGCAGGGGCACTTCCTCCACCGGCCGGACCAGGGCGGAGTGCCGCAGCACCGCCCGGCTCCCGTTCCGCACGATCATCCGCAGCCAGGCGCCCACCGCCGCCGGATCGCGTACGTCCCCGATCCGCAGCAGCGCGGTGAGCGCCGCGTCCTGGAGCACGTCGTCGACGTCGGTTCCCGCCCCCAGCACGCTCCGTGCCACCGCCCGCATCCCCGCCCGGTGCCGCTCCAGCAGCACCCCCAGCGCGGCCACCTCGCCGGACTGGGCCGCCCGCGTCAGCACCGCGTCCTGCACGCACGCGGCCTCAGCGGCTTCCCGAAGCATCGCGTCCCCCTGTTCCGGATCCCGGGCCATGGCGAGCACCGCGAGGTTCCAATTTTGACAGGTGGAACGTAGAAGCTCCATAACCAACATGTCAACATCGGAACGTGGGAGTGCGACCTGTCAATATTGGAGGGCGACGGGTTAGAGTGCGGGCATGAGCCTTCGTCACGCCCTTCTGGGTCTGCTTGTCTTCCGCCCCGGCAGCGGCTACGACCTCCTGAAGATGTTCAACACCTCGCTCGGCTACGTCTGGCCGGCCAAGCAGAGCCAGATCTACGGCGAGCTGACCAAGCTGGACGCCACCGGCCTGATCAAGGTCACCGACGAGGGTCCGCGGGGCCGCAAGCAGTACTCGCTCACCCCCGAAGGGCATGCGGAGGCGCGGCGCTGGCTGGCCGAGACGGAGGAGCACCGGCCGCAGCGCAACCCGATGCTGCTGCAGACGTTCTTCCTGGGACTCCTGCCGCGCGAGGAGGCCGTGGAGCGGCTTTTGCGGCACGCGGACACCGCCGCGAAGGAGTACGACGCCCTGCTGGCGCTGCGGGATTCGGAGGACTGGGACCGCGACGCGCTGACCGAGTGCGGCCGGCTCGTCCTGGAGCACGGCCTGCGCCAGCGCGTCCTGGAACAGGAGTGGGCCCACTGGGCGGCCGAGCAGCTCCGCGAGGGGCACGTCAAGGAGCCGGCCAACCGGCCGGAGGCACCGGAACCGGACTAGAAGCGGTACGGCAGGGCCGTACCGGTCGCCGGGCCGCAGGCGCGCGGAGCGCTGTGGGTGAGTGGGGCGCTGTGGGTGAGTGGGGCGCTGCGGGTGCGCGGGGCGTTGGGGCGTTGTGGGCGGGCGGGGCGTTGGGGCGTTGTGGGCGGGCGGGTTCAGTGGGAGCGCTCGACGCTCCAGTGCGGCAGCAGCTCGAAGAAGGCGACCGCCTCGCTCCGCCAGCGCGGCCGCCAGCCCTCGGCCACCAGGGCGGCCTGCTCGGCGTGTTCACGCATCCGCGCCCGTAGCCGGCCGGCCACCCCGCGCGCCTCGGCCTGACGTACCCGGTGTGCGGGGCGTGCGAGCACGCCCCGCACACCGGGGGCTATTTGACCGACCCCGCCATCACGCCCTGCACGAAGTGCCGCTGGAAGGCGAAGAACACCACCACAGGCACCACCAGCGACAGGAACGCGCCCGGCGCCAGCACATCGATGTTGCTGCCGAACTGCCGGATCTGCGACTGGAGTTCGACGGTCAGCGGCTGCGAGGAGCTGTCCGCGAACAGCAGGGCCACCAGCATGTCGTTCCAGACCCACAGGAACTGGAAGATGGCGAGGCTGGCGATCGCCGGCCGCCCCACCGGCAGCACCAGCCGGGTGAAGATCCGCCATTCGCTGCCGCCGTCCATCCGGGCGGCCTCCAGCATCTCCCTGGGCATCTCGGCGAAGTAGTTCCGCAGCAGGAACACCGCGAACGGCAGTCCGTACGCCACATGGAACAGCACCACACCGGGAATCGTGCCGAACAGGCCCAGCTGCCCGAAGAGTTTGGCGACGGGCAGCAGGCCGATCTGTACCGGTACCACCAACAGGGCGACCACCAGCAGGAACACGGGTTCGCGGCCCGGGAAGTCCAGCCAGGCGAAGGCGTATCCGGCCAGCGCCGCCACCACGACCACCAGCGTGGTCGCCGGCACCGAGATCAGCACGGTGTTCCAGAAGGCCCGGGTCATGCCCGAGTTCTTCAGCAGGGCCGAGTAGTTGTCGAAGGACAGCTGCCCGGGGCTGGCGAGCGCCGTCCACCAGCCGCTGCTCGCCGAGTCCTGCGAGGACCGCAGCGAGGACAGCAGCAGCCCGGCGAGAGGGGTGAGCCAGACCAGCCCGACCACCACGAGGAAGGCCTGCACCACGGCGTTGCCCAGGCCGCGCCTGATCACGTTCATCGCTGACTCCTCCGGAAGCGCCGGACGTTGAAGGCCATGGCGGGGATGACCAGGACCAGGAGCAGCACGCCGAGCGCGCTGCCGAGCCCCTGGTTGTTGCCGCCGCCGAAGGACACCAGCCACATCTGGGTCGCGAGGACGGTCGCGTCCTCCTGCACCGGCCCGGGCGCGATGATGTACACGAGGTCGAAGACCTTCATCACGTTGATGACGAGGGTCACGAACACCACGGTGAGCACCGGCGCCAGCAGCGGCACGGTGATGCGCCGGAAGATCTGCCACTCGTTGGCGCCGTCCATCCGGGCGGCCTCAAGGGCGTCCCGGGGCAGAGCGGCCAGCCCGGCTCCGATCAGTACCATCGCGAACCCGGTCCAGATCCACAGGTAGGCCCCGATGATGGCGGGCGTGACGAGGGCGGGTCCGAGCCAGGAGACGCCCTGGTAGGGCTGAGCGAAGTTCGAGGCCGGCAGTTGCACTTCGTAGGAGCCGGCCGCAAGTCCCGTGAAGTGGAAGGAGCCGTCGGCCGCAGTGCTGGTGCTCGCGACCGCCTTGCCGTCGGCGCGCACCGCCTCGACCTTCATCCGCGGCAGCCCGCTCTCCGTACGGTCGACCACACCCGGGCTGCCGCCGCCGCCCGGGGTGAAGTCCAGGTAGACCACCCCGCCCAGTTCACCGGCCGTGGCCCGGCGTTGTGCCGCCGGGTAGGCGGGCCGTGCGCCGCCGGGCAGGTCCTTCGGTGCGACGCCCACCAGCCCGAGCGTCACCGTGTCGCCCGGCCCGAGGTTCGCGGCCGTGCGGTACGAGCCGTCCTTCTCGGCCGTGAGGTCCTGGCCGGTGCGGGCGCGGGCGGTGGGGTACTCGGCGGTCCCCTTGAACGCGTTGTGCACGGTGACCACGGCCGCGTTGAGCACGCCCTTGTGCGGGTCCTCGTCGTAGGCGAGCCGGAAGATGATGCCGGCGGCCAGGAAGGACACCGCCATCGGCAGGAACAGCAGCAGCTTGAAGGCGGTCGCCCAGCGCACCTTCTCCACCAGCACGGCGAGGATCAGCCCGAGCCCGGTGAGCAGGGTCGGGGCCACCAGCACCCAGATCACGGTGTTGCGGATGGCCTTGAGGGTCGCCGGGTCGCGGAACATCTCGGTGTAGTTGTCGCCGCCGACGAACCTGGTGCCGGACGCGTCGAAGAAGCTCCGGCCGATCGAGAACAGCACCGGGTAGACGACCAGCGCGCCCAGCAGGAGCAGGGCCGGGAGGACGAAGAGCAGGGCGATGATCCGCCCGCGGCGCCGGGTCCGTCTGGCACGTTCGGCCTGCCCGGTCGACGGTGGGCTGGTCTTCTCTGAGACCACGGTCGCGGTCACGGCCGTCAGCCCTTGTAGGCCTTGGCCGCGGCACTTTCCAGCTGTGCGGCCGTCGCCTTCGGGTCGGCCGGGTCGGCGAGGAAGTCCTGGAGGATCTTCCACTCACCGGCGCCCTTGGTGCCGCCGAAGGCCGCGGGTGCCTGGTCGGACATGTCGAAGCGGACCGAGTCGCCGCCGCCCACCAGGGACTTGGCGATGGCGCGGGTGACGTCGTCGCCGTAGGAGGACAGGTCCAGGTTCTTGTTCGGGGAGAGGAAGCCGCCCTCCTTCGCCCAGACGGCCGCGGCCTCCGGCGTGGCCAGGTACTCCAGGAGCTTCATGCCGGCTGTGGCGTTCTTGGCCGCCTTCAGGACGACCGCCGCGTCACCGCCGCTGACCACGGGCGCCGTGCCGCCGTCGACGGCCGGGAACGGGAAGAACGTCGCGTCCTTGCCGATCGTCTTGCCGAACTGGTCGTGGGCGACGCCGGCGACGAAGTCGCCCTCGTAGACCATGGCGGCCTCCGGCTTGGGCCCGAAGACCTTCTCCACCGAGCCCGGGAAGTCGGTGTTGAGGGCCTCCTTCTGGCCGCCCGCGATCAGCTGCTTGTCCTTGAAGAGGGTGCCGAGCGTGCCGAGGGCCTTGACCACGGACGCGTCGGTCCACTTGAGCTTGTGGGCGGCGAGGGCGTCGTACTTCTCGGGTCCGGCCTGGGAGAGGTAGATGTTCTCGAACCAGTCGGTGAGGGTCCAGCCGTCCTCGCCGCCTATGGAGAAGGCGGCGAGCCCCGAGTCGGAGACGGTGTGCCCGTCCTTCAGCAGCTCGGCCCAGCTGGTGGGCGGCTTGACGCCGGCCTGGTCGAGGGCGTCGGGGCTGTACCAGACGGTGGACTTGTCGGCGGCCTTGAAGTAGAGGCCGTAGAGGGTGCCGCCGACGCTGCCGTAGTTCTTCCAGACCGGCGCGAAGTTGCTGTCCACGGACTGCTGGGTGGTCTTGGACAGCGGCTTCAGCCAGCCGCTCTTGGCGAACTGCTGGAGCACGCCGACCTGCGGGACCATGACGACGTCGGGGGCGTTGCCACCCTCGATCTTGCTGCCGATGACGGTGGAGACGTTGTCGCCGGTGGAGACGAACTGGGTCTTGGCGCCGGTCTTCGCGCTGAACGCGTCGAGGACCTTCTGGAAGCTCTTCAGTTCGTCGCCGGACCAGACGCCGGCCACGGTGACGGTCTGGCCGCTGAGCGCCTTGTCGCCGCCGCCGGCCGAGACTGGGCCGCCGCTGCCTCCGCAGGCGGTGGCGCCGAGCGCGAGGGCGAGGGCGGTGCAGCCGGTGAGCAGGGTGGTGCGTCGTCGCATCATCATTGATGTTCCTTCGGGAGAGCGCGAGTCGAACGGGGGTGGGGTCAGAGGTCGTTGATCCACCAGGCGGCGGTGGAGCCGGGCAGTACTCCGGCGGGGCAGGGGCCGCTGGCGAGCAGGGGGGTGCCGGAGACGGGTGCGGGGGTGGGTGCCGTACCGAAGTTGACGGCGCAGACCAGGCCGTCGCCGCGGACGAAGCCGAGGACGCCGGGCGGGGTGTCCAGCCACTCCAGTGGGCCGTCTCCCAACTGAGGCAGCTGGGACCTGAGTTGGAGTCCGTCGCGGTACAGGTGCCAGAAGGAGCGGGTGTCGGCGAGGGCGCGGTCGGTGGCGTACTCGGCGAAGTAGTCGGGCTGCGGCAGCCAGGGCCGGGCCCCTTCGGCGCCGGAGGTGAAGCCGAACGGGGAGGCCTGCCCGGACCACGGGAGCGGGACCCGGCAGCCGTCGCGGATCCGGGCCCGGCTGCCGGTGCGCCGGAAGATCGGGTCGGTGAGCACGTCGTCGGGCAGGTCGACGACCTCGGGCAGGCCCAGTTCCTCGCCCTGGTAGATGTAGGCGGCGCCGGGCAGCGCCAGCATCAGCAGGGCGGCGGCGCGGGCCCGGGCGGCGCCGAGTCCGCTGCCCTCGGGGGTGGGTTCGCCGTAGCGGGTGACCGTGCGCACCTGGTCGTGGTTGTTGAGGACCCAGGTGACCGTGGAGCCGGTGCCGGCGATGTCCTGCATGGCCTCGCCGATGACCTTGCGGAAGGCGTCGGCGTTCCACGGGGCGCTCAGCAGGTCGAAGAAGAAGGCCTGGTGGAGTTCGTCGGGGCGGACGTACAGCGCGTGGTCGCGGGCGGTGGGCACCGACACCTCGCCGACGAGGAGGCGTTCGCGGCCGTCGCGTGCCGTGTACTCCTCGCACACCGCCCGCCAGTGCCGCCAGACGTCGTGCACCTCGGGCTGGTTCCAGGCCAGCGGGTTGACCGAGTCGCGGGTGCGGGCGTCGGCCTCCGGGTCCGGGGAGTCGGGCAGCTCGGGGTGCTTGAAGAGACCGGCGGCGACGTCGATGCGGAAGCCGTCGACGCCCCGGTCGAGCCAGAAGCGGAGCACCTGGTCGAACTCGGCGGCGACCTCGGGGGTGCGCCAGTTCCAGTCGGGCTGCTCGGGCGCGAACATGTGCAGGTACCACTGTCCGGGCCGGCCGTCCGGCTCGGTCACCCGGGTCCAGGCCGGGCCGCCGAACATGGAGTGCCAGTTGTTGGGCGGCTCGGAACCGTCGGGGCCCCGGCCGTCGGCGAAGTGGAAGCGGCCGCGCTCCGGGCTGCCGGGTGCTGCGGCGAGGGCCTGCCGGAACCACGGGTGTTCGTCGGAGCAGTGGTTGGGGACGATGTCGAGCAGCACCCTGATGCCGAGCCGCCGGGCGGCCGCCGTCAGCAGGTCGAACTCGGCAAGGTCACCGAAGAGCGGGTCCACGTCGCGGTAGCCCGCCACGTCGTAGCCGTGGTCGTGCTGGGGCGAGGGGTAGAAGGGGCTCAGCCAGATCCCGTCGACACCGAGCTTCTTCAGGTACGGCAGCCCGGCCCGGACGCCGGCCAGATCGCCGATGCCGTCGCCGGTGCTGTCCAGGAAGCTGCGGACGTACACCTGGTAGATCACTGCGTCACGCCACCAAGGGTGCTTGTTCAACCCGTTGACCTGTCTCTGCGAGGGGCAGCCGTTATGCATGCATGTTAAGTAGACGTGTCGAGAAGGTGTCAACGAGTAAGGCGAAAGCTACTGCCGAGTTGGGTTGCCATATCAGGAAATACTGCCCACTGAAGGGCACAGAAGAGACCGTGGCGTTACCTAACACGTAACTAGCGACAGGTGACTACCGGACTATCGGTCGGAGAGGGCGGCCAGCTCCCGCGCCAGTCGGCGCACCGCCGCCGCGGGCGTCTCGTGCCCGGTCATCGCGTCGTGCACGACGGCCTGCACCACCAGGCTGACCTGGTCGTAGCGCGGGCTCTTGGGGCGCGGCCGGGCCGTCTGCACGCTGGCGCGCAGCGTCGGCAGATAGGGGAACTCCCGGATCAGCGCAGGATCGTCGTACAGCGCGGCGCGCACCGGCGGCAGCGCGCCGCGGGTGAGGACCTGGCGCTGCACGGGCGCGCTGGTGAGGTACGCGATCAGCCGCGCGGCCGAGTCGGGGTGCCGGGCGTGCGTGTTGACGGCCAGGTTGGAGCCGCCGAGGACACTGGTCCCCGGCCCGTCGCGTCCGGGCAGCGGTACGGCGCCGACCTTGCCGGCGACCGCCGAGCCCTTGGCCGAGGCGCCGACGTACGCGTACGGCCAGTTCCGCAGGAAGAGCAGGTGACCGTCCTGGAAGGCCTGCTTGGACTCCTCCTCCGTGTACGTCAGCGAGGCCTTGGGAATCCAGCCCTCCCGCACCCCGCGGGCGAGGAACCCGATGCCCTCGCGGGCCGCCGCGGAGTCGACGGTGACCTTGGCGCCCTCGTCCCCGAGGATGGTGCCGCCGGCCGAGTAGACGGCCTCGGCGGCGTTCACGGTGAGCCCCTCGTAGGGCAGGAACTGGCCCGCGTAGCCGCCGAGTCCGTACTTCGGCGCGATGGTCTTCGCGTCCCGCTCCAGCTCGGCCCAGGTGCGCGGCGGGCGCACCCCCTCCTCGGCGAGGATGTCCGCGCGGTACAGGAGCAGGCCGGCGTTGGTGACGTACGGGACCGCGTACAGCCGTCCGTCGTAGGTCGCCGTGTCGACGACCCGCGGCAGGAAGGTGCCCAGCGGGAAACGGTCGCGGGGCAGCGGCCGGATCCAGCCCGCCGCCGCGAACTCCGAGGTCCAGGCGACGTCGATGTTGAGGACGTCGAACCGGCTGCGGTCGCCGCCGCGCAGGTCGGTGACCATCTGCGCGTGTGCCTCGTCGGCGGAGTCGGGGAGTTCGACGAGGGTGACCCGCTCGCCCGGGTGGGTGCGGTTCCAGCCCTCCAGGAGCGGGCCGAGATAGCCCGTGAGGTCCCCCGCGGTGGCCACGGTCAGCGGGCCGCGGCCGCCGCCGCCCTGTCCGGGGTGGGCCCCCGAGGCGACGTAACCGGTCATGACCACGACCAGAGCCAGGAGACCCCTACCCGCGGCACGCAACCACCGCATAGGTTCCTCCCTGTGCACCGCGACCGCACGGGGCACCTTCACCCCGAGTCGGAGGCCATGTATACCTGTTAGGTATGGGCGATACTAGGGTGCGGAGCACAATCGGTAGACAGGAGGACTGCACACGTGCGCCTGCCCCTCCTGGCACTCCTCGCGCGCGGTCCGGCCCACGGCTACGAGCTGAAGCAGGACCTTGAGCAACTGCTGGGCTCCGCGTACCCTCAGCCGAACGTCGGCCAGGTCTATGTGACCCTGGGCCGTCTGGAGAAGCAGGGGCTGATCGAGGGCGAGGACGTCGAGCAGTCCAGCCGGCCCAACAAGAAGGTCTACCGCCTCACCGAGGCCGGGCAGGACGAACTCCGCGCCTGGTTCGAGAAACCCGAGGACGAGCCCCGGGTGCGGGACGAGTTCTTCATGAAGCTGGCGCTCGCTCCGCGGACCGGACTCGCCGACCAGATCGCCCTGATCAACCGGCAGCGGCGGCAGTACCTGACCACCATGCGCAGCCTGTCGAAGCTGGCCGCCGCCGAGAACCGCGACAACCGGATCGCGCATCTGCTGATCGAGGGCGCGATGCTGCACCTGCAGGCCGACCTCGACTGGCTGGAACGGTGCCAGGAAGAACTGGAAGACCTGGCAGGACTGGAAGAACTGGAATGACTGGAGGAGCCGGATTGAGTGACGCTCCCGCTCCTGTGCTGCGCGCCGGGGGTCCGGCCATGCTCGCGCTGCGCGCCGAGGGCCTGGTCAGGACACACCACGGCGAGGGCGCCCCCGCCCGTGCCGTACGCGGGGTGGACCTCTCCCTGCGGCCGGGCGAGTTCGTCGCCGTCACCGGTCCGTCCGGGGCCGGCAAGTCGACGCTGCTGCATCTGCTGGGCGGACTCCAGCGGCCCGACGCCGGCAGCGTCTGGCTGGACGGCACCCGCGCGGACGACTGGAGCGAGGCCCGCTGGGCCGTCGAGCGCCGCAAGCGGATCGGGATCGTCTTCCAGTTCTTCAACCTGGTGTCGAACCTGTCGGTCGCCGACAACGTGGAGCTGCCCGCGCTGCTCGCCGGTGTCCCCCCGAAGCAAGCACGGACCAAACGCATGGAACTCCTCGCCGAACTGGGCCTGGACGGCAAGGACCGCAGCCTGCCCGGCGAACTGTCCGGCGGCGAACAGCAGCGCGTCGCCCTGGCCCGCGCCCTGGTCAACCATCCCCCGCTGCTCCTCGCCGACGAACCCGCGGGCAGCCTGGACAGCAAGGGCACCCGCGAGGTGATGCGGCTGCTGTCCCGCTTCCACGCCCGCGGCCAGACGATCCTGCTGGTCACCCATGACGCCCGGCTGGCCAGCGCCGCGGACCGGGTGATCAGCTTCTTCGACGGCCGGATAGCCGACGACGCGGAACTCGACGGCACGCCCACCCGCGGCACCGGAATATCCGGCGTGCTGGAACTGACGGACTGACGGGCCGACATGCGGACGTACGACGTCCCCCCGAGGGACTGAGGCGCATGCGGGCCACCCTGCGCTGGGCGCACTCCGATCTGCGCACGCACCGCGGCGAGGCACTGTTCCTGGTGCTGGCCACGGTCGGAATCGTCCTGTCCCTGCTGCTGGCGACGGCCCTGTTCGGCTACGCCACCAACCCCTGGCAGCGCGTCTTCGAGCAGAGCCGCGGCGCGCACGTGTGGATCCACACCGCCAGATCCGCGCAGTTGGAAAAGCTCCGTGGGCTGGACGGCGTGGAGTCGGTCGCGGGCCCGTACGCCACCGAGTCCACCACTCTCACCTCCCACGGCACCCGCGCCGCCGTGGAACTCCGCGCCACCCCCCAGCACCTCACGATCGGCCGCCCGCTGCTCGCCTCCGGCCACTGGCTCGACCCGGCGAACCCCGACGGCGTGGTCCTGGAGAGCCATCTGGCCCGCGCCCTGCTCGCCGAGCCCGGCGACACGCTCACCCTGCTCGGCACCGCCCGGACGGTGACCGTGCTCGGCATCGCCGACAGCGCCGAACCGCGCTACGACCCGGACGAGCAGCCCGGCCTCGTCTGGGCCCCGCCATTCGTCGTCCACACCCCGAACGGCCAGGTCATCGGGTTGCGCCTGACCAACCCCGACGACACGGACTTCCCCGTGCAGCGCGCCGTGACCGTCCTGGGCTCCGGCGTGATCGGCGAGGTCGCCACCTGGCAGCAGGCGCGCGCCGAGGCACAGGGCGACAACCGGCTGCTCGGCCAGGTCCTGGGCCTGTTCGGACTGGGCGCACTGATAGCCGCGGGCCTGGCCGTCCACGGCGCGATCACCACCCGCATCCGCGGCCATCTCCGCGACATCTCCATCCTCAAGGCGATCGGCTTCACCCCGGAGCAGGTAGTCCGCGTCTTCCTCCTCCAGCACATCGCGTACGCGCTGCTCGGCGCGGTGACCGCGGCCGCGCTGACGCGGTCCCTGGGCAGCAGACTCCCCGGCCGCCTCGGCGACGCGATCGCCCTCTGGCAGAGCCTGCCCGGCCACACGGTGACGCTCGTCGCGATCCCGGCCGGCGCGATGCTGTTCATCGCCGCGACGACGGGACTGGCCGCCTGGCGGGCGGGGCGGGTACCACCGGTCCCGACGCCGCTCCCGTCGATCCGCGGCGCCGCCGCCATCGCCCCGCAGTCCGCCGGACACCTCTCCGCCCTGGCCCGGCGCGCACTGGGCCTGCGGGTACCCCCCGTCCTGGTCCTGGGCTGGCACACCGCCTTCGCCCGCCGGACACGCTCACTCACGACCGTGGCGCGGCTGGCCCTGCCCCTCCTCCTCATCGTCGTGGCGATGAGCGCGTGGACCACCATCAGCCGCTTCCACAGCGAACCCGGCCGGATCGGCCTCCCGGCCGCCCTCACCGTCCACGCGGACGCGGGCCTCGACGACCGGGACACCCGCGCCCTGCTGGCCCGTGACCCGCAGGTGACCGCCGCCTATCCGGGCGTCGAGGTGGCCGCGCTGGCTCCGGGACAGAACGCCACGATCGCCCTGCGCGGCTTCGGCACCCAACGGGACCCCTACCCGTACGCCCTGGCCGAGGGCCGCCCCCCGCGCCGCACCGACGAGGCAGTGGCCGGCCAGGGCCTGCTCGACCTGCTGGACGTGCGCGTCGGCACCTGGATACGGATCACCGTCAGCAACCAGCCGCAGATCCTGCACATCGTGGGCCGCAGCATCGAGACGGAGAACGCGGGCCGGGTCATCTCCACGTCCCTGGACACCCTGCGCGAGAACGACCCCGCCCTCGCCCCCACCCTGTACCAGGTCCGCCTGCGCCCCGGCACCGACGTGCGCCAGGCCGCCGGTCGGTTGACCGCAGCCGGAGACGGCCGCCTGGACGTGCACACCGTGACCAACCCGGCGGACGGACTCGCACCGCTGCGCGGAGTGGCGGCCGGCGTGATAGCCGTCCTCGCCCTGATCGGCCTGATCGAACTCCTCACCACCATCGGCGGCACGGTACGCGAGGGCGAACGCGACCTGCTGGCCCTCAAAGCCATCGGCCTCTCCCCGCGCCAGATCACGGGCGTCACCGTCACGGCCACCGCCTGCACCGCACTGGCAGCGGTCCTGGCGGGCACGGCCCTGGGCGCCCCGCTCGCCCGCTGGCTGATCAACACACAGGGCAGGTCGAGCGGTATCGGGGCGGGCATCGCACAAGGCCCGCCGGTGGTGCTGTTGGCCGTGTTCGGCACGGCCGCGGTCCTGGGCGCGGCGGCCCTGTCCGCCCTCCCGGCGACCCGCGCGGCCAGGCGCCGCCTGGCGGACACGCTGAGCGCGGTGGCCTGACCGACACCGCCGACCCGCTACCTTCCCGTCCGCCTGGGCCGCGCACTCCTGCCGTCATGGTTTCCGCGCAAGCCCACCGTGCTCGCCGACGACCTCCGGAGCGCCCGAACCGGCCCCGGCCGCCACTCCGTCCCCGACACGACACCGGGTTCGACGAGCTCCAGACCATGCTCGGAGTCCAGAAGGTCAGCAGCGCACCCGAGCGGGTCGTCGCCACCCCGGCGACCGGCCCGCTGCGGAAGCCGACCGGCTCTCCTCCCTGCCGGCCCTGGTGGAAACACACCCCGGCCGTGCGGGGTCACCAGGTGTGAGCCACGTCCACCACGAGATGGTTGGCCGTCTGGAAGACCCGGAACGGCAGCCGGGCGCGGACGCCCAGTCCGGCCTGGGTGTAACCCTCCGAGCCACCTGTGACCTTGAACTCCCGGAAGGTCCGGTACCCGGTGACGCTGACGGAAGGAAGCGGCGGGTAGGGCTGTCCGGTCGCCGGGTCGTAGCGCGGGGCGAACAGCGAGATCTCCAGAATGGCTCCGCCCTTGATCGGCACCACGACGTCGCTCGGGTCCTGGTGCAGTACGTCGACGTAGCGGACGGTGTAGCCGATCGGGTCGGCCGCCGTGCCCTGGGCGTCGAAGACCAGCCGGTCGAAGCACTCGTGCTGTCCGGCCCTGACGTCGGCCAGTCGCCTGGAGGCAGCAGAGTCACCGGCCTTGTCCAGGCTTCCCCACGTCACGGCACAGTCCACGGCCGTCGGCGCGGCCACCGCCGGAACCGTGCCGGCCAACAGACCGCCGCCCGCCAGCGTCATCGCGGCCAGTGCAGTACCTATCCGTCGCATGACTACCCCCGGTAGCTCGCGTAGGTGTGTGTCTGTTCAGACCGGCGGCCTTCCGGAAGGTTGTGCGTAGTGGAGTAGCCCATTGCGGCGCAGGGGCCCGTCCAGCACCAGCTGCCCCTAAGACCACAGCGTTTCCCGCGTGCACCGCCACCTGGCGCTGTTCTTCCTGTCCTGTGCCAGCGGGCGCAGACCGCACCACTCCTGTCGTTACGGCTTACGCGCGAGTCCACCGTGCTCGGCGATGACCTCCGGGGCGCCCGAACCGGGCTCCGGCCGCCACTCCGTCACCGAGACGACACCGGGCTCGACAAGCTCCAGACCGTCGAAGAACGCGGTGATCTCGTCGATGGAGCGCAGGTTGTACGGAACGGCGCCGCTGTTGTTGTAGGCGTCCTGGGCCTGCTCGAAGACCGGGTCGATGCCACGCGACCCGTCATTGATGGAGAGGTAACTGCCCGAGGGCAGGGCGCCCATCAGCCGGGTGCCGATGGAACGGGCCTGGTCGTAGTCGGCGACATGGCCCAGGATGTTGCTGAGGATGAGCGCGGTGGGACGACCGAGGTCCAGCGTCCTGGCGGCGGCCTCAAGAATCCGGTCCGGATCCGTCACGTCGGCATCGATGTAGGCGGTCGCGCCCTCGTCGGTGGAGTAGAGCAGCGCACGGGCGTGGGTGAGCACCATCGGATCGTTGTCGACGTAGACGATCCGCGCCTCGGGAGCGAGCCCCTGGGCGACCTCGTGCGTGTTCTGCGCGGTCGGAAGCCCGGTGCCGACGTCCAGGAACTGCCGGATGCCCGCCTCGGAGACGAGATACCCGATGTTGCGACGCAGGAAGGCCCGGCTGGAGCGGGCGATGGTGACGATCCCGGGAAACACCTCGGTGTACGCGTCACCGGCCGCCTCGTCGACGGGGTAGTTGTCCCTGCCGCCGAGCCAGTAGTTCCAGATACGGGCGGAGTGCGGCACCGACGTGTCGATCTTCTGCTGGTCCGCCGGCTCGGGCGTCGTCACAGGGTCGCTCATGAGTCGCGTACGTCCTTCAACCGGGCGGGGATCAGTCGCGGCACATCCTACGATCGAACTCCCTTTTCTTGCTTGCCAGTTCAGTCTTCCTTCCGAGTGGCTGGCCGAGAACCGCGTTCAATGCATCGCGGAGTTCGACGGATGCCGGCTTTCCGGTGGGCCCGCGATCGAGCCGGGCTTCCCTCCAGGTTGTCAACGTCGCTTCGATCAAGCCCCATCGGGCGTCGGACAGATCACTGGGCTACGCAACCTATGGACCCCATAGCGCACTTGACCGGCTCATGCACACCTGAGCGTTCACTCAGATCCAGCCTCGCTTGGCGGCTTCGGTGCCCAGCTGGAAGCGGGTATCGAGGCCGAGCCGGTCCGCGATCGCGGCGATGCGGCGGGTCACGGTGCGCGCGCTCGTCCCCAGTTGCCGGGCGATCGCCTGGTCCTTGTAGCCCGCCTGCAGCATTCTCAGCAGCAGGAGATCGTCCGTGCTCGGCTGGTCGGGGGTCTCCGGGGCCGTCGAGGCGATGGGTTGAGCCCGCTGCCAGTAGACGTCGAACAGCTCGAGGATCGCATCGAGCAGACCCGACTGATGGACGACGGCAATTTTGTCGTACTGTCCTCCGATCAGTGCGACCAGCGCGACCCGACGATCCATGATCCGCAGCCGGAACGGCAGAGACGGCAGGAGCCGGGCCTGCTCGCCGAGCTTGGCCAGGCGGGTGATCAGCTCGAATCGGCCAGGCAGCTCCAGCCCCTCCGGGGTGTAGACGGACCGTATGTCGAGGCCGCGGCCCAGCAGCTCCATCGTGAAGGTCTCCTCCAACTCGACGCTGTACGGGCCCAGGTACGGAGGCCGGTCAAGAACCCAGAAGTGGGTGCGCATCGATTGGGTCAGCTCGGCCACCCGTAGCGTGACCGCCGCCTCACCGGAGATCACCTCCACCAGCTCGGTCGGATCCCCCTGCAGCCGGTTGGCGCGGTACTCACTCGCCAGGTCGTCGACCGCGTCCCACACCGCGGTGAACGCCGCCTCGGTATCGGCCCGGCGCCTGGCGAGCAGGGCGCTCAACGCGGTCCGCGGGCTGACCGGCCGGTACTCGCCGTGTCGTTCTCTTCGCAGCACGCCCAGTTCCACCAACCGGGCCACCGCGTGGTGTATCCGGCTGGGTGTGGCGCCCAGGTGTTCGGCGATCTCCCGCGCCGTCCGGTCCGGCTCGGCCAGATAGGTGCGGTAGACCCGCTCGTCGAACTCGCTGATCCCAAGGGCGTCGAGCACCGGGCATCCTCCTCGTCGTCACCTCCCGGCGGGCCGTCGGGCCGGCAGTGGCGCGATTCGCCAGCTGGCGATATCAGACACGAGCCTGGTCTATACATCTCCCCGCCACAAGCCTTAACTCTGATCGTCCACGCCTGCCGCGATCCCAGAACCCTCACGATCGATCGGCCATCGGCTCCCCCTCCCCCTCTCCCCTCCCCTCTCCCCTCCCCTCCCCTCCCCTCTCCCTCCCTCTTCTCCCCCTTCTCCCTCCCGCCGATCCGTCACTTCAGCCATGAATCGCCTGCGGGCTGCCCCCGGCCCCACGGAACAGTCAGGGAATCCCTTGAGATCATCACCGAGACGCTGGAGTGTGTTCGCCGTCGCCGGCGCCGCCCTCCTGTCGTTGGCCCAACCCGCCGCCCTGTCCGCCGCCCACGCCGCGGCAGCCACGACCAACGGCTCCGACGCTCCCGCCGCGCAGCGCGACGTGCCGCCGGGAATCCACTCGGTCACCCTGATCACGGGTGACGTCGTTGTCACACGGCAGTCCGGTGCCGGCCGCGGCACCGTCGATGTGCGTGGTGCCGCCGGGGCGGAAGCCCAGGCGCACATCATGGAGACGAACGGCGACCTGTACGTCTACCCCGACTCCGTTCTCCCCTACCTGGCGGCGGGCACGCTGGACAGGCGCCTGTTCAACATCAGCCGGCTCGTCGCGGACGGCTACGACGACGCACATCGCGATCAGTTGCCGCTGATCGTCTCGTACGACAGCAAAGCCGCCACAGGGCTGCGTTCCGCTACCCCCGAGGGCGCTACCCGGGTCAGGGCCCTCGGCAGTGTCCAGGGTGCCGCGCTGGCCGAGGACCGGGAGCGGTCGGCGGACTTCTGGCGGGCTGTCACCTCCGCGCCTGCGTCGGGCTCGAGGACCACGGCAGCCGCCTCCGCGTCCGGCAGACCGGCCTTCGGCGAGGGCATCGCCCGCATCTGGCTCGACGGTGTCGTGAAGGCGGACCTCGCCGAGTCCACCGCCCAGATCGGCGCACCGCAGGCGTGGCAGGCCGGTGACACCGGGCAGGGCGTGGACGTCGCCGTCCTGGACACCGGTGTCGACGCCGAACACCCTGACCTGGCCGGCCGGATAGCGGCCTCGCAGAGCTTCGTCCCGGACGAGGACGTGACGGACCGCCATGGGCACGGCACCCACGTCGCGTCCACCATCGCCGGCACCGGAGCCGCGTCGGACGGCAAGGAGAAGGGCGTCGCCCCCGGCGCGCGCCTGCACATCGGCAAGGTGCTCTCCGACGAGGGTTCCGGCCAGGACTCCTGGGTGCTGGCCGGCATGGAGTGGGCCGCGGTGGACCAGCACGCGGACATCATCAACATGAGCCTGGGCTCCTCGGAACCGTCCGACGGCACCGACCCCCTCAGCACGGCGGTCGACCGCCTCAGCGCCGAGACCGGGGCCCTGTTCGTGGTCGCCGCGGGCAATACCAGTACGGACCACAGCATCGGCAGCCCGGCCGCGGCTGACGCCGCCCTGACCGTGGGAGCCGTCGACTCCTCGGACGACATCGCCTACTTCTCCAGCCAGGGCCCGCGCGTCGACGGCGGGCTCAAGCCGGAGATCAGCGCGCCCGGCGTCGACGTGCTGGCGGCACGCTCCCAGTACTCGCCGTTCGGCGAGGGCAGCTACCTGACGTTCAGCGGGACGTCCCAGGCCACCCCGCATGTCGCGGGCGCCGCGGCCCTCCTCGCGGCCGCGCACCCCGGGCTGACCGGCTCCCAGTTGAAGGACCTCCTGGTGAGCAGCTCGAAGCAGACGCCCAAGTACGACGCCTTCCAGGCGGGCAGCGGCCGGGTGGACGTCCCGTCGGCGCTGAGCGCCGACGTCTTCGCCTCCGCGACGGCGTTCGCCGGCCAGGTGACGACGGGTGCGTCCGACGCCGTGAAACGCCCGGTCACGTACACCAACACAGGTGCCGTTCCGGTCACCCTCGACCTGTCCGTTCAGGCCCCGAACGCCCCCGCGGGAATGTTCCGGTTGTCCGCCCCCGAGGTCGTCGTGCCGGCGCACGGCACCGCCGAGGTCACGGTCACCATCGACGGCTCCCAAGCGACGGGGAACGGCCGCTGGAGCGGCCAGGTCGTCGCGGCCGACACCGCGGGGAAGGTCGTCACCCACACGGCGGTGTCGCTGGGCGACGTCACCCACAAGCTGACCGTGGTCCTCAAGGACGCACACGGAAAGCCCATGTCAGGGGTCATCGAACTGCTGCGGTCCGGCGACGACGCGCCCCAGTTCTGGCTCGTCGACGAGACCGGCACATCCCAGATGTACCTCCCGAACGACGTCTACTCGGTGCTGTCCTTCAAGGCCGTGCAGGGCATCCACGGCCCGCACTCGATGGGGATGGCACTGCTCGGTGACCCCGAGGTCGTGATGGACCACGACGCCACGGTCACCCTGGACGCCACGAAGATCGAGCGGATCGACATGACCACGCCGCAGCGGACCGAGGCGACCTACCAGCGCCTGGAGTACGCCCGCTCGATGGGCGGCCAGCTGTGGCGCGACTACATGGAGACCCAGACCAACTACGACAGCCTGTGGGCCCAGCCCACCACGCACAAGGTGACCCACGGCGACTTCTACCTCGGCGCCCGCTGGCGCAAGGAGCAGCCGGCACTGGCCATCGCGACCAAGACCACCGAGTTCACGGACGCCCACCGGCAACAGGACGTCACCCCGCTGTCCCCGGGCCACTACAGGCTTCCGCTCGTGGCCGCCGGCGACGGCACGAACGCGGACTACGCCGGTGTGGACGCGCGGGGCAAGGCGGTCGTCGTCCGCCGCAACGACACGATCAGCGACGCCGACCAGGCCATCGCGGCGATCAAGGCCGGCGCCAGGCTCCTGCTGGTCGTGAACAACACACCCGGGCGAGGGTTCCGGAGCTACAGCGACGACGAGTGGACGCACACCCCCGCCAAAATCGACGTCGCGCTGTTGAGCACGGACGAGGGCGAGAAGCTCCTCGGCCAGGCCTCCGCTCACGGGGCGGCGCTCTCGGTGGACTCGCAGCCGGTCAGCCCTTACGTGTACGACCTGATGTGGACGTGGCACAACCAGATCCCGGACCACCTGGTCGTCCAGGGCGGCCCGAAGAACCTCGCGCGGGTGAACGTCACCTTCGACAGCCCCGACCCGACCCTGGGCGGCGGTGAGTTCCGCTTCGACTGGCCGGTCTACAACAGCACCTGGGGCATCGGCACGACCATGCGTGAGCCGATGAACTCCCAGCGGGTCGACTGGGTCTCCACCGGACCCGGATACTCCTGGAGCCAGGAGGCGTACGTCGACGACCTGCTCTACGAGATCGAGCCGCGCTCCACCTACCGGGCGGGCAGCACGCAGACCCAGGAGTGGTTCAAGCCCATCGAGCGCCCGTACCTGAACGACAACTACCATCCGCCCACCCGCAGTGGGAGCCGGCTGACCCTCGACGTCCCCGCCTGGGGCGGCTCGGACCACGTCGGCATGTCCATGGACTACGAGCGCACACGGCAGTCCCTCACGCTGTACCAGGGTGACACCCAACTGGCCCAGAACGCGGGGAACACCATGGTGCAGGCCGACGCACCCGGTGCCGGCAAGCTGCCTTACCGTCTCGTCCTGGACGCCGGCCGGGACAGCACGGTGAGCCCGTACTCCCCCACGACGCACACCGAGTGGGACTTCGCCTCCAAAGCCCCGTCGGGCGACGAACAGGCCGTCCTGCCGCTGCCGCAGATCAAGTACGCCGTCAGCACGGACGCGGCCGGGAAGACCGCCAGGAACACGACGCTCACGGCATCGGCCACCCAACTCCCGGGTGCCGTGGGCGCAGGCAAGCTGTCGGCGGTGACCCTGGAGGTGTCCTACGACGACGGCCGCACCTGGCGGAAGATCACCAGCGGACATGACGGTCGGTTCGGGCTGTCCGCCCCGAAGCAGGCCCGGTTCGTCTCGCTGCGGGCACACGCCCACGACAGCGCCGGCAACGCGGTCGCACAGACCGTGATCCGGGCCTTCGGCCTCCGCTGACCAAGAGCAGGCCGCAGATACGCGGGACCTGAACCACTGGTGCGGCGGACCACCCCCCCCGGGGTGGCCCGCCGCACCGAGGCGTCATCGACATCTGTTTACGGCATCTGTCGCAGCATGGGACGTCGGGTCGGGTCGGGCCACGTCCGGTCGGGTCGGGTGATGACTACGCCCTCGCCGATTCGTCCTCCCAGGACCTCGAGCGCGAGACGCTGCACGGAAGGCGCTGGACCTCGAAGACGCAGACACGGACGGAGCGAGCGCCCTGCGGATTCAGCGGCGTGAGGTGAGCGGCGCACCGGTGGACGGCGGGGATACCCACTCGTCGCCGACGGGCTGATCCTGAGTCGGGAACTCGCTATCCGTGACGGAGCGTTGATGATGCTCGCCACGTACGGCGGCTACTACAGCGCGACGACGCTCGGAGGCACCTTCGGAAGCGGAGGACTCGAAACCGCCGCCGTGTGGTCGATGGCGGGGGGCGGTCATCGCGATGGTGGTGCGAGGCGAGGGGCTCTGACTGAGGCCAGGGCCGCACTGCTGATTGTGATGCCCCCCCCTGTGGCCGGCCTCCCCTTCGGGGCGACTCGCACCCTACAAGCGACTTCCCGGCCTGGGCCCGGTCCTCGTGCACACCAGGCTGGAAGTGGCTGAGGGCCGCGTGCGCCAGCGCCCGTTCGAACCCGGCCCGTTCCATGTCGATCCGCAGAATTGTTTCCTGGTTCAGCTTCCGGGCCGAGCCGGATATGCCTGATACACCGCGATCGTGGAATCGGCGTATGCCGCCCCGCACGATTCGGACCTGCTCTGCCTCCGTCACCGACCGCGCACCTCGGACGCCCACGTACCCGCCTTGTGAACCTCCGGTCCCTCGACGTGTGTGGCACCGGCTACGTACAGCAGCCACAGCAGCTCAAGGGAGCCGAAGAAGGACTCCCCCCAACTGTCGACCCAGACACGGAGCCGCGACGGCCCCACCCGGACGACGTCCCAGAACTCCCAGCCGCGAGAATCCTCTTCCGGGTCGAACCGATAGATCCAGTTCTGCAACGACCAAGGGCCTCCACCGCTACGGTCCACGTACGCGGTGCGGCCGCGTCCGGCGAATTCCTGTGACGGCGCCTCACCGTCCCGGACCGAGACCGCCTTGAACCAGTCGGGGAACTCGTCCGTCGGCAGGTCTTCATCACCGAACTCCGCCGTGCAGGCGAGGTGGAGGGCAGCCGACAGAACGTGACGTACGCGTAGCGCGTACGCCTCGGGGGTCGTCCCCTCGAATACATCGACGGTGAAAGCGGCCAGAACCGGCGGAGCCGACTCGGTCGCGGGGCGCTGCCGAACGCGGTCCAGTTCGGCGGCGACACTCTCCTCACTGTGGATCATCGCACGATCCTATCTTTCCTGTACGACATCTCCGGAGCCCTTGATGATGTTGTCGCGGAGTTCATCGAGGAGCTTGGCCGGGATCCCGTAGAGGTCCTTCCCCTTGGTCGGATCGGAGATTTCCGGGTACTCCTGGAGCAGGCCTTTCCATTCCGTGCGGGTGAAGGCGTCACCATCAGGATGATCATCCTTGTTCTGCGGCAGAGCGGACTCACGGATCTTGATCAGATAGTCTTCGGGGATCTTGAAGGTGACGATCTGACCGTCGTCACCCCGGTATTCCAATGTGTGCTTGATATTGCCGCTCATGTTCAGATAGAGCTTGCCCTTGCCGGTGATTGTCACCTCGCCGTTCTCACCGATGTGAATCCGCTGGCTCAATGGGTGGTCGGTCTGTTTGCGGTAGACCGAGATCAGGTCCTCGCCGCACTCTTCGAGACCGAGTGGATCGGTCCTGGTGTACGGGTTGTGGACGTAGGTGTTGGGGTTGGGGGCGGGGCTGAGACCTAGGGGGTCAGGGGTGAGATAGCGGGCGGTTTCGGGGTCGTAGTGGCGGAAGTAGTTGTAATGGAGGCCGGTTTCGGGATCGTTGTACTGCCCGGGGAAGCGGAGGGGGGTGTAGGTGGTGGCATCGCTGCTCCAGGTGGTGGCGCCCCAGAGGGTGCTGCGGGCGCGCCAGGCGATATCCCCTTGTTCGTCGACGAGTTCACGGGGAGAGCCCACGAGATCCGTGACGATCGCGAAGAAGCGGGAGTCGATCTCCTGTTGAGGTGCATCGGCCGCGGTGATGCGTTCGGTCTGGGCGATGGGTTTGAGGCCCTGGTGATCCCAGGTGAGGGTGACGGGGTTCGGGAGGTCGGCGGATTGCGTGGTCTGTTCGCAGAGTGTCGCGCCGTCCCACGTGAAGTCGACGCGCTCCGCGACGGTTTCGCCGTCCGTCGCGAGGCGGAGTTTGGCGGTGCGGCGGCCCAGGGGGTCGTAGGTGTAGCGCCAACGGGTGCCGTCGGGGGTAATGACCTGGGTGAGGCGGTCTTCCGCGTCCCATTGGTAGTGCCAGGTGTCGGGTTTGCGGGACAGTCGGGTCTTCTGCCGCAGGGTGATGCGGCCGAGGGCGTCGTGTTCATAGCGAACGTTGCCCGCGCGGGTGATCCGGGTGCCGGTGTAAGTACGGGCGCCCGTGGCCTCGCCTCCGGGGTGTTGGGCAGGCCAGGTGGCGTGTGTCTGGTTGCCGGCGTTGTCGTAGGCGTAGGTCTCGGTCCAGTTGTGGGCGTGGACTGCGGTGACGCGGCCGGTCGGGTCGAGGTCGAAGTGGCGGGTGCCGTCGAGCTGGTCGTCGATGCTGGTCACGTAGCCGTCGGCACGGTAGCTGTAGGACCGGTGCTGTAGCGTGCGGCCGTCCGCTCGGGTCACCGACTGGGTGGTCAGGCGGCCCAGGGCGTCGAAGCCGTGTTCAAGAGTGGCTGTCCCGCCGATGCGGCGCGTCAGCTCCCGGCCTGCTTCGTCGTAGGCGAAGTCGATGCTGCGGCCGGAGACCTGCATCCCGGTGGGGCGGCCGGTGGCGTCGTAGGACCAGGTGGTGGTGGCGCCGGTGGGGGTGGTGCGGCTGGTCCGGCGGCCCAGGATGTCGTAGGTGTAGGTCTGAGTGCGGCCGTTGACCGTCTCCGCGCTCAGGCGTCCATCGCGGTCGTTGAGCAGCGTGAAGGTGGTGCCGTCCGGACCGGTGGCCCGGGCAAGCTGATCGGTCAGGTCGTACGCGTAGGTGGTTTGCCGGCCGGCCACGTCCTTGAGGGTTGTCCGGCCCAGTTCGTCACGTTCGAAGCGGATCGTCTCGCCGAGCACGTTGGTGCGGCTGGTGAGCTGTCCCGCCGCGTCGTAGGTGTAGGTCAGGGTGCGGCCGTCGAAATCTGTCTCCGTGACCAGTCGTCCGGCGGCGTCGTGCTCGTACCTCCAGGTCAGACCCTGGGGGTTGGTGACCCCGGTCAGGCGCAACTCGGTGTCGTAGGCGAAGGCGTACCGAACGCCGTCCGGGCCGGTACGCGCCGACAACAGGTCGAAGTACGTGTACTCGAAGCGGGAGACGGCGCCCGTGGCGTCGGTGTAGCTGGTGCGGTTTCCCCCGTTGTCGTAGGTCCACGACTCGGTGGTGCCGTCCGCGGCGGTGCTGCGAGCCGGCTTCCCGTCGACGGTCCACTCCAGGCGAGTCACGTTGCCGAGCGGGTCGGTGAGTGTGACGGGACGGCCGAACGCGTCCAGCGTGTGCCGGGTCGAAGCTCCGCACGGGTCGGTGATGTGTTCGGGAACTCCGGCGGCGTTGGACTGGATGCGGGTGGTGTGCCCGAGTGCGTCGGTGACGCTGGTGAGGCGGCCCGCTCGGTCGTAGACGGACTTCCTCACGGCTCCCGACGGAGCTGTGGCAGAGGTCAGATTTCCACGCTCGTCGTATGCACAGTCCCACTGCCTGCCGTCCGTGCCGACGACGGTCACCGGCAGCCCCAGTTCGCCGTACGTGACTTGAGCTGTCCGGCCGTCCGGTCGGCCGGCGGAAACGACCCGTCCGTTCTCGTCCCGTTCGTAGCGGATGGTGCGGCCGAGCGGGTCCGTCTCCGAGACGAGTTGGAGGTCGCCGTCCCACTCCTGGCGGGTGGGGTTGCCGAGCGGGTCCGTTTCACGGATCAGGCGCAGCGCCTCGTTGTGTTCGTAGGTGCGGATGTGGCCGAGGGAGTCGGTGACGCGGGTCGTGCGTGATGCCTCGTCGTACGCGAGGGCGGAGGCGAGGGCGCCTCCGGTGCCGCCGGTGGCGGTGACTCGGCCTTGGTCGTCGTACCGGTACCAGTAGGTCGTGTTGTTGCGGTCGGTCCAGGAGGTGATGCGGCCTTCGGGGTCGTAGGTGTAACGCCGCGGCAGGCCGGAGGAGTTGGTCTCCTCGGTGAGGTGGCCGTCCTCGTAGCCGAAGGTGACCAGGGTGGTGCCGGGCCGGTCCGGGTGGGCGGGGTCCGTCAGACGCAGGCCGGTGATGCGGGAGCGAGCGGGGTCGTGGTCGAGAACGATGCGGTAGCCGCCGGAGTGGACGACGGCTGCGGGGATGTCGCCCGTCTTGTACTCGATGGTGACGCGGTTGCCGTTGCGGTCCTGGATGTACTGCAACGGCAGGTCGACGGCCGTGTCGTCGGCCGCGGGCACAGGGCTGTGGAAGACGTGGTCCAGGCCCGCGTCGGGGTCGTGAACGCGGATACCGCCGTCGATCTCGGTGTCCCAGGACAGCAACAGGCGTGAGCCGGGGGTGTTCGGTCGGACGGGTTCGCCGGTGTCGGGATCAGGGGCCGGGAAGCAGAGACGTGCGCCGTCCGCGGCCGCGTAGACGAAGCCCTCCTCGTCGGCCTGGACGCGCTGGTCGAGGGTGGAGGCCCAACTGGGCCCGAACCAGCCGCCGAAGCGGTACGAGGAGATGTGCGTGCGCTCCAGAACCAGGGGCAGCACGCCCGGCAGGGACACGTCGGTGCGGGACAGGGCCATGTCACCGGTGGCCACGTCGATCGGGTCCCGCACAAACGTCTTGATCAGGTTGCGGATCGAGGCGGGCAGCTTGTTGAATCCCGGGTTCAGCTTCAGCCGCTCGAAGGCCGCGCAGTCCAGCCCCATCGACTTGCTGAGCCTGGCCAGCGCCGCGGGCCCCAGCGCCTTCAGCCCCTTGCCGAGTGCCTTGCCCAGCACCCCGAACCCGACGCCCATCACCGCGCCCTCGGCCAACAGACCAGCCAGCTTCTCCGGGTCCTTGAACGCCCCCGGATCCTCCAACAGGGTCTGGAACGCCGTGAACTCCATGCCCCCCTTGGCCATCCGAGCCACCTCGGCGACCCCACGGATCTCCTTCAGCGCCTTCAGCGCCCGCTCCACCCCCCGGATGACCTCCATGATCCCGCGCACGGCGGTCCCGAGGGCGGTCCCCTCCTCCTCGATCCGCCCGACCAGCGCCAGCACCTTCAGCGCCCGCTCCCCGGCCATCAGCGTGGACGCCACCTCCGAGGCTCCCGCGGTCAG
>NZ_JBEZKI010000045.1:0-88247 GCF_040651615.1 Streptomyces sp. NPDC048417 | reverse complement strand
CGGAAGTCGTCGTACTGGATGTACTTGGGCTTTCGGCCGGTGCGGCGAGAGTGCGTGCCGGGCGTCGGGACGGGGCGAACGTTGCCTGCCGCGGCGCCAGGCCGTTCGCCGGGCACCAGGGCGGCTCGGTCTTCCGGGCCGCGTCGGCCAGGGGCCGCCGAGACGGTGAGCACCGTGGCCGGGGCCGGGTCCACGTCGGCGGCGAAGATCGCGCGGGCCGGGGCAGGACGGCCGGCGGCGGGCGACGCCGATGTCCGTGTCGACGTCGTGTCCGGCCGCCGTTCGGGCGGGGGGCGGATTGCGCGATCCGGCCCCCAGGTCGAAGGCGGCGGGGTCGATGGCGACGTCGACCGGCGCCGGCCCGTCACCAGGCGCGAACGACGGTCATCTGGGATCAAGATGACTGACATCCCGGACCATCGCCCGGCAGGGGGAAGCATGGCGGGTGGCGGAGCGCTTGTGGTGGATGAGAGCCACTCCTCCTGTCAGGAAGGTCCCCGTGTCCCAGTCGTCGTCCGAGATCCGCTCCCCGCGCCGGAAGCCCGCCGCAGAGCCCGCCCACGGGGTGCCGGGCTGGCTGATCGCGCTGTTCGCCGTCGCCTCCGGTATGACGGTCGCCAACCTGTACTACGCCCAGCCGCTGCTGTCCGAGCTGCGCGGTGTCTTCCACATCGGCGAGGCCACCGCGGGTCTGCTGATCACGCTCACCCAGGTCGGCTATGTGATCGGCATGGTCTTCCTGGTCCCGCTCGGTGACCGGCTGGAGAAGCGGAGCCTGATCACCGCCCTGCTGACGGTCACCACGCTCGCCCTGGTGGCGGCCGGTCTCGCGACCGGGTTCCCGATGCTGCTGATCGCGTCCCTGATCAGCGGTGCCACCTCGGTGGTGGCCCAGATCCTGGTCCCGTTCGCCGCGAGCCTGGCGCCCGACCACGCGCGGGGCCGGATCGTCGGCCGGGTGATGAGCGGCCTGCTCACCGGCATCCTGCTGTCCCGGACCCTCAGCAGCCTGGTCTCCAGCGTGGCCGGCTGGCGGGTCGTCTACCTCGGCTCGGCCGTCCTGATGGCCCTGCTGGGCGTGGCCCTGCGGCTGGCCCTGCCCCGGCACGCGCCGACCACGTCCGTGCCGTACCACCATGTGCTGCGCTCCACCGCGGCGCTGGTGCGCACGCACCCCGCGCTGCTGCGCCGCGGCCTCTACCAGGCGGCGATGTTCGGTGCCTTCAGCGCCTTCTGGACCACCGTCTCCTACGTCCTGACCGGGCCGTACTTCCACTACTCCGCCGTCGGTGTCGGTGTGTTCGCGCTGGTCGGAGCCGCCGGTGCGGCCGTGGCGCCGCTCGCCGGACGCTGGGCGGACCACGGGCTGACCCGGAAGATGACCGGTGCCGCGTTCGCGCTCGCCGCGCTGGCCTTCGTCATAGCCGGCTTCGGTCAGCACAGCGTGCTCCTGATCGCCCTCGGGGCCGTCGCGCTGGACGCGGCCGTCCAGACCAGCCTCATCCTCGGCCAGCACACCGTCTACCAGCTCGACCCCCTCGCCCGGGCCCGCCTCAACAGCGCCTTCATCGCGATCTTCTTCATAGGCGGCGCCCTCGGCTCGCAGTTCGGCTCGATCGCCTACCGGGCCGGCGGCTGGAGCGCGGTCAGCCTCTTCGGGGCGGCCCTGCCGGTGCTGGCGCTGCTGTACTGGCTGACCGAGCGCCGGCAGAGCGCGAAGCGCTCGGCGTAGTGCCGTGCGGTCCGTCCCGGGGAACCGCGGATCCGGTTCCCCGCCGAGCGCCTGGCCGACACTCCCCCGGTCCGCGCCGGAGGGAGCCGGTGCCTGCCTAGGATGCTGCGAAGATCGCCGTCCCGCCGAGACGGGGCGCTGCGCCGGCGGGAGCGGATGATGGACCTACGGCAGATGGAAGTCGTCGTCGCGGTGGTGGACGCGGGCGGATTCACGGCGGCGGCGCGGCGGCTGCACGTGGTCCAGTCCGCGGTCTCCGGCACGGTCCGCGCGCTGGAACGCGAGCTGGGCACCCCCTTGTTCACCCGGACCACCCACCGGGTCGGGCTCACCCCGGCCGGGGAGGCGTTCGTCCCGGCGGCACGGCAGGCGCTGCGCGCCGCCGAGCTGGCCCGCGAGGCGGTCGACGCGGCGAAGGGGGAGCTGCGCGGCCGGGTGACGGTCGGCACGATGCAGGGGGTCTGGGCGAACCTGCACCATGCGCTGGCCGCGCTGCGGGCGGAACACCCGCGGGTGATGGTGCGGTTGCGGCAGGCCGCGGTCATCGACCTCCGTCAGGCGCTGCGGGAGGGCACGGTGGATCTGGCGGTGGTGGCGCTGGACCGTCAGCAGCAGCGCGGGCTGGTGACCAAACTGCTGTCCCACGAGCAGATGGTCCTGGTGGCCTCGCCCCGCCGGAGCCTCACCACGACCGGCCCCGAGGGCACGGTCGACCTGGCCGACATCGCCGAGCTGCCGCAGGTGGAGTTCACCCCCGGCTGGGCGATCCGCGACGCGGCCGACCGCGCGTTCCGGGCGGCCGGCGTCGAACGCGCCACGACCTTCGAGGTCAACGACATCGTGGCCGCGTCCGAACTGGTCCGGGGCGACCTCGGCGTCTGCATCATGCCGCCGACCATCGCCCACCGCTTCCCGGACCTGACCTCCTATCGCTTCACCCGCCACGCACCGAGCTGGAAGGTGATGGTGGTACGCCCGCCCGGCGAGCCCCCGGCGGCGGTCGCGGCACTGCTGCGCCACATGACCTGACCCGGCGCCCCGACGCCCCGACCGGCGCCGCGCCCGTACGGGCCGACGGCACGGGCACGGCGCGCACGGGGCACCGGCGTCGGCTGGGCACCGGCACCGGCCCACCTCACCGCGGGCCTCGCCACGGCCCGCGCGGGACGACAGCGCCGCCCGCGCACGTCACCCCGGTCACCTCGCAGCGGGGTTCGACGCCGCAAGGCGGCCCGGTGCCCGGAACCGTCAGAAGCCGTCCGCGTCGGGGATCACGTGCATCGCGGCCTCCTCCGCCGACGCTCCGGCGCCGTCCAGGCCGCGGTCGGAGGCGAACAGGTCGGTCTCGGTGTTCTCGTGGGCGCCCTCGTCCGGTGCGACGAGCCGTCCGGCGCGGCCGTCGCCGACCTCGTCGTCGAGGAGTTCGCCGTCCGTGTCCCAGGCGTCGCCGATGTCGTCGCCCTCCAGGGCGGCGACATCCGGCACCTCCTCGGCGAGCCGCTCGTCGAGGGTCTCCCCGCGCTGTCCCTCCGCCGCCGTGACGCCCGTGTGCTCCACGGCCCAGGGCCGCTCCGGCGGCGAGTAGCCCTCGTCCAGGGCCTCCTCGCCGGCCCGGTAGTCCAGGGTGTCCGACGCGTCCAGCAGCCCCGCGTCGTCCTGCACCTCCGAACCGTCCGGCTGGTAGACGTCGTCACCCATCGCCTCGTCGGTCATACGTGCTCCATCGTCGCTCGGGCCATCGGTTCGATCCGGCCGTCATCGCAAAGGTTAGGAGGTCCGGGCCGCGGCCCGGGGGCGTTCTCGGCGGCCGCCCGCCGCCACCGCGCCGGTGACCTGCCGTACGTCTCCCGAAAGGCGCGGCCGACGTGCGAAGGGCTGGGGCTCCGTAGCACCCCGAAGGGGCGCGGGGCCGCATCGATATCGTCTCCGCCGCTAGGGGGTTCCCCGCTCGGGCGAAGCCGAGAGTGGGGAAGCGACCGGCCACGACGGCGCCGCGGCCGATCAACGGCACACCACGGCGCGACGCGCTCCCCTCCCCCGTGAACCGGGGGCGCCAACGCGTGCGGTTGTCGTCCGTCGTGTGGCACGGGATGCTGAGGGAGCACGAAGGGAAGCGGTGCCATGGATCGTTTTCCGAATGCTGCCACCGTCGAATTCCACAGTCCTCTGGACCTCACCAAGGCCGCCGCCGCGGTACTGGACGCGGAAGGCCGTATCTCCGGGTGGAGCACCTCGGCCCAGCGTCTCCTCGGACATCCGCCCAAGGAGGTGCTCGGCCGGTCGGCCGAACGGCTGCTGGCGACGGCCCCGGGGCCCCGACTGCCCGCTCTCTGCAAGACGCACCGGCCCCGCAGCACGGTCCTGGACCTCCGCTGCCGGGACGGACACACCCTGCGCGCCGCTGTGACGTTCAGTCCGCTCACCCACCAAGGCGTCGCCGCTACCGTCGTGGTCGCGGCGGACCTGACGGCCCTGCGCGGCTGGGAGGCCCAGCTGGCGATGTTGCAGGGACTGGCGACCGAGTCCTCCGTAGGCCTGACGATCTTCGACACGGACCTGCGCGTCGTCTGGGGGAACACCTCCACCGATCAGGAGCTGGCGGGGGTCGCCCAGTACGTCGGCCGGCCCGCCTCGGATCTCTTTCCCGAGGGCGAGTTCATCTCCCGCCATCATCCCCCGGACGAGGACCAGGTGATGGAGCAGGTGCTCAAGACGGGCGAACCGGTCCTCGGCATGCACTATCGCGGGCGCGCCCCCGCCGACCCGGTGCGCGAGCACGTCTGGTCCTGCTCGTACCACCGGCTGGTGGACGCCAGGGGCGAACCGCTGGGGCTGTTCGAGGAGTCCCTGGACATCACCGACCGCTACCGCGCCCAGGAACGGCTGTCGCTGCTCGTACGGGCGGGAAAGCGCATCGGCGCCTCGCTGGACGTGCGACGTACGGCCGCGGAGCTGGCCGACGTGGCGGTGCCTCAGCTGGCCGACGAGGTGCTGGTGGATCTGCCGCCGGCGGTCATCGAGGGACGGCAGCCGCCGACCGGTTCCGCGCCGGGGCACAGTCTGCTGCGGATGCACGGCCGTACCCCGGAGGAGTTCCGGACCAGTCCGGTCTCCTATGCGCCGTCGTCACCGCAGGCCCTGAGCCTGGCCACCAGCCGCCCCGTCGTCGGTGCCGCCCCGTCGCCGGGAGAAGGGTTCCCGGCCGGCCGGGGCTGCGACCTCTTCGTCCCGCTGCTCGCCCGCGACGCGGTCCTGGGCCTCGCCACCTTCCGGCGCGACAGCAACCCCGACCCCTTCGGGCCCGAGGAGCAGACCCTTGCGGTGGAGCTGGCCGAGCGGGCCGCCGTCGGCATCGACAACGCCCGCCGCTACACCAGCCAGCACGCGGCGGCCCTGGTGCTGCAACGAAGCCTGCTGCCCCAGCACCTGCCCGAGCAGAGCGCGGTCGAGGTGGCGTACCGCTACCTGCCCGCCGACAGCCGGGTGGGGGTCGGCGGGGACTGGTTCGACCTGATCCCGCTGTCCGGTGCCCGGGTGGGGCTGACCGTCGGCGACGTGGTCGGCCACGGTGTGCACGCGGCCGCGACCATGGGCCGGCTGCGCGCCACCGTACGGACCCTGGCGCTGCTGGACCTGGACCCGGCCGAGTTGCTCACCCGGCTGGACGGCCTGGTCGCGCAGGACGCGGAGCCCGACGCGGCCGACGGGCTGAGCGACAAGGCGCTCGGGGTGACCTGCCTCTACGCGATCTACGACCCGGTCGGCGGCCGCTGCGTCTGGGCGAGCGCGGGCCATCCCCCGCCGATCGTGGCCGACGCCGGCGGCACGGTGGCCCTGTCCTCACTGGCGCCGGGCCCGCCCCTGGGGGTGGACAGCCTGCCGTACGAGAACGTCGAGCTGAGCCTGTCCGACGGCAGCGTGATGGCGCTCTTCACCGACGGGGTCGTGGAGGACCGGCGCACCGACATCGACAGCGGGATCGACCGCCTCGCCCACGTGCTCACCTGGCAGCGCTGCCCGCTGGAGGAACTGTGCGACCGGGCGATGTCGACCCTGCCGCCCGGGCCCCAGGCCGACGACGCCACGCTGCTGCTCGTACGCGCCCGGCGGCTCGGCACCGACCGCGTGGCGGACCTGCGACTGCCACCGGAGCCGGCCATGGTGGCGAACGCCCGCACGGACACCGAGCGCCAGCTGGAGACCTGGGGCCTGTCCGAACTGTCCTTCACCGCCGCGCTGGTGGTGAGCGAGCTGGTCACCAACAGCATCCGGTACGCCACCGGTCCCGTGATGCTACGGCTGATCAAGGACCGCAGCCTGCTCTGCGAGGTCTCCGACAACGCGCACACGGCACCTCACCTGCGACGCGCCCGCCGGGACGACGAAGGAGGCCGTGGCCTGTTCCTGGTCGCCCAGATGTCCCAGCGCTGGGGCACCCGCTACACCGCGTCCGGAAAGACCATCTGGGCGGAACTGGCCATCCCCTAGCGCGCGGGCCAGGAGCCGGCGCGACTGGGCCATGACTTCAATAATCAAGTGAGTTACGGACCACCTGACCCAACAGTGCATCCAACCCGGCGCCCAGCAGTTGAATATTCACGTGATCCCGGGTTACCGTAGAGGTTGAACGTTGAACATTGTGGATCTCTGCGTGAAAGGAAGCGCCCCATGAGCGCACTGCTGACTCCCACGGTGGACGTGCGGCGCGGCGGCCGACGCCTGGCCAGCCGGCTGTCGTGGCTCGACTCCAGGCACTCCTTCTCCCTCGGCACCCACCAGCCGGACCCGGCCAACACCCACCACGGTGTGCTGCTGGTCAACAACGAGGATCTGGTGCAACCGGGCACAGGATTCGACACCCACCCGCACCAGGACATGGAGATCGTCACCTGGGTTCTCCAGGGCTCCCTGGTACACCAGGACTCCAGCGGCCACTCCGGCGTGATCTACCCCGGCCTGGCCCAGCGCATGAGCGCCGGCACCGGCATCCTGCACTCGGAGAAGAACGACTCCTACCGGTCCACCGGCGAGCGCCCCACCGACCCGGTGCACTTCGTCCAGATGTGGGTCGTACCCGACGAGGCCGGCGTCACCCCAGGCTACGAACAGCTCGAAATCGACGCCGAACTGCTGGCCGGCGGACTGGTCACAGTGGCCTCCGGCATGGACAGGCACCAGGACGCCAGCGCCATCCGGATCCGGAACCGGCACGCCGCACTGCACGCGGCACGGCTACGCCCGGGACAGCAGGTGACCCTTCCCGAGGCCCCGTACCTGCACCTGTTCGTCGCACGGGGCTCCGTCGACCTGGAAGGCACCGGCACCCTCGACGAGGGCGACGCGGTACGGTTCACCGCCGCCGGCGGCCACCGGGTCAGCGCCACCGCCCCCGCCGAGATCCTCGCCTGGGAGATGCACGCCACGCTCACCCTGTGACCTCACCACCGCCGACCGGGGGTTCAGGCCCTGCGGGCCGCCAGGATGCGGTTCATACGGGCCTCCAGTTCGGTGCGCTCCTCGGCCGCGTACTCCGCCTGGGCCCGCTGGTAGCGGCGCTGCACGCGCCGCATCCGGTCCTTGGTGTCCTGTTCCACCTGGTACCGCTGCGCCTCGTGCTCCATCCGCGCGCAGGCTTGCTGCACCTGGAGTTCGTCCGAGTACAGCCGTTGGCTCGTCTCGAAGCGCCTGCCGAGCATCCTGTCGTACGCCGTCGCGCCGCTCATGAGCTTGGCCAGGACGGGCATCGCGTCGAAGCACACGAGCAGCAGGTGCAGGACGACGGTGAGGAAGAGCGCGAACCCGTCCGACCCGGCGACCTCCTTGAGGCCGTGGGCGCGGGTGAGGATGCCGTCGGTGTCCAGGTCGGCGGCGCGCTGCGCGGTCTTGGCGTCGATGGCCCGCTGGAGCTTCGGCTGGTAGGCGTCGGCGGCGCTGTCCTGCTCGGCGGACAGGGTCTGCCCCTTGGCCGTCATCTCCTTCAACTGCTTCTGGTACGGGGCGAGTTCGGTGGCCGCGGCTGCGGTGGCCGTGCGGGCCCGCTTGCAGGTGATGGTGACGTCCCGGCCGTTGGCCGTCCAGATCCAGTACTTCGGCCCGCACAGGCGCTGCTCGGTGGCCAGCTTGTCGTCGTGCTCCCTGGACAACTCGTCGACCTGGGCTTTCAGGGTGGCGGCGCGGGCGGTGCCGGTCTTGATCTGGCGGGCGAGTTCGGCGGGCGATCCCACCACCTTCAGCTGGTAACGGCCGCACTCCGCGCGGTCGCTGGTGGAGGCACCGTCGGTGGGGTTGCAGGAGACGAGCATGCCCCGGTAGTCCGCGACCGCCTGCTCGTTGCCGACGGCGATCTCCTGGCGGATCTCCTTGTCGAAGATCTGGAAGAGGATCGGTTCGGCGATGAACAGGCCGAGGAGGACCGACAGAAAGAAGCGGAGCATCAACGTCCACTTCTTGACCGAGGTGCCGTGCGTACTGGACACCAGCCAGCTGTCCAGGGTGAGGACCACCCAGAACCAGATCAGGGCCGCCAGGACCACGGCTATGCCCGGCAGGTCGGAGCGGAAGCTGGTGAGGGCCAGGGCCATCGAGACCGATCCCACCAGAGCGGTGTTGAACACCAGCGCCCCGTACCGGGTGTAGCGGGGGCGGTCCTCCGGAACCCAGGCCAGCAGCCCCTCGTCGACACCGATCAGCTTGCGCAGCCGGGCCGCCGGGCCGCCGGCGGGTGCCACCGGGCGACGCTCGGATCCGGTGTCACCGTGACCGCCGACGGAGGCCGGGCCGGCGGGGCGGAGCGGGGTGTCAGTCGACAAGGCTGGCCTCCTGGTCGGTACCGCCGAAGTCCAGTTCGGTGTCCGCGGTGTCGTCGGTGTCGTCGGTGTGCCGCCCGGCCGCGGCCGTGCCCTCGTCCGCGGCCCGGGTGCCGTCGTTCAGCTCGCCCTGGACCTCGGCCTCCACCTCGCCGTCGCGCGAGGGCCGGCCCGGGCTGTTGGGGACGTTCCCGACACTGTTGATGAGGGCGCCCGCGTCGTACCCCGTACTGTCGAACAGCCCTCGGGCGATGCCCTGTTTGTACAGGTCGGCGCGGACCGCCAGCTGCTGCTGGGCCCACTCGCGCTCG
Source organism: Streptomyces sp. NPDC048417 (assembly GCF_040651615.1). Lineage (NCBI taxonomy): Bacteria > Bacillati > Actinomycetota > Actinomycetes > Kitasatosporales > Streptomycetaceae > Streptomyces > Streptomyces sp. NPDC048417. Next base: position 79,398 of record NZ_JBEZKI010000045.1, on the reverse strand, counting down.
TCGCGCTCCCAGCGCTGGGCGTCCGCACGGCCCTCCTCGTGCTTGAGTTGGCGGTCCTTGTGCTCCAGGTTCCAGCGACGGGTGTCCTCGGCACGCCGGGCGACGGCGTCCTCGCGCTGGTCCACACGGTTGAGCTGCCGCTGAGCGTCGGCGCGTTCGATGCGCCAGCGCTCCTCCTCCCGCCGCACGGCCTGCCGCCGCATGTCGTACTCGCGGTCCTCGCGGGTCCATTCCTCCGAGCGCCCGAGCCGGTCCCGCTCGGCCTCGTGCAGGCGCGTCGAGAGTTCGTCGGCGCTGATCTCACCGTTGCGGAAGGCCAGGTAGGCCGCGCCGAGCGGGTCGGTGCCGAGCAGGCTGATGTCCTCCTGGATCTCCGCACGAGTCGACCGGTTGCGCTGGCCACGCAGCGTGAGGTCGTGCTCCTGCTCCTCGGACTCCGAGGACCGCCTGAACCGGCTGATCAGCGAGTCCCGCCGCTGCCGGTTCTCCTCCTCCATCATTGCCAGCGCGTGCGCGTTGCGCGCCTCGCGCTCGGCCTTCAGGGAGCGCAGCTCCTCCTGCTTCAGCACCAGCTCCGCGCCCAGGATCTCCCGCCGCAGGGCGGCCTCCTGGACCAGGTCGGCGTGCTCCATCTCGGTGAGGTGCGCGGCCTGTTCCTCCGGTGTACGGACCTCCACCTGCCCGCAGCGCACCTTGAGGCCGGACACCTCGGCCGGCCGCATCTCGTGGTACGCGGTCAGCCGGGCGTCGATGCGGCTGCGCACCGACGCGGACTCCACGATCGGCAGGTCGCTGCCGTCCTCGGTGAGCCCGGGCACCGCGAGCAGCTGCGCGAGCAGCAGCGCCTCCACCTCCGTGACGCCGTCCCGCACGACCGCGCACGGGTCGACGACGTTGCTGAAGTACGTCACCCGTACGGTGAACTCGCCCGCCTGCGCGGAGGGGATCCGGGTCTCCACCACCACGGGCACCTCGGCCCGCTGGTCGACGACCGTGACCGAGCTGGCCGAGACCACCAGCGGGTCGTCCGCGCGCAGCTGTCCGTGGTCCTCCACGTACTCCTCGCCGACCCTGAACACCCGCACCTGGTGGGCGGCGATCCTGGGCAGGTCGGTCTCCTCGCGCCGGGCACGCTTCTTCAGGATGCCGCCGCGCTTCTCCGGCCGTCCGTACTCCCGCTGCTCTACGAGCGGATAATTCTCAGCCATGAGTGTCAGTCCTCCGTGCTCAGTACAGCGGTAAGGAAGAGGTCGATCAGTTCTTCGTCCGGCTCCACGGGCGGTACGGCCGCCTGCCGCAGGGCCGTGGGCAGTCCGGACCGCTCGCCCGGCGCCAGTGCCGCGCCGACGGCCCGGCCGAAACGCTCGGCCACCGTCTTCGGCTCCTGCGACACGGCGGGGAGCTGGCGCAGGGTGGCGTACAGGCCGCGCAACGCCAGTCTCCGGCGGGGCAGGTTCTGCAGGACGCCCGCCCACAGCTGGCCGAGCCGGTCCGTCTGGCGCGGATCGGTCTGCAGCAGCGTGGCGCACACCAGTCGGCCGGTGCGGGCGTCCCGCGCCCGCAGGACCGTGAGCACACTGTCGAGGGTGTGGTCGTTGAGCCGCCCGGTGCGGGTCTCGCGTTCGACCCGCAGCCGGTAGGCGAGCGGCCGGAACACCGCACCGGTGTCCTCGCCGCACTCGGCGAGCACCGCGACCAGCCCGGCCAGCGCGTAGGCCGCCTCCATGGGCCGGCCGTCACGCCGGGCCATCAGCTGGAGCAGGCTGTGCACGGCGTCCGTGGGGAAGCGCACGCCGAGCGCCCCGCTGAAGGCCGCCGTGGCCGTCGACCGCAGCGCCGGGCTGACCGAGCGGGCCCAGCCGCGGGCGACGCCGAGGGCGGTGGCGGCGAGGTTCTCCTCCAGGCACATGCACTGGAGCAGCAGGTTCGCCGTGGACTGTCCGGAGCGGCCGGCCGTTCCGGCCGCCCACGAGTGGAGGTAGTTGTCGGCCACCTCGTCGAAGGCGGGCCGGGCGAGCAGGGCCAGGCCCTGTGCCACGGACAGCTGGAGGGCGAGAGTCGGCTGGTCGGACACGAGTTCCGTCAGCCAGTCCCGGACGCCGTCCCAGAACAGCGTCGAGCGCCTGGCCCACAGCTCCTCCAGCGCCCACTGCCGGTACTGGGGCTGCGGAAAGACCAGCGCGGTGCGGGTGAGCGCGCCGTCCTTGCGCTCCTCCACGGTGATCAGGGCGTTACGGGTCAACGACTGCCGCCGGTCCACGGCGCGCCGCGCCGCCTCGGCCCGGTCCTCCTCGGTGAACGGCGGCGGAAAGGCCGGCTCCAGCCAGTGCTCCAGCCGCTTCTGGCAGGTCTCGACCTCGCGGTAGCCCGCACCGGTGACAAAGGCCAGCGTGGTCAGCTCGGCCCACTCCTGCGGCGTACGGTCCGACTCGAACCAGCCGCGCACCGGCTGGGCCGCGTCGCTGCCGTACTCCTGCCAGACCTCGGCCGGCCGCGCACCGCCCGCGATCCGCTCGGCGGCCGCGGTGACCTCGGTGATCCTGCACCCGCCGGGCATCAGGCCGACGGCCCGCCGCACGGCGTCCCCGTCGCACCCCGCGTTCGCCAGCCTGGCCCGCAGCACGGCCGCGAGGTCGGGCAGCACCCAGGGCACGTACCGGACGGACTCGACCCGCGCGGCCGGGTGGACGGTGGTGACGACCAGGTGCGCGCCGTGCTCCCGCACGGTGTCCCTGACCCGCCGCCAGTCGAAGTCGGCCGTCGCGGACGTCTCCTCGCCCATCCAGTCGAGCAGGACATAGCCGACGCCCCGCTCGAAGGCGACCCGGCCGCCGGCCAGGTCGTCCAGACTGCGCCCCGGGGAGAGCACCACATGGTCCGACCCCTCGGCCACGGTGTCCACGAGTGCCACCGCCCCGGAGCGTTTGCCCGTGCTGGGCGGACCGACGAGGACCACCACCCCGGTCTCCTCCAGGGCCTGGAGGGCCTCCCCGAAGCAGTCGGGCTTCACCTACGACCCGATGAGCGCTTCCGCTTCGCCCGCGTCCAGGCGGCCGACGGCACGGCGGCGAGCGTTGCCGGAGTCTGCGGCGCCGACGCCGAAGAGGGCGCCGGAGGCGTCGAGGGCTCCGTAGAAGTACTGGTTGACGTTGTTCTGGTGAACCTGGCCGGGACGGCTCTTGGACGTGGGCTGGTGGCCGGCCTCGGCCTCGGGGGCCGCCTCCTGCTCTGCCGGTTCCGCCTCCCGCTTCGCCGGTTCCGCCTCCGGCTCGGAGCGCGGTTCCGGTTCCGGGTCAGGGTCCGGTTCCGGTTCCGGGTCGCCCGAAGGCGCGGACTCAGGGGCGTCCTGGGACATCTGCTCGCTCGGCTCGCTCGGCGAGCCCTCTTCGCACAGTTCCTCGTTCATCCTCAGCCGTCACTCAAGGTCACTTGGAGATCCCAAAGACGGCCCCCTGAGCATGGATGGTTCCGGTGTAGACCTGAACCACCGTGTCTCCGGGAGCAGTTGGCGCATCCGAGGGGCGCGCGCCGACAGCTTCACCACCCCCCGCGCTCACCGCCTCCGCGGCACGGGCCTTCCCCGCCGCTTCCGAACCGGCAACCGTCTCCGCCGCTTCCGAACCGGCAACCGTCCCCGCCGTTCCCGAACCGGCAGCCGCTCCGAGGTCGAGGGCGCCCGCGTCGTATCCGGGCACCCAGATCCACGCCCGCCCGCTGTGCTCCTTCTCCACGACCCGCACCTCGCGGAACTCCTCCGTCCGGATGGTCGTGAACGCCTGGGCGATCACCTCGTTGAAGACGGTCGGCGACACCGCGACGGCGAGGCAGGCATCCGGCGCGGCCGCGAGGGCCGCCTTCAGCACCGCGCTGTCCAGCATGCGTCCGACCTCCACGGGCGCGCGGCCGACGAAGCCGATCGGGCCGGGCGAGGCCGTACCGAAGTGCACGGCGGCCCGCAGCCGCAGCCACGACTCCCGCCTGCGTCCGTGGTTGAAGGCGCGCAGCCCGGCGTCGAGCCGGCGCATGAACGGGTCGACGAGGTCGGGCTCGGACGCCCCCTCCGGGAGAACCGCGAACAGCGAGTCGCCGCCCTCCTGGAGCTTCCAGCGCTCCCAGTCCAGGCCGACCGCCGCGGCCGACTCGCCCAACAGCCGCTCGATGGCCTCCTGAAGCTGCCGCTGGGTCACCGCGTCTACGCCGCCGTACCCTTTCGCGTCGACCGCCAGCAGCGGTCGGCGCCAGAACGTTTGCATGATCAGAATCCCCGCTCACTCAGTGACAGCGCACCCATGCGTCGACGGACCATGAGCAGTGAGGGGCGCGCTACGGTACAGGCCGACGTCCGCTCCCCCACAGGCGGACGCCGGTAGGCCAGTGGTACACGCCCCGCGCGCCGCGAACCCCATCGCAATACGGGATGCGCAAAGGTACGGGAACCTACAGCGGAAGCCCCGAGTCACGGCTGGGTTCGGAAGGTCGAAGCAGCACAGGAGGGGGTCATGCGTCGGGCGCCAGGTCCCCCAGGTCCTGAGCCGTGGCAGGTCACGTATGACGGTCGCGGCGTAGCCGGTCGTCAGCAGGCCCTCCGCGCGCAGTTCGGGCTGGGGCAGGCGGCAGCCGAGGACCGTAGCGCGTCCGGCGGCATCACCCTCGCGGTCACCGCACCGCAGGCGGTCACCGTGGCCGAGCGCGGCGCGCCGTCCATGGCCGCCATCTCCCCGACGCACGGTCAGGTTCACCCGCGGCCCCGGAGGTGTGACGGGAACGTGCCTCCGGGATGCCTGTCCGCCCGGTCCGCCCGGTCCGCCCTGTCGCCCTGACCGGCCCGTCCGGCCGCAGTCCGGGGCGTGCCCCGGACCGGGCCGGCACCGCGGGCGGCGACGATTCGGAGTCGGGGTGCATCTGCACCCACCGGCCGCCGATGAACGCGACGAGAACGGCGGCAACTCCGACCACATCCGGCGGGCGGCCCGGGACCAGACGATCTCCACGGTCCGGGCGGTGCCACGCGTGCGGGCCCCGTACGAGGTGGCGGAGGCCGCCGCGGCCCATGGGCCTTGGTTATGGCCTTGGTTATGGCCTTGGTTATGGCCTTGGTTATGGCCTTGGTTATGGCCGGTTCTCCCGCCGGGCACGCTCGTCGCGCTCGCGGTACAGCACCAGGTGCTCGTGGTGCAGGACACCGTCGCGGACGTCGCCGGTGGCGGTGAAGCCGGTGTCGTCGACGTAGTCGAGGTGGCTGCCGGTGACGGTGTAGCTGCCGGTGTAGGCGCTCGGGCGATTGCCACGGGCTTCGTCGTAGCGGCCGTTCGGCAGCAGTTCCTGGCGGATGCAGCCGTCGGCGGTCACCCACATACCGACGTACGGGTGCGGGTCGCGGGGCGTGTCGTCGCTGGTCATGTCTCCACGATCGGCCCGGCGGCCGGTGGCAACCAGGCCGCCGTCTCCCCAGGTGAGGGCTTCCTGGGTGCCACGCACCCAGCATCGCGAGCCATCCGGATCGTGGGTGCCGGACACCTAGGGACAGAGCGGCCTGGTTCCGGCGCCCCGGCGTCACGAAGCTGATGGTCAGGCGGCTGCCGTAGCCGCCGGACACCCGCCTCGAGGAGCACGCAATGACCGTCACCGACACCGACACCGGCACCGTGAGCTGGAACCCCGAGGCCCTTGAGGAGATCCTCTCGAACGACGAGGGGCGTCCCATCCTGTTCACGAATGCCCGGATCCTGACGATGGACCCGTTGATCGGGGCCATGGTCGGCGCCGACATCCTGTTCGTCGGCTCGCTGATCGTGGGTGTCGGCCCTGGCATCGTCACCGCGGCCGGGGACGACAACGCCATCGTCGTCGACGCCACCGGCATGACCATCGTCCCCGCCGTGGTGGACACCGTGGCGCTGACCGGCGGCCGCGGCCATCGCTCCGAGTACGTGGCGACGCTGGCGCCGGGCAACACCACCGACTTCCTGGTGGTACCCGACGAACTCGCCGACGACGTGCCGAGCGCGGTGGCCACGCTCATGTCCCGGCCGGAGCAGGTCCGCGCACTCGTCGCGGCCGGGCGCCCGGTCCTGTGGGCCGGTGCCGCCGTCCCCGGCCGGGCCACCGCCCCGAGGACGGGCATCCCGGCCGCCGCGGACCTGACCGGCAGCCCGCGCGTCGGCGTCTGGATCGACCGGAACGACTTCCTGCACCAGGAACTCACCGCCGACGGCCGCTACGACGAGACCCGGGGCGGACGCCCGCACGCCTACCAGGGCCGCTACTGGGTCGACGGCGACCGCATCGACTACCTGGACGACCTCGGCTTCTGGGCCTACGGCGCCTTCCAGGGCGACGAACTCCACCACGCGGGCTACGTCATGAAGCTCGGCTGACCTTCCCGCTCCCTCCCCTTCCCTCCCCTGCCCTCCCCTTCCCCTGCCCTCCCCTTCCCTCCCCCTCCGCCGTCCTCTCCCCGCCGTACCGAAAGAAGAGCCTCATGAACCTCAACGACACCACCAGCGCCGCCGTACTCGAAGAGCTCCGGCGCCGGCCCGCCGACCGGCGGCGGATCCTGTTCACCGGCGCGACCGTCGTCACCATGGACCCCGGCCTCGGTGTCGTCGACGGCGGCGACCTCCTCGTCGAGGGCGACACGATCACCGCCGTCGGCCCCCGCCTCGACGCACCGGACGCCGTGGTCGTCGACGCCACCGGCTCGATCCTCGCCCCCGGTTTCGTCGACACCCACCGGCACGCCTGGGAGGCCCAGCTGCGCCGGATCATGCCGGACGTCGACGACCTCGGCGGCTACGTGATGGCCACCCTGGCCGGCTACGCCACGGTCTACCGGCCCCAGGACATGTAAATCGGCACCAGACTGGCGGCCCTGACCGCGATCGACAGCGGTATCACGACCATGCTCGACTTCTCGCACAACTCCCGTACCCGCGAGCACTCCGACGCCGCCGTCGAGGCCCTGCGGGACACCGGCATCCGCGGCGTGCACGCCTCCATGGGCCCGCACTTCGGTGACTGGGACCGGCAGTGGCCCGGCGACCTCACCCGCCTCAAGGACCGGTACTTCGGCAGCGACGACCAGTTGCTCACGCTGCGCCTGGCGGCCCTGGCCACCGACGAGATCGCCGGACCCGCACTCGCCTACGGCCCCGAACTCGCCCGTGTCGCCCAGGAGCTGGGCATCGGTGTCAGCGTCGACGCCGTCTTCGGCACCGCCTCCTCCGAGGCGGTCCTGCGCTGGGCCAAGGACGGCATCCTCGGCCCCGCCGTCACCCTCATCCACTCCACCGGGCTGACCCCCGAGGCGTGGCAGGCGATGGGCGAGTCCGGCACCACCGTGGCCCTCGCACCGACCTCCGACGCCCAGATCGGCCTGGAGACCGCGATCCCCGCCGTCGACGAGGCGCTGTCGGTCGGTATCCGCCCCGGACTGAGTATCGACGTCGAAGTCGCCCTGGCCGGCGACATGTTCACCCAGATGCGGGCCCTGCACGCCATCCAGCGGATGCGCGCGGTCAACGCCGCCTACGGCACCGACCGCCGGCCCTCCCGCATCACCACCCACGACGTCCTCGACTTCGCCACCCTCCAGGGCGCCCGCACCAACGGCCTGGCAGGCGTCACCGGTTCACTCACCCCGGGCAAGAAGGCGGACCTGCTGGTCATCCAGGCCGAGGACCTCAACAACATGCCGCTCAACGACCCGATCGGCACGATCGTGCTGGGCTCGGACGCCCGCAACATCAGCGCCGTCCTCATCAACGGCGAACCCCGCAAGTGGGACGGACAGGTCCTCGACGTCGACCTGACCGCCCTGCGCGGCGAGGTGCACGCCTCACGCGAGTACGTACTGAACACCCCGGCAGCCTGAACGTTCCTCCCGATTCCGCAAGGAGTCCGCCATGGCAAGCCTGGAACTGCTCGCCGTCGTCGCCGTCGGCGTCCTCCTGATGGGCTGGCTGTCGCGTCGTACGGGCCTGAGCGAACCGCTTCTGCTGCTCGGCGCGGGCTGCCTCGTGGGACTGACACCGCCCTTCGCGTCGTTCGCCCTGTCCCCCGAGGTCGTCCTGTTCCTCTTTCTGCCCGCCCTGCTGTACTGGGAGGCGCTCACCTCCTCGGTACGCGAGATCCGCGAGAATCTCCGCAGCATCGCCCTGCAGTCCACCGGGCTGGTCCTGGCCACCTCCGTCGCCGTCGCGGCCGTGGCCCATGCGCTGGGCTACGGCTGGCCCGTCGCCTTCGTCCTCGGTGCCGTCCTGGCCCCGACCGACGCCGCGGCCGTCGCCGCCGTCGCCAAGGCCATGCCCCGCCGTATCCTGACCGTGCTGCGCACCGAGAGCCTGCTGAACGACGGCACCGCGCTGGTCCTGCTGGCCGTGGCCGTCGATGTCGTCACCGACGAGCGTCCCTTCTCCTGGTCCGGCACGGCGATCGCCTTCGCCGGGTCCTACGCCGGCGGTGTCCTGGTCGGCGGCGCGGTCGCCCTGCTCCTGATCCCGGTCAGGCGCCGACTGCCCGAACCGCTGCTGCACAGCGTGCTGAGTGTCGCCACCCCGTTCCTGGCGTACCTGCCCGCCGAACTCGCGCAGGTGTCCGGCGTCCTCGCCGTCGTCACCTGCGGCCTGGTGACCACCCGGTTCGGCCCTCGGGTCATCGGTTCCGACGCCCGTATCCAGGCCGTCGCCTTCTGGGAAGTGGCGAGCTATCTGCTCAACAGCGCGCTGTTCGTCCTCGTCGGTATCCAACTGCCCGCAACTGTACGGGCGTTGACGTCCGTCTCCTTGGTGCAGGCGACGCTCGCCGCTGTCGCCGTGAGCGTGGCCGTGGTCGGGACCCGGATCGCGTGGTTCTACTCGGTCCCCTATGTGGTCAGGCTCCTGGACCGGCGCCCTCGGCAGCGCGCCCGCCGTATCACCGGACGCCGGCGGCTGCCGCTGGCGTGGGCGGGGATGCGTGGCGCCATCTCGCTGGCGGCGGCGCTGACCGTGCCCGCCACGACCGCCGAGGGACAGGCCGTCGGGCAGCGTGACGCCGTGGTGTTCCTGACCACCGTCGTCATCGTCGTCACCCTCGCGGTCCTCGGTCCCACCCTGCCGGCCGTGGTCCGCGGGGCCCGCTTCCCCGAGGACACGGACAAGACCGCGGAACTCGCCCTCGCCCGCTGCCGCATGAGCAGCGCCGCGATGGACGCCCTGCCGGAGCTGGCGCAGCGGTTCGGGGTCTCCGAACGGGACACCCTGCGCATGGTCCAGGACATCGAGGACCGCACGGCCCCCGCTCCGGGCACCGCGCGACGCCGGGAGAGCATACGGCGACTCGAAATCGCCCTGCTCCAGGTCAAGCGGGACACTCTCGCGGACCTGCGCGACGCCGGCCGTATCGACGACATCGTCCTGCGCACCGTCCAGCGCATGCTCGACATGGAGGAGGTCCGGCTGAGAGGCAGGGCGAGCCCCCCGGCGGCGTCATCGCCCTCCCCGGACGAGTCCTCGCACCCGTGAGACCCTCTCCTCCGTCCCACGAAAGGCGCCGGTCACCGACATGCGAACAACAACCCGCCCGAAGCGACACCGCCGGCTGCTCGCCCGGACGGCCGTCTGGGCGACCGTCACCGTCCTGCTCGCCGCCTGCGGCGCGTCGGGGGCGGGGGCGCCGCCGCATCCCACGAGCAGCCCCACGGTCACGTCGTGCCTGACGCCCTCGGGAGATCTGCTGGCCGACATCGACGCCGACGGCCGTACCGACCGCGTCTTCGACCCCTCTCGCACCGGAGCTCGACTGACCGTCGCCTTCGGCGAGAAGACGGGCTACGGCGCTCCGGTCGGCGTGCGGAAACTGGTCGGCGGCTCCGGCTCCGGGGAGAAGGACGTGGTCGGGGCCGTGGCGGACTTCGACGGCGACGGGTGGAGCGACCTGGTCGTGGTGGCCACCGGGCAAAACCAGGGGGACGACGCGATCGAACCGGCTGTGGCCGAGCTGGTGTCGGGACCCTTCTCGGCCTCCGGCCGGGGACAACGCAGCCGGCATCTCGACCTTGTCGAGACCCGCGGCATCGCCGTGGCCGACTACGACCACGACTCCCGCCCCGACCTCGCGGTGTTCTCCTACTCCGGGGACGGCGTCTACCAGACGGAGGCCCGCCTCGGCAGCACGGAGACCGGACTCGCCGACGCCACCGCGGCCACCAGGACGAAGTACACCGCCTACGCGTACAGCAAATACCCCGTCAAACTGCCGCGCTCGGGCCTGAGCGGGTTCTACCCGAAGTGCGGGACGGCCGGTGGCCAGGGCTGAGGTGCGCCCCGGCACCGGCCGGTGACGTCGTCACCCCGTGGCGGCGGTGAGTGCTCCGAGGGCACTGGCCTGGGTCCGCCAGTCGGTCTGGTTCGGGCTGGTGCCGGCCCAGCGTTCCCCGAGGGCGTTCAGGGGGGTGCGGTCCTGCGCCCACAGGGAGTCCGCCTGCTTCTGCGCGTAACTCCGGTACGTGCCGGAGCCGGTGGCGCTCGCCAGGTCGGCGAGGTTCCGCATGAAGATGCCCTTGAACTGCTTCTGGTTGTCGTCGCAGGACGCCGAGCCGACGTCGCAGGACTCGGTGAGCACTCCGCCGGAGGTGAGTACCGGGCTGCTGATCGCGGCGTCGGCCAGGGTGCGGGCGGTGGTCAGCAGCGAGCTGTCGCCGGTCGACTTCCACAGTTCGGTGAAGCCACCGATGGCCAGCCCCTGGTTGTAACTCCACACGGTGGAGCCGTTGTTGGCGCAGCCGGAGGTGAGGCCGTCGTTCACCAGGCCCGCGGAGTCGATCATCCCGCTGGCCTTGAACCAGGCGGCGGACGTCTTCGCCCGCTGGAGCCACCCGGTGTCGCCCGGGATGCGCTGGTGCAGTGCGGTGGTCAGCCACAGGTACTGGCCGTTCGTCACCGCGTTCTTGTAGGTCCGCTCACGGTCCCACCACACGCCACCGCCGCAGGTCCCGGTGTCCCAGTACTGCTGGACGTAGTCGGCGATGGTGACGGCCTCGTCGAGGTACCGGGAGTCGTGGGTGTAGTCGTACGCGTCGATCCAGGCGATCGCCCACCAGCCCGAGTCGTCGATGGACCGGCTGATGAAGTCGCCCTCGATCGCGTCCGAACTGCGCGTCCCGGCCGCGAAGACGCCCTTGTTCTGGTCGAAGGTGCGGGCGATGACCCAGTCGTAGTCGTGCGTGCCCGTGGTCTTCGCGAAGTCGATGAGGGAGGTGAGGGTGGCCGCCGAGTTCCACCAACTGCTGGGCCACCAGCCGTTGTAGGGGTCGTACGACGTCATCAGCGCGTCCGCCGCCGCGCGCGCCCTGGTCGGCGCGGGCCGCACCCAGGCGGTGCAGCTGCCCTCGTTGTGGCTCGCCTCCCGGCCGCAGGCCCGCACCGCGCCGCCGTAGAGGAGGCCGCGCGGGTCGCGGGTGGCGTACATGGCGGTACGGGTGCCGGTGGCTCCGGAGGGGATGCTGGTGCGGCCGAGGGAGGAGCCGTCCGGCCAGGTCGAGCCGCCGTCCCAGGAGCGGTCCAGCCAGATCTCGTCACCGGCGCCACCGGTGTCGATGCTCGCCCAGGCCATGGAGTTCTTCTGGTCGACGTGCAGCCGGATCGTGCGGCCGTACAAGGTCGTTGACGGCACCGGCTGGTCGTCGCCGGCCGCCTGGCCCGCGCTCGTGCCGTCGCAGAGGGTGTCGCAGACCGTGGGGTAGACCCAGTTGGTGCAGCCCACGCCGGCGGCGTCACCGCAGGCGCGCACGAGCCCGCGCCGGTGGTTGCGAGGGTCGGTGATGTTGTACATCAGCGTCCTGGTGCCGGTCCAGCTGCCCGGGACGCTCGCCTTGCCGAGCAGTCCCTCCCAGGTGGCGCCGCCGTCCCAGGAGCGGTCCAGCCACACCGCGTCCCCGGCCACGCCGTCGTCGATGCTGGCCCACGCCATGTCGTCCGCGTCGGACACGTGCAGTTCCAGACGACGGCCGTTGAGGTCCTTGTCCGGTACCGGGAAGGTCTCCTGCCGGGCCTGTGAGGGGTCGAGCGTGTCGCAGGCCAGGACGCAGACCTGGGTGGCGGCGGACGCGGGCGCCGCGGCCGGGACCAGGACGGCGAACGCGAGCGCGACCGCCGGCAGGATGCCGAGAAGGCGTTTCATGACAACGATGTCTGAGCTGCGTGAGGACACCGGGACTCGCCTCGATTTCACGTTGGGGGACGACGGTCGGCGCGTGTGACGGAGGCCGACGGCTCTGGTCGAGCCGGGCCGGAATCGAGCACTGGTCCATACCTGTCTGCGAGGCAGTGAACCGGCTTGGCGGGGCCCTGTCAATGCCGCAAGGGCGCTCTGTTCCAGGGGAGTTGAGAGGTGGCCGTGACGGGTTGACACCCGGTTTTCGGGCGCCCATCATCGGTGGAACTTCGGCGAGGCTCCTCGTGCATCCAGCTGTCACAACAGGCACCGGGCTTCGTGCGGCACGGATTTGAATCGTTTCAGAACGTCTCACCCCCAGGCACCCCCCACTCAGGAGGTCTCCATGCGCCGTCGCTCACCACTGAGCAGACCGCCGGGCCGGCACCATCTGCTCGGCCTCGCCGTCCTCGCGGCCACCGCGCTCGCCACCGGCCCGGCCCCCTCCACCGATGCCGTGCCGATGTCCGCCACGCAGACCCCGACAGGCGTCCGGACGGCGGCAGTCGACCCCCTGAGCTACTCGCCGACCTCCCGCACCCTCAAGCCGACCGCCGTCTACCGGACGTCCGGCAGCGTCGCCGACCCGCAGAACGTGCTGAGCGGGCAGCCGACGCGGATCTCCGGCTCGCAGTCCGCCGTCACCCTCGACTTCGGCAAAGAGGTCGGCGGCGTGACAACGTTGTCCTTCGGGAGTGTGAGCGACGGCGGCCAACGGGTCGGTCTGGCCTTCAGCGAGTCGTCCCTGTACGTGGGCAACAACAGCGACCGCAGCAGCGGCCGCGACGGCGAGGACGGGGCCCTGTACACCACGGCCTCCGCCAACGGCACCTACACGGTGCCGACCGCCCAGCTCCGGGGCGGCTTCCGCTATCTGACGGTCTTTCTGGACTCCTCGGGCTGGGTGGACCTCAAGGGTGTCAGCCTGGGCTTCACCGCGGCGCCCGGGAAATCGAACCCGGCCGACTACGCCAACTACTTCCACTCCAGCGACGACCTGCTCAACCGCATCTGGTACGCCGGGGCGTACACGGTCCAGCTCAACACGATCGCCTCGAACCAGGGCCGCGCCTGGCCCCCGCCCTCCTCCACGTGGGACAACAGCGCCACCGTCGGGGTCGGGGACTCCGTCCTGGTCGACGGCGCCAAGCGCGACCGCACGGTGTGGCCCGGCGACATGGGCATCGCCGTCCCCACCCAGTACGCGTACTCGGGCGACCTCACCTCGACCCGCAACGCGCTCACCACGATGTACAACGCACAGTCGGCGTCGGGCGAAATCCCCTGGTCGGGGCCGCCGTTCAACCTCACCGGCTCGGACACCTACCACACGTGGACCTTGCTGGGCACGTCGACGTACTACGCCTACACCGCCGACCGGGCATGGCTGGACTCGGAGTGGGCCGACTACAAGCGCGGGATGGCCTTCATCACCGACAAGATCGACGGCAACAGCCTGCTCAACGTGACCCGCACCCAGGACTGGGCCCGGGTCGGCCAGGGCGGTGAGAACATCTCCGCCAACGCGCTGCTGTACGGCGCTCTCAAGGGCGGCGCCACGCTCGCCACGGTCGAGGGCGACAGCGCGCTGGCCGCGAGCTGGAACAGCAAGGCGGCCGCCATCAAGTCCGCCGCCAACTCCCTGCTGTGGGACGCCGTGAAGGGCATGTACAAGGACAACCCGACCAGCGGCCTGTATCCCCAGGACGGCAACTCCCTGGCCGTCTGGTACGGGTTGACCGACTCCACGGCGAAATCGAAGAGCGTCACCGCGGGGCTCGGCAGGAACTGGGGCATCTACGGGCCCACCACTCCCGAGTGGGGTGGCAACGTCTCGCCCTTCGCCGGTGGCATGGAGCTGAACGCCCGCTTCACCGCCAACGACGACTTCACCGCCCTGGACCAGATCCGCCGCACCTGGGGCCACATGCTGGACAGCGACATCGGCACCAGGAGCACGTTCTGGGAGGGCGTCAAGTCCGACGGCGGCCTCGCCTACGGCGGTTCGTTCATGAGCCTGGCCCACGGCTGGTCCACCGCACCCACCTCCACGCTCACCTTCGACGTGCTGGGCACCGCACCCGAGTCCTCGACCGGCGCGTACCGCTTCGTGCCGCATCCCGGCGACCTGACCAGCGCCGAGGGCCGCATCACGATGCCCCAGGGCGCCGTCAACGCGTCCTGGTCCCGCAACCCGTCGGCCGGCACCTACTCGGCCACCCTCTCCAGCCCGTCCGGCAGCACCGGCCGCATCGGCGTCCCGAAGCTCGGCGGCAACATCACGGTGACCGTGAACGGCACAACCGTCTGGAGCAACGGCACCTTCACGCCCGCCTCCGGCATCACCGGCGGGAGCCAGGACGACACGTACGTCTACCTCACCGGTGTCGCCCCCGGCGGCTACACCGTCTCCGCCACCGGACTCGGCAATCCCTCGGCACCCGCCGACCCCGGCACCGGTCCCCTGCGTGCGGGCTTCACCCGGTGCGCGGGCGAGGGCGGCACCTGCTCCTTCAGCGGCACCCGCTCGGTGGCCTACGGCGCCGGGACGTACACGTACAAGACGGTGACGAGCAGTACCGCCTGCTCCAACGACTCCTTCGGCGGCGACCCGGCGGCGAACCTCGTCAAGTCCTGCTACGTCGCCGACGCCGGCGGTCCGCCCGGATACACCGCCTGCGCCGCCGAGGGCGGCACCTGTGCCGTGCCCGGCTACAACCGTGACGTCGCCTACGGCGCCAACGGCAACTTCGTCCACCAGGTCGCCAACGGCTCCGTCGACTGCTCCAACGCCCACTTCGGCGATCCCGTCGACGGCGTCGCCAAGTCCTGCTACCTGCCGCCCTCCGGGGCGCCGGCCGGCGGCTGGACCAAGTGCGCGGACCAGAACGGGACCTGCTCGGCCGCGGCGGGACAGCCGGTGATGTACGGCGCCTTCGGAGCGTTCGCCACGCTCACGGCCACCGGCGACACCGCGTGCACCGACGCCACGTTCGGCGACCCGATCCCCGGCGAGTCGAAGGCCTGCTACACCGCCACCGGCGGCCCGGCCGGCTACGCCACCGCCTGCGCCGCCGAAGGCGGCACCTGCGCCCTCGGCGGACAGCAGACCGTCGCCTATGGCGCACGGGGCCGCTTCCTCTACAAGTCGTTCACAAGTGGGGCCGGTTGCACGACGGCGGCGTTCGGTACCGATCCGCTGCCCGGCGTGAGCAAGTCCTGCTACCTCACGTCCTGAGCGGCGCGACGCCTTCCGGCAGCCTCCGCCTCCCCGCGCGCTCGGGGGCTGCCGGATCACTCCGGACGGGATTCGGCCTGACGGTCATGTGCTGTACGTGCCAGGCGACTTGAGGCGCCCCGGCGGAGCAGTCCGGCGCCGCCGACCGCGCACCCGGTCCCGGTGACGCGCCGGGTGCGCGGCGCCGACGTCAGCTGCTGGGCACGGTGTCCTCGAACGTGGTGCCCGCGCCGCGGTACGCCGCCACCTTGGCGGCGACCTGGGACGGTGTGAGGACCTGGTCCTTGACGTGCAGGACGTAGTCGACCTGTTCGTCGTAGGCCCGCGCGGTGGAGCTGGTCAGGCCGCCGAAGTCGATCAGCCACTGGTTGAAGTTGATCGACATCGGCCGCTCCGGCAGGTACGCGGCGTCATGGGTGCCGAAGAGCTGCCCGTCGATGTAGTACTTGATGTTGTTGTTGTCGATGGTCAGCACCAGGTCGTGCCAGCCGTCGTAGCTCTGCCGGCCCTCGGTGTGCTGGTTGACCGCCACCCACGGGTCGGGCTGGTAGGTCTCCCAGGACGTCGTGTAGAGGATGTTCGACGACTCGCCCCAGCCGCCGTTGGGCAGGTACTCGAAGTCGTACTCGGAGTAGTCGTCCGCCATCGGGGCGGTGAGGTCGTTGATGGTGAAGAACGTCTGGACGAGGTGGTCGCCGTCCGGGCCGTACTTGGGTGCGTCGTCGAACCTGACCCGGGCCGCGTAGGTGCCGTTCTTGAACTTCCGCGCGTTGGTGACCACCTCGGTCTGCTTCGTGCTCTCGCCGGTGCCCGCGGTCGAGGTCTCCAGGTTCATGACGGAGTTGCCGCTCGTGGTGGCGAAGGTGACGTTCTCGGGCGCCCAGGTGGCGCCGGAGACGCCGGGGCCGCCGGAGGTGGAGCGCACGCTCCAACCGTGCGCCGAGATCTTCGGGTCGTTGTAGGCGCTGTAGTTGAAGTCGTCGAACAGCGTCGCGCCGGTGGCCGGAGGATCGGTCGGCGGGTCGGTGGGCGGGTCCGTCGGGTCGTTGCCCGCGGGGGCCTGGCCCCACAGAGTGGTGCCGGACAGCTGCGCGGTGACCTTGGACCAGTCGCCGTAAGACGTCTGGGAGGCGCCGAAGGAGTAGTCGTCGCTCTGGACCAGCGACTGCCACGTCGACTGGTAGAAGCGCAGCTGCATGTCGCCGGTGTCGGCGCCCGGGGCGAGGGAGCCGGCGCCGGAGGTGAAGCCGATCTCCAGGTAGCGGTCGGCCGTGGCGGTCGGGTTGGCGAGCGTACCGAAGGTGCCGGTGACGTTGGCGCAGCCCTTGACGGCCCAGGAACAGGCGAAGCGGTAGGACGCGCTCGCCGAGTCGGCCTTGAAGTAGTAGCGGATCTTGACGCCGCTCAACGCCACGCTGGTGGTCCCGGTGTTCTTCACCTTGAACCAGGGCTCGGCCTGGTCGGCGGTGGCTCCGGTGGCGCTCGTCCGGTACTGGACGCTCAGCCCGTCGCCGGCCGCGCTCGCGGTGGCGGGAAGTGCGGTGAGCGCGGCGGCGCCCATGGCCACCGCGACGGCGGCGGACGCGGTGGCGCGCAGCCGGTTCTTCGCGAATCTCATGGTTGTTCCTCTCCAGAAGGTGGGGTGATTCCGGAACGGGACAGGGTCCGGGGTCGTGTTCGGGGAGGTGTCAGGGGTGGTACCGGACGCCGAGCGCGTCGAGCCGGGCCGTGTGCTCGTCGAGGCGGGACCGGAAGTCGGCCCAGTCGGTGGCGCCGCTCCAGGCGCGGTCGGCGAGTGCGCACAGCCGGGGGTAGGTGAGGTACTCGATGTGGGCGGGCGTCGTGACGAACTCGGTCCACAGCTGGGCCTGGGTGCCGAGCACCCGCCCGGCCACGTCCGGCTCGGCGTCCTCGGGCACGGGGTCGTGGGCGTGGGCGGCGCGCAGGTCGACGACGGTTCCGGGCTGGGCCGGCGGTTCGCCCGGGTCGTCGGACTGGGCGTAGTCGAGGTAGGTGGCCCGGTGGTACGCGCTGACCACGGGGTGGCCGCGGCGGGCCGCCGTCAGAGTGTGCGCCGAGTCGCGCCAGGTCATCACCGTGAAGTCGAGGGGCAGTTCGGCGCCGGTCTCGGCCCAGCCGACCGGGCGGCGGCCACGCCGGACGAGGAACTCGCCGATCTGTCCGAGGAACCAGCCGTGCAGGGCCTCGGGGTTCGACAGCCCCTCGGCCACCGCCCGTTCGCGGGCGGCGGCACTGTGCGTCCACTCGGTGGTGGGGCACTCCTCGCCGCCGACGTGGATGTACGGCGAGGGGAAGACGTCCATGACCTCGTCGAGGACGTCGCGGCAGAACTCGAGGACCTCGTCGTGGACACCGAGGACGGTGTCGCACACGCCCCAGCGCGTCCAGACATCCAGGCTGTGCTCCGGCCGGTTGCCCAGTGAGGGGTAGGCGGCGAGGGCCGCGCGGACGTGTCCGGGCATCTCGATCTCGGGCATGACGGTGACGCCGCGAGCGGCCGCGTACCGGACCAGGCCGGTGAGTTCGGCCCGCGTGTACGCCCCGCCGTGCGGGATGCCGTCGAACTCGCCGCTGCCGGCCGGGCCCTTCTGCGACTCCGTGCGGTGGCCGCCGATCTCGGTGAGCTTGGGCCGGGCCGTGACCGGCATGCGCCAGCCCTGGTCGTCGGTGAGGTGCAGATGGAACACGCTGATCTTGTGCAGGGCCAGCAGGTCGACGTACCGGCGCAGATAGGAGACGGGCTGGAAGTGGCGGGCCACGTCCAGCATCGCGCCGCGCCAGGGGTGACGCGGGTGGTCGGTGATCTCGGAGCACGGCAGCAGCCATGGCGTATCGCCCTGGGGAGTCTCCGACAGGGCTTGTGGAGGCAGGAGTTGACGGACCGTCTGGATGCCGCGCAGCAGGCCGGTGAGGTGCGCGGCGCGCAGCAGCATGGCGTCCGGGGCGATCGTGAGGACGTATCCCTCGTCGCCCAGGGTGCCGAGGGTGGAGTCGACGGCCAGCTTCACCTGCCCGCCCGGGGACGGTCGCAGGGCCAGTCCGGTGGCGGGGGCGAGCAGGGTGCGCAGCAGCTCCGCGGCCTGCTCGGTCCCTGCGCCGATGTGCAGGGCGGTCCCGGCGTCGAGCGTGAAGTACCCCGGCCGCGGCACGGTCTTGGCCGGGCGGGGGACAAGGGTGAGGACGGATCGATGTACGGGCATGGATCGTCTCCGGAAGCGTGTCGCGTGGGGGTGGGGGGTGCGGTCAGCCCTTGACCGCGCCGGCCGCGAAGCCGGCGGTGACATGGCGCTGGAGCAGCAGGAACACGACGAGTGCGGGGGCGGCGAAGAGGGTCGAGGCGGCCATGGTGGCGCCCCAGTCGGTGCCGAAGACGTTCTGGAACGAGGACAGCCACACCGGCAGGGTGCGGTGGTCCTGCTGCTTGATGATCAGGAAGTTGGCGTACGCGAACTCGTTCCAGGCGGTGATGTAGCCGAACAGCGAGGTGGCCATCAGCCCCGGTGCGAGCAGCGGGAACGCCACGTGCCGGAACGCGCCGAGCCGGGTGCAGCCGTCGACCTGGGCGGACTCCTCCAGCTCCGGCGGGATGGTGCCGATGAAGCCGCGCAGCACGATGACGGTGAAGGGCAGCGTCATCATGAAGTAGACGAGGGTCAGGGTCGGCAGCCGGTCGAGCATGTCGGTGTCCCGGGAGATGATGTACACCGGGATGATCAGTGACTCCCAGGGCGCCATCTGGGCGATGAAGACCATGAGCATGAACTGCCGGCGCCCCTTCCACCGCATCCGGGCGACCGCGTAGGCGGCGCCGAGCGCGATGACGAGGGCGAGCAGGACGGCGCTGAGCGTGACGAGGAGGCTGTTGCGCCAGAACAGGCCGAAGCCGGGGGCGCCGACGGCGGTGCGGAAGTGGTCGAGGGTCCAGCTCTCCGGGATGATGCGGGGGTTGTCGGACTGGATGTCCCGGGTCGGGGTGAACGCGGTGGCGACCATCCAGTAGACCGGGAACAGGCAGACCACGACCGTGACGACGGCGGCGGCGTTCAGGGGCAGGCGGCGGACGCGGGGCCGGGTGGTGCTCATGCGAGCTCGTCCTCCTGGCGGAACATCTGGCGGAAGTAGAGGACCAGCACCCCCGACATCAGCACGACGGTGACCATGGAGGCCGCCGAGCCGAGGTCGTAGCGCTGGCTCGACAGGGCGGTCTGCACCGCGTACACGGGCAGGATCGTGGTCGCGTCCCCGGGCCCGCCGTTGGTCATCACCCAGATCTGGACGAACGCCTTGAACGTCCAGATCACTTCGAGCGAGAGCACCAGCAGAAAGATCGGCCGGACGATCGGGAGGGTGATGGAGCGGAAGATCCGCGGCCCCGACGCCCCGTCGAGCCGCGCCGACTCGTACAGCTCGGTGGGCACGGTGGTGAGGGCCGAGTACAGGGTGATCGCCGCGAACGGCACGGACTGCCATACGACGAGGACGACCACGATGGCGAAGGCGGCCGGGCCGTGCGCGAACCAGGGGTAGCGGTGGAAGGACTCGAACCCCAGGTCCGTCAGGACCGCGTTGACGATGCCGAACTCCGAGTGGAACAGCCACTGGAACACGGTGGTCGCCGCGATGACGGGCATCGCCCAGGTCAGCACGAGTGCGCTGAGGACCGCGGTCCGGCCGAACCGGCCGAGGCGCTCGACCATGAGCGCGACCAGCGTGGACAGGACCATGATCAGTACGACGTTGACCGCCATGAAGAGGAAGGTGCGGCGCACCACCTCCCAGAAGCGGTCGTCGCCCAGCAGCGTCTCGTAGTTCCGGAATCCGACGAACCGCGCGTCGCCCACGATGAGCTGGCGCAGACCGAAGTCCTGGAGCGAGATCACCACGGCGCGGACCAGGGGGTAGACGAGCAGGTAGAGCGTGCCGAGGACGGCGGGCGCGATCAGGACGTACGGCCAGATCCCGCGGCCGACGGCCGTCGACGGGCGGCGCCTGGCCGCGGCGGTGGACCGCCCCGGTGGCCGGGTGCTGAGTGGAGGGCGGGACGCGGTCTGCTCTCGGACTGCCGGCACGGCACTCCTCCTTCCCGTGCGTCGACGACGGTTCAGGAGCCGGAGTTCATCGCCGTGGTGATGGCGTCGGACGCCGTGGTGGCAGCCTTCTGCACATCGCCTCCGGTGAGCACGGCCGTCATGTAGTCCTTGATCGGGTTCTTGGCCTCGACCGCGGCCCAGCCGGGCGTGTTGGGCGTGGCATGGCCCTCGGCCGCGCCGACCGCCATGGCCGCGGCGCCCGGGTCGGAGGCGACCGCGGAGGCCAGGGTGGTCTTGTTCGGTACGTAGCTCATGGCGAGGGCGAGCTTCTTCTGCCAGGCGTCGCCGGTGAGTTCCTTGATGAAGGTGTAGGCCGCGTCCTGCTTGGTGGAGGCCGTGGGGATGACGAGGTCGGAGCCGCCGGTGAAGACCGCGCCGGGGGTGGCGGCGGTCTTCCCCGGGATCGGGAAGAAGCCGAGCTTGCCCTTCAGCGCGGGGTTGTTCTGGATGACGACGTTGGCGCCGCCGGGTGTCGAGACGACCTGGGCGACCTTCCCCTTGGCCATGACGTCCGCCTGTGGCGGGTTGGCCTCGTCGGCGTCCTTGGGACCCCTGCCGAGGGCCTGGAGCCTCTTGTAGAACTCCATGCCGCGGATCGCCTCGGGGGTGTCCAGGCTGCCCTTCCACTTGCCGCCGGACTCGGTGGCGAGTTCGCCGCCCTCGTCCCAGACGAAGCCCGAGAGGGTGTACCAGTTCTGGCCGGGCAGGTAGATGCCCTGCGTACCACCGGTGTCGAGCTTCTCGGTGGCGGCGATCCACTGGTCGCGGGTCTTGATGGCGGTCGCGTCGATGCCCGCCTTCTTGAAGAGGTCGGTGCGGTAGATGACGACGCGGTTGGCGGCGTAGTAGGGGATGCCGTACTGCTTGCCCTCGTAGGAGCCCGGTTCGGCGAGACCCTTGAGCCAGCTCTTGCCCCCGAGGTCGTCGACCTTGTCGCTGAGGTCGCGCAGCCCCCCGCTCTGCGCGAACTGGGCGACCTGGGTGTTGCCGGTCTCGATGACGTCGGGTGCGTCGTTGCTGGCGAGGGCCGCCGTGACCTTCTCGCCGATCCCGTCCCACTCCTGGATCTGCACCTTGACCTTGATCTCGGGGTGGGCGGCCTCGAAGCCCTTGACGAAGTCGCTCTGGAACCGGGCCGAGACGCTGTCGCGCATCAGCCACACGTCGATGGTGGTGCTCCCGCCGGAGCCGTCGTCGGAGGTATCGGAGGAGCTACTGCAGGCACTGAGCCCGGCCGTCATCAGGAGCGCGGACACACCGGCAAACAAGCGGAGCTTCACGGTTCACCTCTGGAGGACATGACCTGACCACCTGACCAGTGAAGTCCACTGGACAGCTCACCTCTTGATGTGGGGATGAAGGTGGCATAGACCAATTGAAGCGTCAACCCCCCATGCACAAACGGCGTTTGGTGCGCAGCCCAGCGGAAATGCGGACGGCCATCGCTCGGCGGCCGTTACACTTCCCAGGTCAAGAGGACGGTTGCAGGCGGCCACTGGTCAACTGGTCAAGTGGGATTCCGGGCAAGAGGGAGTGCGACATGAGGGTCGACGAACCAGGTGCGGTACTCAAACGGGAGCGAGTGCGCGACTTCCTCCTCGACCTGGTCGAGTCACAACGCCCGGGAGACGCCATCCCCTCCGAGCGCGTCCTCTGCGCCCGTCTGGGCGTGTCCCGTCCGACCCTGCGCGCGGCGGCCGACGAACTGGTCGCCGCGGGGCTGCTGGTCCGGGAACACGGGCGCGGCATGTTCGTGGCCCCCGAGAAGATCACCCAGGAACTCGTCTCCGGACAGCAGGCCATGACCGTGCCCCGGGCCGCCGGAACCTGGTCGAGCCGACTGCTGGAGTTCACCACCGTCCCGGCGGGCGCGCGCGTGGGCCGCAAGCTGCGCATCTCCCCCGCCGCCGACATCGTGTACGTGGCACGGCTGCGCCTGGTCGACGGCGCCCCGATGGCCATCGAGCACCTGCACATCAAGGCCGATCTGGTCCCCGCCCTGTCCGCCGGGGAACTGGAGGCCGGCGACCTGTACGAGCACCTGCGCGAACAGCACGACGTGCACGTCCAGGAGGCGGTACAGGCGATCGAGCCGACCGTGGTCACCCGGGCCGAGGCCGAACTGCTCGACGTGCCCGAACTGTCCCCGGCACTCCTCTTCGAGCGGCTCACCTCGGACACCACCGGACAGCCCATCGAGTACGTCCACTCGATCTACCGCGGAGACCGCTACCGCATCGTCTCCCGGCTCACCCTCGGCCCCTCGACCACGGTCCCGTCGGCCGGCGTCGGACACCACCCCGGCATCCCACCGGGCGACTTCGCACACGGCGACACCATCACGTCCTCCACACGCGGCGACATCCAGTCGGCACCGTGAGCCACGGCGGTGCCCCGGGGGACGGAGCGGTATCCCCGGGACGGGGTGGTGCGCCGGGGACGGGGTGGCGCCCCAGGCACGGGGTGGCGCGCCAGGGACGAGGTGACGCCCCAGGCACGAGGTAGCGCCCCAGGGACGAGGTGACGTCCCAGGCACGAGGTAGCGCCCCAGGGACGAGGTGACGCCCCAGGCACGGGGTGGCGGGGACGGCCACGACGACGTCGGCGTCCTAGGCGTCGCCTCCGTCCCGCCCCAGCGTCCTGACCTCGTGGCCGGCCGTCTCCCACAGCCGGGCCAGGCCACCGCCGACCCGCCCTCGTCCGATCACCGTGATGTTCATGTCGGGTCCTCTCGACCGATGCGGGCAGGGCGGGGAGAACAGCCCAGGACTGTTCTCCCCGCCCTGCCGTGACGAATCTCAGACGGCCTGGGCGGTGGGCAGGATGGTGATCTCGGTGAGGTTGACGTGGCGCGGGACAGCGGCCATGAAGGCGACGGCCTCGGCGATGTCGGCGCTCTGCAGGACGTCGATGTCGTGGATGAGGTCGGCCATCAGCTTGGAGGCGTCGGGGTCCGTGACGTGGTCCGGCAGCTCCGTGTCGACCATGCCGGGCTCGATGGTGGCCACCCGGACCATCTTGGGACCGAGCTCGACGCGCAGCAGCCGGGTGAGGTGGCTGATGTACGCCTTGGTGCCGGAGTAGACGGAGAACTTCGTCAGGATGCGGGTGGCGGCAATCGACGAGGTGTTGATCAGGTCGGCGGGCCTGCCCGCGGCGGCGGACTCCGTCAGGTGCGGCACGAACGCGGCGATCACGTTCATCAGGCCGCCGATGTTGAGGTCGATCTGGCGCTGCCAGTCGTCGACCTTCAGCTCCTCGATGCCGGAGATGAGCTGGACACCGGCGTTGTTGAACACGAGGTCGGCCTTGCCGAAGCGCTCGGCGACCTGGTCGGCGGCGGTCTGGACGGCGGCGCGGTCGGTCACGTCGACGGCCAGGGCGAGCGCGGTGCCACCGGCGGCCTCGATGTTCTTGACCACACCGT
Source organism: Streptomyces sp. NPDC048417 (assembly GCF_040651615.1). Taxonomy (NCBI): domain Bacteria; kingdom Bacillati; phylum Actinomycetota; class Actinomycetes; order Kitasatosporales; family Streptomycetaceae; genus Streptomyces; species Streptomyces sp. NPDC048417. The sequence continues at coordinate 55,430 of NZ_JBEZKI010000045.1, read as the reverse complement.
CCAGGCGCTCCTTGCGCCGGGCCAGGACGACCACGGTCGCGCCGAGTCCGGCGAGGCGTTCGGCGGTCACGGCCCCCATGCCGCTGGAGGCGCCGGAGACGACGGCGACACGGCCGGCGAGGGGGGTACCGGTGAGCAGGGCAGCAGACATCACAAAACCTCAATCTCTTTGCTCGCAGGCTGGGAAAGCGGAGGGTTCGCAGAAGGCCCGACGGGAGGGGAGAGCCGGGCCGGCGCGGGTGCCCGAACGTGTCGGACACCCGGCGGAGCGTCAGGCGGCGTCGTCGTGCGCGGTGGCCACGGACTTCTCGCGCCACGGGGCTAGGTCGTCCTGCACCTGCTGGTACTTGACGTCGAGCCGCTCCAGGGTGTCGCGCCCGAGGTAGAGATGCGTGGGCAGCTTCTCGGCGGAGGCGACCTCGACGATGAGGGCGGCACCCTTGACGGGGTCGCCGAGCTGGGCGTGGTTGGCCCGGTCGATCCAGTCCAGCGTCACGTGCGCGGGGGTGTCGTCGTAGTCGCTGATGCGGTTCCCGGCGACCGACAGGGAGCTGGCGTCCAGGAAGTCGGTGCGGAAGACGCCCGGCTCGACGACCATCGACTGGATTCCGAACGGCGCCATCTCGGCGGAGAGCGCCTCACTGATGCCGGCGACGGCGAACTTCGACGCGGAGTACAGGCTGACACCCGGCTCGCCCTCGAACCCGGAGCGGGACCCGATGTGCACCAGCCGGGCCGAGCCCTGCTTGCGCATCACGGGCAGCACGGCGCGGGTGACGTTGATGAGGCCGAAGACGTTGAGGTCGAACAGCGACCGGGCCTCCGCGTCGGAGATCTCCTCCAGCGCGCCGAGCAGGCCGCGGCCGGCGTTGTTCACCAGGACGTCGATACCGCCGAACCGCTCCACGGCGGCCTCGACCGCGCGCGGAATGCTGTCGTTGTCCGTGACGTCCAGGGCGACCGCGAAGACCTTTTCGGAACTCTTCAGATCGTCCGGTACACGCTCCGGATTTCGTACGGCGACCACGACATTGTTACCGCCGGCCAGAGCGGCACGGGCGATTTCCGCGCCGATTCCACGGGAGGCACCGGTGACAAACCATGTAGCCATGGGAAAAACCTCTTTCGCTGCTTTCCCCTTCGAGGGGGATTTCTTGTTGACGTATTCGAGTCTGTCCCTTCACCACGGTGATATGAAGGCAGCGGTTTTCCTGGGAGTCCTGCACCCAGGATGGGGCTCACGTGCCGTGCGCGGGGTTCGACTGGTGCGGCACTTCGGGCGCGCTGACGGAGCCCAGCAGGGCCAGCCCGTCGGCGGAGGGGGAGCCCGGCTCGGCCTGCAGGACGACGAGCTGCTGCCCCGGGGCGCTGCGGATGCTGAGGGCCTCGTGCCGCAGCTCCAGGTCTCCCACGACGGAGTGGTACACCTCCTTGATCTCGTAGGGCGGTACCCGGGTGTACTCGCGTGCCCACAGGGCGCGGAACCCGCCGCTGCGCACCGACAGCTCACCGACCAGCTCCAGGATGCGGGGGTCCTCCGGGGTGCTCGCGGCGGTCTGCTGGAGGTCGGCGACCGCCCGGTGCCTGGCCCGCTCCGGGCTGCGGTAGAAGGTCTTCGCGGCGGGGTCCAGGAAGAGCATGCGCAGGACGTTGTCGTGCTGCGCGAAGTCGCGGTAGAGGGCGTCGGCCAGGGCGTTGGTCGCCAGCAGGTCCTGGGCGTGGCCGATGATGAATGCCGGTGTCCTGGTCCAGCTCTCGATCAGCTGCCGCAGGTGCGGCCGGACACGCTCGACCCGGACGGGAGCCTTCGTACGGCGGGCCGCCGGCTGGGCCAGCCGGAAGAGTTCCCGCTTGTCCTCGTCCCCGAGTTGCAGCACCCGGGCCATGGCCTCAAGGACCCGGGGCGAGGGACTGAGCTCACGGCCCTGCTCCAGCCGGCTGTAGTAGCTCGGGCTGACGCCCGCGAGCGTCGCGACCTCGTCGCGCCGCAGCCCGGGCACCCTTCGCCGGCCGGCGGCGGGCAGCCCCGCCGCCATGGGGCTCAGGCGTTCTCTGCGGGCGCGGAGAAACCGACCCAGCCCTTCCACCGAGTCGGGGTGCGTGTCGTTGTCCATGTCATCGAGGCTAGGCGGAAAGCGCCCGGAAAAGTCCCGCCGACGGTGGGTGTATTACACCCAGGATTACGGGCTCCACGGGGCGGCAGGGCCATGCCGGACTACAGCCTGACACCGCGCCTCCCCCTCTTCGGCGCCCCGGGCACGGAATCACCTTCTGCGACGAACGTGCGACCTGATGTGATACTGCGCGCCCGGCACTTCTCACCGGGCGAAATCCATCTAGTCTTGCCGCATGAGCAATGGGACGCCTTTGGGCGATTTTCTCCGAGCCCGCAGAGAAGCCCTGAAGCCACACGACGTCGGTCTGCCCGAACACGGGCGGCGCCGGGTGCCGGGACTGCGCAGAGAGGAAGTCGCGCTGCTCGCCGGAGTCAGTTCCGACTACTACATCAGGCTGGAACAGGGACGCGAGAACAGCCCGTCCCCGCAGGTCCTCGATGCCGTGGCGCAAGCGCTGAAACTGGACGCGGAGTCCACCGACCATCTCAACCGCCTCTGCCTCGCCGCCTCGCAGCGCCCCCACGACTGGGGCGAGACGGACGTCAGCCGGCAGCTGTTGCAGCTGATGGAAGGATGGGATCACACCCCGGCCTTCGTCGTCGGCCCGGCCCTCGACATCATGGCGGGCAACTCCCTGGCCACGGCCCTCCACAGCGGTTTCGACAAGTTCGACAACCTCGCCCGCATGGTGTTCGTCGACCCGGCGGGACGCGACTTCTACCAGGAATGGGAGCGGGCCGCGCACTCCTGCGTCGCCGAGATCAGGGCCGCCTACGGCCATGACCCCGCGTCCGCCCGCATCGCCGAGGTCGTGGCCGAACTGTCCGCCCGGAGCGCGGAGTTCGCCGCGCTCTGGCAACTGCACGACGTCAAGGGCAAGTCCCAGGAGAGCAAGCACCTCAAACACCCTCAGGTCGGCGACCTGCACATCAAGTTCGCGGCTTTCACGGTCAACGGGGCCCCGCACCAGCAGCTGGTGGTCTACCAGGCCGAACCGGCCAGCCCGACGGCGAACGCCTTCGAGACGCTGAGGTCCATGGCCACCCGGCCGAAGCAGGCCCGGACAGGAGCGGTGGAAGCCGGCAGGTGAACTCCGGTGCAGGCTGGTACCGGCACACCCAGGAAGAACGCGGCCTTCATCCCGGTGCCCCCGTCCGCCGACACTCGATGCCACAGACCGCACGGCACCGGGAGCAGACATGATCACCGTGAAGGACCTTCAGCCGCACCCCCTGGACCAGGTTCACCGTCTCATCGAACCCGGCCCCGTCATCCTGGTCACCACCCGGCACCGCGGTGTCCCGAACGTGATGACCAACGGGTTCAACATGATGGTGCGCCACGCCCCGCCGCTGATCGCCTGCACGATGGTCCCTGGGACCACAGCTACCAGGCCCTGGCCGAAACCGGGGGAGTGCGTCATCTCGGTCCCTACGGCCGACATGGCCGCCACCGTGGTCGACATCGGCAACTGCTCGGGCGCCGACACGGAACCTTCACGCTCGACGGACCGACCGTCGACCTGAAGGACCACATGACCAAGTGGCAGTACCTCCTGTAGAAGACGACCACACCCCGAGCAACGGCGTGCGGGGCCACCGCAGACCGGGCCGCTGCATCAGGACACCGCCCGCCATGCCCGCACCGCACATCATGCACACGCACAAAACCGCAGGTCAGGCACCCTTGGCCACCGGCTCGAGGATGGCAACGCACTCCACACGATGCGTCATCGGAAAGATGTCGGCCTGAGCAAGTCACGGAAAAGACCAGGTCAGAGCAGCTTTCTCGGCTCGCCGCGCAGCGTGAGTGCGCCCAGAGCGTCAAATGAGCGTCACGGTCGACAGCCCGTCCCGCCCCCTCGGGCCAGACCGAGCTGCCACGACCAGTTGCCCCAGCAGGCTCCGTCCCGCTCACTCCAGAGGCCAGCCGGCTCATCATGACCCGCGCCACTGCTCCGGCCCCAGAATGAAAGGCATGCCCTCCAGCCCACGACACCCCGCTCGTACTTGGTCTCATCGGCCATGCGGCTCCCCGCCCCCTGAGGCGAACTGGACACCGCCGAGTTGTTGGCCAGCGAGGTGATCGCCAACGCGGTCGCGACGGGTCGTACCCCGCTGCCGCGCACCATCCGAGCCGATCCGTCGCACCCGGCACGCGGGGCGGACCAGGCACGACGGGCTGCACACAGCACGTCGTCAAGTGAGCACCGGTCCCGTCCCTGCGACGAGGTCAGCTCCGCGCGCCACCAGTGGCAGCCGGGGCGTCGGAAGCGAGAGTGATCCGCTCCCTGACCAGCTGGATGAACTGTCGTGCGAAGGAGTTCTGGTAGAAATCCCGCACGGCTATCTTCGGTGCACCGAGCTCCTTGACCTCGGCCAGTACGCGGACGACCAAAAGCGAGTTGCCGCCCAGCGCGAAGAAGTTGTCCTCAGGGCCTACCTGCGTACCCAGGTGCCGACTCCAGATGTCCAGCATGTCACGCTCCAGCCGGTCCGCGGACCCGGTCTCGACGGGATCCGGGGACTCCGCCACGGCCGGCCGAGCGGCAGTCGGTGCGGGGAGCTGTGCTACATCGACCTTCCCGTTGATCGTCAAAGGGATGGCGTCGAGTTCTGTGACCGTTGCCGGGACCATGTAGTCGGGCAGAAGCTGCCTGGCATGCTCCGCGACCATGGCCACTGTCGTGTCCCTCGTGAGCACTACGTAGGCATCCAGCCGGTCGGCTGCTCGATCGCCACTCTCGTCGTGGTGGACGACGACGGTCGCCCCGGAGACCGACGGTGCTCCGAGCAGGACGTTGCGGATCTCGTCCGGCTCGATCCGGTACCCGCGGATCTTCACCTGGCTGTCGATCCTGCCCAGGTGTTCCAGGGACCCGTCGGGCCTCATGCGGCCCTTGTCGCCACTGCGGTAGATCCGCTCACCGGTCACCGGGTCGATGACGAAACGTCGCGCCGTGAGCTCCGGCTGCCCCTGGTAGTGACGGGCGACTCCAGCCCCGCCGACCCAGATCTCGCCCGCCGCTCCCACCGGCAGTACCTCTCCTCTCGGTCCGCGTACGGACACCGACCAGCCGGGGAGCGCCGGGCCCACCGACCGGCTCCCCCGCAGAGCCGCCTGAGGCGTCACGGTCTGCGCCGTCACGTGCACGGTGGTCTCCGTGATCCCGAACATGTTGACCAGACGGCACTCCGCCTGCGGGTGGCGGGCGAACCAGGGCAGCAGCTCACGGGCGTCCAGCGGCTCACCGCCGAAGATCACCAGGCGCACCGCGAGCTCGGCGGGCGATTCCCGGTCCTGTGCGACGAGGGGCAGGAAGGCGGAGGGCGTCTGGTTGAGCACGGTGACGCGTCGTTCGGCGAGCAGTGCGTGGAACTCCCCCGTGTCCCGCGTGATCCAGAAGGGCACCACCACGAGTTGCCCGCCGGTCAGCAGACAGCCCCAGATCTCCCAGACGGAGAAGTCGAACGCGCTGGAGTGGAACATCGTCCAGACGTCGTCCGCACCGAGCCCGAAGTCCTCGGCCGTGCCCTCGACCAGGGCCAGCACGTTGCGGTGCGGGACGACGACGCCCTTGGGCCGCCCCGTCGATCCGGACGTGTAGATGATGTAGGCGGGGTCGTTCTCGTCGCAGGGTGTGGTCCGGCCGCGGGAGACGCTCCGCTCGCCGAGCCGGAGCAGCTCCTCGGGGGGCACGGACCGAACGCCCTCGACGACCGGGAACGCTTCGGCTGCGGCGACAACGACGCGCACCCCGGCGCTGCCGACCGTGTAACGCAGGCGCTCGTGCGGGTACTCGACGTCCATGGGTACGTAGGCGCAGCCGGACTTGAGTACCGCGAGCAAGGTGACGACGAGGGTCGCGTCGCGCTCCAGGCACACGCCGACCGCGCTCCCCGGCACCGCCCCCGAGGAGCGCAGCCCCTCGGCCATGAGTTCGGCCTGCTCATCGAGCTGGCGATAGGTCAGAGTGCGGGTGCCGTCCGTGACGCCGATCGCGTCCGGATGGCGGCGTACCAGGTCCTCGAAGCGCCTGTGGACAGTCGAACCGGCCGTGGGGGTCGCGGCGACCGGAGGAGTCGCTCCCCGCCGCACGATGTCCGCGGCGCGTTCGGCCGACATCAGGGGGATGGCCGACAGCGCCAGTTCTTCCCCCGACTCGCCCACATCGGCCAACCACTGTGCGACATGAGCCACTTGCTCGGTGAAGGCGCGTGCGATCCGCGGATCGATCGCACCCTCGTCGTACCAGCAGGTGCCGCTCCAGGACCGGTCCGGGCGCTGCTCGGCCTGGAGCGTGAGAGGGAAGACGGGCGCGAGGCAGGGGTAGTACCGCCGCGCGTCGTCCCACTCGCCGAAGACCATGCCCACCGGAATCGCGAGGCCACCCCCGAGTTCCGTCGCCGGTTCACCGGCCGGCTCCGGTGTCTCGGGCCCACCAGCGAGGAAACCGGCGACGGACATGGTCTCGTCGTACTTGAGGACATACTTGGACAACGCGTCCGGTCCTACCGCGTCGGGATCGAGCAGGGCGATCTGCGGTGTCTCCTCGGCGTCGTACCGGGCCAGGACGATGGCGGTCGCGGAAATCAACAGCTTCTGGTCCACCGGGTTTTCGCAGACCGTCGTAGAGAAGCGGGCCGCGCCGACGAGACCGCGGCGCGCGAGGTTGCCGAGGCCCCACTCCGGCCCCGCGAGTGGGGCGGCCCCCGCCCCGCTCGTTTCACGCGCGGTGTCATGCCGACCTGCCCGGGGCAGGGAACCGCCGGTGAGGAAGCCGGCCAAGTCGCTCAGTGCCGCCCGGGACAGGGCGTCACGGGCAGCGACCAGCACCAGATCGGCGACGTCGTCCGCATGCCGCACGAGCGTGATGCGCAGCCGCGGACCGGAGGTGGCGCGCAGCGGTCGGCGGGCTTCCTGTTCCGCGTACTGCTGCGCCGCCGGTGCCGTCGAGCGCTCCCGGGTGCGCCGTTCCCACAGCACGCCTTCGGCGAGTTCGCCGACCTGTTCCAACCGTCGCCGAAGCTCACTACTACTGGGTGGCTGCGGGCACCTGACCGTCAAGCCGTGGCACATGGCGGCCTGCTCGTGGCACTGCGGCGGCACGGACCAGTGGGCTGTCGCCATCGGGGAACTCCTGTCGGTGCGCCAAGAAGGGTGCGGGGAACACGGTCGGCCGACGGGTCAGCGCGCGGTGAAGCCCCCGTCGACGGTCAGTACGCTGCCGGTCACTTGAGAGGAGTCGTCACCGGCGAGCCAGAGGGCGGCGCCGGCGATGTCGGAGGGAGCGATGAGCGAGTTCATCGGCTGCGCCTGGACGAAGACCCTCTCGTGGTCTTCCACGGCCACGTCCAGGGAGCGAGCGATCTCGGACAGCATCCGGCCGTCGAGCGCCGGGTCGTCCGCGACGGAGCCCGGGCAGAGGGCGTTGACCCGGACCTGGTGCGGCCCGTAGTCGAGAGCCGCGGCCTTGGTCAGCCCTATCAGCCCGTGCTTGGCGGCGACATACCCCGCGAAGTGCCGGTAGCCGACCAGACCGGCGGTGGATGAGACGTTGATGACGCTGCCTCGCCGCTGCGCGATCATCGTCGGCGCCACGGCTTTGATCATGCGCCACGCGCCGGAGAGGTCGACGTCGATCATCAGACGCCACTCGTCCTCGGTGATCTCGTGGACGGCCTTTCCCGAAGGGGCGGCGATGCCCGCGTTGTTGACGAGGACATCGATACGGCCGAAGCGGTCGAGCGCCTTCTCGACAGCCGGCGTGACACTTCCGCGTACGTCGACGGACTCCGCCAGCACCGCCGCGCCGCGCTCCTCGCAGAGCTTGGCGGTGTGCGTGAGCTGACCGCTCGTCGACAGGGGGTAGGGGACGCCAGCGATGTCCTCGCCCACGTCGAGCACAACGAGGTCGGCTCCCTCTTCCGCGAACCGCAGCGCACAGGCGCGTCCCAGGCCACGGCCCGCGCCGGTGATCACCACGGTCCGGCCCTCCAGGGCCGCACCTGCGGCACTCTTCCCGTCGCGCGTCATGTGCGGGCGCCTCGCGCCGCGGCGTCGATGACAGCGAGCAATTCCTGTTCCCTGTCGGTCAGATACATGTGTCCGCCCGCGAGTTCCTTCAGCTCGAACGGCCCGGTCGTCGCCGTCTCCCAGGTCGCGCACTGCGCCCGGCTCACCAGGGCGTCGTCCGTCCCTCGCAGGGCGGTGACAGGCAGCGTCAACGGCTCGTCCGAAACGGGTTGGTAGTCCTCGTGCAGGGCTACGTCCGCCCGTAGCAACGGAAGCAGCAACTCCCGCAGCTCGGGGTCGTCGAGTGCCGCATGCCGGTACCCGGCGAGCTCCGCGACCCGCTCCACGAAGGTGTCGTCGTCGAGTTCCGCGGTCCGCCCCGTGCGACCGCTCCGGGGACCGGGGGACCCGCTCACGAAGAGGTGCTCCAGCAAGGTGAAGCCCTGCGCCTGGAGTTCACGAGCCGTCTCGTAGGCGAGCACGGCGCCGAGACTGTGCCCGAAGAGCACCACTCGTTCCGCCCCGCCGACCAGGCGGAGCGTGGCGCCGGCAAGGTCCTTGGCCGCCTCCGCGGCGTCCTTGTACGGGTCCTCCAGGAAACGCTCCTCCCGGCCCGGCATCTGCAACGGGACGACCCGGAGGCCCTGCTCACCGCCGTTCGGCCAGGCCCTGTAAAAGCCGGCGCCGCTCCCGGCGAAGGGTACGCACAACAATGACAGGGTCATTTATCATCCTCATACTTGGAATGCCATTCGCCCAACAGCGCCTTCATCATCATGGACACCGGTTGAACACGTCCAGACAAATGAGGAATCCTGGTTTGCATTGCCGGTGAAAACCTTGTCCCGCCGACGGGACAAGCGCACTCTGCACCGGGCGCCAGGTTCGTTCTTCAGGATATTTTGCGGCGAATCCATTCGAGGACGCCGAAGGCATTTACCTGGGCCTGGCCAACGGCGAGTGACAACATTCACCGTGGCTCGCTTTCAGGACGGTATCGGCGGCCACCGCACGTCGGGAAGGCACCCAGGAGGTCTCCCGACGTGCGACGGCACCCTTGCCTCAGGACCCGCCGGCAGCCCGCCGCAGTATCTCCATCGCCCAGGTCTCGACCGGCGCGCCTTCCTTCCTGGCAGCGGTCCGGATCTGTGCCAGGATTTCGGCCGGGAGTTCAATGTGCAGCAGGCCCGCTTCGGGCGAGGGGTCGGCATCACGCCGGTCCGGACCCGAGCCGGATCCGGTCGCGGCGGGTTCGACCCGCTCCGAAGCCGAACTGGCCCCGGAGGGACCGACTTCGTCCAGCTCAGCGCGGCTCTCGGACTCGGGCACCTCGCTCTGCCGCGCGCGGAGGCTGCTACGAACCTCCCCGCGAAGCTTGTTCCTGCTCCAGCCCATCGCTTCCGCTTTCTTCAGCCAGTAGTCCTGTTCCGGCTGATCGAGCGCCACCACTTCAAGGTGATGACTGAAGCTCAGATTCTGCCGCCTGCGGGTCAGCGGGAACTTGCGCGCGACCCACGTGTAGTTACGAAGCGTCTGGTAGCTGAGCGACGTCCGCTTGACGGCTTCGTGGTAACGGTCCTGGAACTCGGATTCACCATAGACCAGCCAGTCGGCGACCCACCAGGTAGAAGAGTCGGCGAAAGAGAGCAGTCCGGTCCCGACTTGCTCCCACGTATTGAGGCTCTGCCTGGTTGTGAACGACAAGCCGGACTTGTGGAGCTGCACGCCCATACTCGGCAGCTGTCCCGCAGTGCTTGCCGTTGCAACGTTCCGCGTAGTTGTCTCGTTTGTCCTCTTTGTCAGGATAGCAGTGCGCAACGATCCCCCGTTGGTTGATGCTTTCGCATGTGCTGGCCAACCGTAACGGTTGGACGTCATCCAGGGCGTAATTGTGCGCGATACGCGGGCCGCCCGCTACGGCACGGGGACGGGTCGACCGCCGCCCGCACTCGCATATCGCTACTCGATCACGATCGACACGAGCGCGAGAGCTCACGCAGGTCGAGGAGCCGTTCACCAATAAGAAGTTTCTTTAAGTAAAATCTCTCCGGCGCCGGCTCCCCCATTTGCGTCACCCATTTCCGCACCACCCCGTGCCGTCCATCGGACAATTCGCCACGTTCCCGGCCGATCGGTGCGAGAGTGCGTCTGCGTCCTGGCAGTGTCTCGCCGGCGAGACACGTGGGCGGAGCGAACTACCCCCGCCAGGGCTCGATATGACCCCGGAGAGGCGTCATGTTTGGGGGTCCACGTTCTTCTCGCGGCGACGGACTTTTCATGCGGAGCGAGTGAGACCGTCTGACACACGCTCGAGCGATTGCGCTGATCGAGCCTGAAAATAAGGTGTTCCCGAAGGAACGGCCGATCGATAGGGGAGGGCTTCCGTGCCCCGAATACGTCACACACATGGGCTGGACATGCCGGATCTTGAGAGTGACAGTCTCGCGGGCAAGCGTCATTCGCGTATGGTTCCCGCCTCATCACCGCAGCGCAGGATGTACTTCTCCTCGGTGATGCGACCGAACAACTCGTCTGACGTCTGGAGGCCGGTTCTCACCGTCGATGGAGATCTCTCGGTAGAGAGGCTGGAGCGCGCGCTTCAGGTGCTGCGCAGCAGGCACGAAGCATTTCGAACCACATTCCTGGAGCGCGGCGGCGAAGTCTTCCAATTGGTGCACGACGAGGACGGCGACGCCACGCAGCCGGTCCTGGTCGACCTCGTGGAGGCCGAGGGCGACTCGCGGGACGAACGCCGAGCGTGGGCAGATGCCGAGGCCAGGAGGGTCGTCGACCTCCCGTTCGACATTTCGTCGGGCCCGCTCTGGCGAACGTCGGTGATACGGATATCGCCGAGCCTCCACCTGGTGGTCTTCGCGTTCCACCACATCATCACGGACGAGATTTCCGGGAAGGTGTTCGCCGAAGAACTCCGTCTCGCCTACGCAGACCCGCACGCGCCCGCCTTCGCGGTGCCGGCCGCACAGTACGCCGACTTCTGCCTGACGGAGAACGCCTCCAAGGTGGATGAGGCCGCCCTGGATTACTGGCGTGGCCAACTGGCAGGTATTCAGCCGGCGTCGATGCCCGAGGACGGAGAGGACAGCCCGGGCAGACTGATCGGATCGAGGTTGCCGATCGCCGTCCCGCAGAATGTGGTGGCAGAATTCGAAGAGTTCTGCCGGGCTCGCTCGGTGACCCCGTTCGCCGGCCTGCTGTCCGTATACTTCGTTCTGCTGCAGCGTTGGGCGGGAACGAGCGACATATCGGTCGGAACGCAGACGCTCAGCCGACCGAGCCCCGAACTCTTCGGAACGATCGGATTCTTCTCCAATACGGTGGCACTGCGCTGCCAGGTGGATTCGGCACTGACCTTCGATCAGCTTCTCGGTCTCGTGAGCGAAACGGTTCACGACGCACTGGACTACCAGGACGTTCCGTTCGAGGTGGTGGTGGGCGCACTGGCTCCCGAGCGTGACGCCGACCGCAACCCCCTGTTCCAGGCTTCCATCACCTATGGCATGCTCGACCTGAGCGACGTATGGGCACTCGAAGGTCTCCAGGTGACGCTCCTGCCGGAACCTGCGGAATTGTCGGGGCTCCAGTTCGATCTGTCGCTGGACGTACAGCGGCTGGCAGGCGAAGTCTCACTCAACGTCGAATTCAACCGCCAGCGGTTCTCCGAGGCAGCCATGCAGCGGTTCGCCAAGGCCTACGGCGACCTGCTGGTCTCACTCAGCCGGCGATCCGATGTCGCGCTCGGCAGCGTCCCGCTGCTCGACCAGGCCGCACTGACGGAAACGCTGGCGCTCGGCGCGAGCGGTGAACCGGAGGGCTGCCGTACTCCTTCGGAACCCACGTCCGCGTGGGACCTTTTCGAACTGACCGCAGCCACCGTGCCCGAACGGGAGGCAGTCGTCGCGGACGGCGCGCGGCTCACCTTCGCCGAACTGGCCGGCCGGGCGCGGACGATGGCCGCTGGCCTTGAGGCTCGCGGCGTGCGGACCGGCACCGTGGTGGGGATCTGCCTGGACAGTCGCAGCGATCTGATCGTCGCGATGCTCGCCACCTGGTGCGCGGGCGGCGCCTTCCTGCTGCTGGATCCGCAACAGCCCGAGTTCCGCCGCCGCCTGCTCCTCAAGGAGGCGGGCATCGCTCTCGTCATCGCGGACGAGGCGTTCGCCGAGGTGGAGGCCGTCTCGGCGGCCGCCCTCCTGGCGGACGCGGAGAAGACCTCCGGAGACGATCCGGCCGACGGCGGCTTCGCGCGTCGCCCGGCCGCCGCTCCGGCCTACGTGGTCTTCACACCGGGTTCCACAGGACAGCCGAGGGGTGTGGTCATCGATCAGGCGAGCCTTCTCGCGCTCGCCACCACCCAACTGGCGTCGGTGTACGCACGGTTGCCCGAAGGCCGTCAGGTGAATGTCGGTGCGCTGAGTTCCCTGACCTCCGGCGTGTTCGTCAACCACTGTCTCGGCATGATCGCCTTCGGGCACCGGCTGCTGCTGATCGACGAAGAGGAGCGAACGGACCCGAATCAGCTCCTCGCCCGTGGATCGGCTCCCGAAACGGCGATCGATGTACTCGACTGTGCAAGCGGCCGGCTGGAAATGCTGGTCGACGACGGCCTCCTGACGCTCCCGCACCCGCCGAAGATCGTGGTGATCGGTGGCGAGAGACCGTCCGACCGGCTGTGGCAGCGCCTGCACGACCAACCCGGGCTGCTCGCGTTCCACGCTTACGGCCTCAACGAGTGCACCGTCGAGTCGGCCAGGGCGGAGATTCGCGAACACCCGAAGCCGGTGGCCGGGCGCGCGGCCGGCACGTCACGGATCTACGTCGTCGACGACCAGCTGCAGTTGCTGCCGCCCATGTTCGTCGGTGAGATCTGCATCGGTGGTCTCGGCGTGGCCCAGGGGTACGCGGGACAGCCGGCGCACACCAGCGAGCGATTCGTGGCCGACCCCTTCAGCCATGTCCCCGGACGCCGCATGTACCGCACCGGCGACAAGGGCCGGCTGCGTCCCGACGGGCAGTTGGAACTGTGGGGGCGCCTCGATGACCAGGTCAAGATCCGCGGCCTGCGCATGGAGCCGGCTGAAGTGGAGGGCGTGCTGCTCGAGCATCCCGCCGTCGCCCACGCCGCGGTCGTGGCGACCCAGGCCGACACCCGCATGGCCGAACTGGTGGCGTACGTCGTGCCCGGCGACGAAGGCCAGGACGCGCTGACGCCGGCCACCGTCCGGGAGTTCCTGCGCGGCAGGCTCCCCTTGGCACTGTTGCCCGACCGGGTGCAGGTCCTCGCAGCTCTTCCGACCACGCCCGACGGGAAGTCGGACCGCAAGATGCTGTCGGGCGGCGCGCCGTCGAGCACCGTGTCGGACACCGCCCGAAGCGTCTCGGCGTCCGCCGACCCCCGTGAACGGCAGCTGTGCCAGATCGTGGCCGAGGTGATCGGCGTTCCGCAGGCGGGCGTTGGCGACAACTTCTTCGATCTCGGCGGAGATTCGCTGCTCGCCATGATCGTCATCGGTCGGGTGCGCGCCGTCATGGGCTGTGAGCTGCGGCTGCGGGCGTTCTTCGAAATGCGGTCGCTCGGGGAGCTCGCTGCTCAGCTCAGTGCCGAGGTCAGCGCGCCCCGGCCCGTACTGGGCAGGAGAGCGGACTCATGACGGTGGCGACGTGTTCGTACTCAGAGGGCGTTTGATCTGGCCAGTTTGTCGTCTGTGCCTTAGTGAGCCTCTTCAGCGTTGCCGCTCCAGGGTGAGAATGGCTTTGGTGATTGACGTCATGCGGTTGGGGCTGCAGCGGGACCTGCGGCAGATCCGCCAGGACTTCAGGCTGGCCACGCCGCGCTCAACCGGTGCCCGTGCCGCGGCCAGAGCCCGATTGACGGTCTTCTCGGTAGGGGTGAGTTCCCGCAGGGGCCTGCGTTCGATGCCCGTGGTCAGCCAGGGGCCACCGCCCTGGTAGGCGAGATCGGCCAGGATGGGGACGCCCTGGCGACGAGCACCCACCCCGCCAGTTCGCGACCGAGTTCCTCAGCTGTGCCGAGGTCGCGGCCACGATCCGCCGCTACCTGGAGGTCAAGCGGGCCACCGACCCCCTCGGCACATCCCCGGCAACGAGTTGACCCGCGAGCAGTGGCAGGCCATGTGGGACGCGGATGACGAGCTGGGCGACCTCTACCGGCGCCTGGACCGTGCCTGCGCCCTCATCTACCTGCCGGACGGCTACCGGCCCCAGCACCTGGACCACCTGGCCGAGGCCTACCGGGCCGGCAGGATCCTGCCGGATCCTCGCCAGCCCGCGCCGATGCCGGGCGACCTGCTCGTCGAGCACCACAACAGCCTGGGCGCCTCCCTCAAGCCGCTGTCGCGGATCCGGGCAGGCGAGCGCATCGAGGCCACGGTGACGATCGCCGCGGTGAGGCGCTTCGCCGGGCACGTACGTCTGCTGCTGGAGAGCGACGACGGGGAGATCGCGCACGCCCGGGTGTCAGCCAGCCGCTTCACCGCGGCCGAGCAGTCCCTCGGCCGTCAGCTCACGGTCGGCGACCAGGTGCTGGTGCGCGACTACGTCGAGAAGGAGCCCGCTCTGCGCCCCGGTGCCCGCAGCGTCGACGTCTGCTCGATCCGGGCAGCGGCATGAGCAGGGCCATCTCCCTGGTGCCCTCCGCCGCGCGCCACGCGCGGATGGCGGAGGACACCAGGTCCACCCGCTACCTCGGCATGGCGGGGGAGGGGCAGGCGCTGCTGACCCGGTGGCGCGACGCCGACCTCGACTGGTCCGCCGACTCCGGCCGGGCCGGCCGCAACATCACCCGCCTGTGCAAGCGGCACCGGAAGGCCGCCGGGCCCGAGGCCGACGCCCACCTGGTCGACTACAGCGAGATCGTGGCCCGCTTCCCGCAGGTATACCGGCCGAACCTGCTGCGCCAGCAGTTGTACAGTCGCGCTCGCGTGGTCGGCCATCGGCACTCTCCCGTAGCCGGTCAGTTCGGGGGCACCCCGAGGAATCGCAGCACGGCGAGGACGCGTCGGTGGTCGGCGTCGGCGGCGGGCAGGCCGAGTTTGGCGAAGATGTTGTTGATGTGCTTGGCGACCGCGCTGTCGCTGACCACCAGTGCCTCGGCGATCCCCGCGTTGGAGCGTCCCTCGGCCATCAGCGCCAGCACCTCCCGTTCACGGGGCGTCAGCCGCTCCAACGGGTCGCTGTGGCGGCGCAGCAGCAACTGGGCGACGACCTCGGGATCCAGCGCCGTGCCGCCGTCCGCGACCCGCCGTACCGCGGCGATGAACTCCTCCACGTCGGCGACACGTTGCTTGAGCAGGTAGCCGACACCGTTGGTGTGGGCGGTCAGCAGATCGGCCGCGTACCGCTCCTCCACGTACTGCGAGAGCAGAACCACCGCCGTTTGGGGCCACTGGCGGCGGATCACCAGCGCGGCGCGCACTCCCTCGTCGGTGAAGGCCGGGGGCATGCGGACATCGACCAGGGCAAGTTCGGGCCGGTGTTGCTCGACCGCGGTCAACAGGGCGTCCGCGTCACCCACGTCGGCTGCGATCAGGAAGCCGGCCATCTCGAGCACCTTGACGAGCCCGACGCGCAGCAGCACCGAGTCTTCGGCGATCACAGCTCGCACGGCAGCTCCGCGGTGAGGGTGGTCGGGCCCCCGGGCGGACTGCTGACGCGGAACGTTCCGTCGACGGAGCCGACGCGTTTGGCCAGTCCGTTCAGCCCACTGCCGGCTGAGGCGTCGGCGCCACCGCTCCCGTCGTCGGTGACGTTCACGCGCAGCACCTTCCCGATCCGTTCGACGGTCACCTCCGCGCGGGTGGCGCGGGCGTGCTTGGTGACGTTGGTCAGCGCCTCGGAGACCACGAAATAGGCGACCGACTCCACGACGGGCGCTGCTCGCTCTCCGATGTCGACGCGCAGGCCTACCGGCAACGGTACCCGGGCGGCCAGGCCGGACAACGCAGCGTCCAGCCCTCGGTCTTCGAGGACCGCGGGGTGCAACCCTCGGACCAGGTCGTTGAGTTCAGCGATGGCCTCCTTCGCCTCGCGGTGCGCCTCGTCGATGGCGGTGCGGGCATCGTCCGGCAGGTCGGTGAGGGTTGCCCTGGCCAGTCCCAGATTGACCGCGAGGGAGACCAGGCGCTGCTGGGTGCCGTCGTGCAGGTCGCGTTCGATGCGGCGGCGCTCGCTGTCGACGGCTTCGATCAGGTCGGTGCGGCTCTCGGCCAGGTGCTCGACACGCTGCCGAAGCCGCTCGTTCCGGCTCGGACCCAGCAGCGCCGGCGCGAGCCGGGCCTCGGTCCGGGCCGTCGCCCCGGCCAGCCAGGGTGCGCTGCACAGCAGGACGACGCCGCCGACGGTGCAGAAAAACGCCTGGTCCACCGGCAGCGCGGAGGCGTACCCGAAGACGGTGGCGCCCGCCACCGCCGCGGTCCACGCCGCGAGCACGAGCAGTTCCACAGCAGCCAGCAACGGCCCGAGCAGGAGGTGGTATCCGACCTGTCGCCAGGTCTGGGCCGAGGACAGCCACCGCAGGGCACGCCTAGGCCACCATCGTTCCGGGGTCGGCGTCAGCCGGGGGACGTCCACACCGAGTAACGCTCGATAACGGTGTCGTTGAACAACGGTGAGCGCCGGAACGCCGACGAGGAACAGCGCGAACGGTATCGGGACCACGGCCCACGCGTTCGCCTTCACGACGATGGTCACGCCCCAGACCCACTGCGACGCCAGGGCAAGGTGCAGCGGAATCCCGGCTGCCACGAAGCCGGTGTCCCGTCGCGCTCGAAGTAATGCGCGTCGCAGCTTCCGGAAACTCCTCATGACTCGACGGTAGAACGCCTGGTGACGCACATGCCATGCACCGTGCATCCGGATCGATGGTGAAGCCAGTGCCACCCCCAAGTCGGACCTTCGCGTTACCGACGCGCGCACCCGCCGCAGGAAAGCTTGTCCGTGTAAGGCACACAAGCCCGCATCCGGGAGGAGACGCAGCCCCATGGCCCTCGTCGATTCGGCAGCTTGCGGCGCTGCGGACGCGCTGCCCGCCGCCATCGAGGACGTGCTCTTCTTGTCGCGCACCGCTGTGCTGCGAGAGCAAGGCACCATCGACAGGAGGCGGTGGCCCGGCATGGCGTTGATCGGGTGCGGCCTCGCGCTGCTGCCCTGGCTGCTGGTGCTGGCGGCCGCGCTGCCCACCGCACCCAGCGTCCCGCACTGGTCGGCCGCGTGGGTGGGGCTGGATGCGCTGGAGGCCCTGGGCCTCACCGCCACCGGAGCACTGCTGCTGCGCCGGGATCCTCGGCACCCGCTCACCGCGGCGGCAACCGCCGCGCTGCTGATCGTCGACGCCTGGTTCGACATCGTCACCTCTGCCCGCGGAGCCGAACTCGCCGCAGCGATCGCGATGGCCGCCGTGGCGGAACTACCGATGGCGGCCTTGTGCGTCGTGCTGGCCACCGCTTCCTGCCGCCCCGGCTTCCCCGGCCACGATCGTCCGCCCCACCATCGCCGACCCGATGTCACTGCGGGTGCTGCCGCCACGCCCCCGCCCACACCTCTGGAGGAGACCACGATGACCGAGCAACCCCCGGCACCGGCAAAACGCCCCCAGCCCGCCGAGCGCCCGGAAGGCGGGGGCGAGAACGCCATCGTGGACCTGTTCGTCGAACGGCTCGGGGACCGGATCGACGACCGCGTCGCCGCGTCGTTCGACGAGTTGTGCGCCGAGCGGCTGGCGGAGCCCGGCCCTCTTCAGCGAGCTGTGGTCCGCGACCGAAGGGCGGAGCTCAGGGTCCTGTTGCTCTCACTGATCCTCGGCACCGTCGCAACAACCTTCACTCCCGGCGGGACCACCGCACTGCTCATCTCCTGGGCCGGACTGGTGGTCCTCAACCTCGTCTACCTCTTCCGCCCACGCTGACACCCGACTCGGTCCGTCCCCGGAGACTCACACCAGCCGACGCGCCGTCGCCCACCCGGGCGGTGAGGGGCAGGACCTCCCGTCCGCGCTGGGTGAGGCGGTCGAGGTCCTCGTCGACCGGCGGGGCGCCGCCACGGAGTCGGCGTCGACAGCCTCATGACCAGGTACCGTTAGCGGCCAGCACTGCCGCGAGGCCGTCTTGCAGATCCCTGACGAAATACTCGGGGACCTCCAGCGACGGGAAAATGTCCCCCGGCTTCAGGTGCCCTCCATCGGACGATCCGTCGGAACCGCTCCTGTGCCCAGGCACGCGGACACTTCTCGATGTCGGGCGGGTACACACTGAGCCTCTTCAGCGTTGCCGCTCCAGGGT
Source organism: Streptomyces sp. NPDC048417 (assembly GCF_040651615.1). NCBI lineage: Bacteria > Bacillati > Actinomycetota > Actinomycetes > Kitasatosporales > Streptomycetaceae > Streptomyces > Streptomyces sp. NPDC048417. The sequence continues at coordinate 36,985 of NZ_JBEZKI010000045.1, read as the reverse complement.
GAGAATGGCTTTGGTGATTGACGTCATGCGGTTGGGGCTGCGGCGGGACCTGCGGCAGATCCGCCAGGACTTCAGGCTGGCCACGCCGCGCTCAACCGGTGCCCGTGCCGCGGCCAGAGCCCGATTGACGGTCTTCTCGATAGGGGTGAGCTCCCGCAGGGGCCTGCGTTCGATGCCCGTGGTCAGCCAGGGGCCACCGCCCTGGTAGGCGAGATCGGCCAGGATGGGGACGCCCTGGCGCTCGCAGATGCGGATGGTCCGGTGGGTGCGGGCGGCGGTCAGGTCGTGGGAGCGGCCCGGCAGCGCGGGCGAGAGCCACAGCAGCCGGCCGTCCGGATCGGTGACTACCTGCACGTTCACCCCGTGCCGGCGGTGCTTGTGGGAGTAGTCGGCCCGTCCGTCGCCGACCCGGTCGCACTCGGCGAGCGTGCCGTCCAGGAGGACGAAGTCCGGATCCTGCTCGCGTAGGACCTTCAGCAGGCCCGGTGCACGGTCGGCGAGGAGGTCGATGACCGCGCTGGTGTAGGTGGGCGGTGGACTCGCTGATCCCGAACCCGGCAGCGACCTTCGCCAGGGTGGTGTGCTCGCGCAGGTACACCAGTGCCACTATCGCGCGCTGGGACGGACGGAGCTTGCAGCGGCGGTCACCCTCACGGGTGACGATGAGCATGGTGACCCACTCCACGAGCGCATGTGGCAGGTCGAGTGCGGCAGGATGGATGACCAACGAGGCCCCTGAGCAGCGTGGTTGAGACGTCAGACATCTCGATCAACTGCCCGGGGGCCTCGCTCGTTGCGCTTCACGGACCGTCACCCGATCGGTGGCCCGCTCGAAGAAGCTCAATGGGTTCCTCGCCAAGAGGGTGTCGTTTCGTCCGTTATACGCTTGGCGAGGTTGTCGACCGAGGCGATGTGGATCATGGCTTCGGAGCTGGTGGTGAGGGTCTCGTAGTCGTGGTCCAAGGCATGAACGACAAACCGCCCAGTTCAAACGCCCTCTCAGAACGCCGAGTCTTCCCGCCGGTACAGGACGCCCTCGCTCCACACCAGGTCGAGCTGGCCCCACTCGATCGCCGACGCGACGTCGGGGAAGAAGCTGCGGCCGTTGTAGTTCGCGCTCGTGTTGCACAGGACGGGGATGCCGCTGCACTTGTAGTACTCGCGCAGGATGGCGTGCAGGTTCGGGTCGTCGGACGCGTTGACGGTCTGCAGCCGTGCGGTGCCGTCCAGGTGCATGACGGCCGGGACGCGGTCGATCCACTCGGGACGGACCCAGTGTTCGAACAGCATGTACGGGTCCGGCGTCCCCGGGTCGAAGACGGTCGGGGCATGCTCTTCCAGGCAGATGGGCGCGACCGGCCGGTAATGCTCCCGGCTCTTCACGTCGTTCAGGAGCCTCTTCATCGACGTCTCGACCGCCGCTGCGATGATGCTGCGTCCGCCGAGCGCGCGGGGTCCCAGTTCAGCACGGCCGTCGAGCACGACCGCGGGCTGGCCTGTGGTGTGCAGGATATGGGCCAGTTCCTCCGGCGTGCAGGGCGACGTGCTCCAGCCGCGCGGCACGTCCGGCGTCGGTTCGAGAGCCGGGCCCAGCCGGGGACCCCACTGGATCGGCCGGAGCCCGGAGCCGCCGGCCGCGGCCAGGCAGGCCGTGCCGATGGCGACGCCGGAGTCGTCCGGGAACGGCGGCACCCACATGGCCTTGATCGTCGGGTGAGAGCGCAGGGCGCTGTTCCACTTGATGTTCAGCGCGCAGCCGCCGGCGAAGCACAGGTTCCAGGCGCCGCCGCCCTTCCACGCCTGAATCTTCCTGGTCACCCGGTCGATCAGCAGTTCCTCGAGGAACGTGTGGACGCTGGCCAGCACGTCCTCGTCGGAGATCCCGAACGCGGCGGTGCGGGCCTGCACGGCGGTGAGGAACTGGTGCACGTAGGCGTGCGACGGCTCACCGGTGCTGCCGCACCCGATGATGGACCGCCGGTACTCCCGCACCCGCGGCGAGTCTGCGTCGAAGAACTCGAAGAACTCCTCGCGGAAGACCTGCTTGATCTGCTCCTGCGAGGTGCCCAGGGCGATGTACGCCATCATCTTCCCGGCCACGGAGAGGTCGTCGACGTTCTTCGACTTGTTCTGCCGCTTGAACGGGCCCCAGTACTGCGAGGCCATCGAGTAGGTGTGGCCGATGAGCGGGAACGCCTCGCCGCCGGCCTCGATCCGGCCGTCGGCGTCCACGCAGTACAGCCGCGGGAAGCAGCCGCCGTCCCAGACCAGCACCATCGACGGCTCGCCGCGGCGCGCGAACGGGCTGGTGCAGTAGGCCGAGGCCAGGTGGCCGGCGACGTGGACGTAGCTGTCGTAGTCCAGCGCCTGGCCGCCGATCACGATCCGGCCGCGCTGGCCCGGCAGCGCCGGGTCGGGCACCAGGTCGGTCTCCCGGTAGGGGGCGACCAGGACCTCGGTCTGGATCCCGCCGGCGAGCACCTTGACGCGGCCGTCGGCGGCGCCGTCCCAGCCGTCCAACGCCCATGTGCCGACGTCGCCGACCTTGAGGCCGAACTTGTCCATGACGCCGACCAGGTCGTCGAGTTCGTCGACGTTGCTGTACCGGGCGCCGTTGGCGATCTTCTGCATCTCGACGTTGAACACCAGACGGTCCTCGTCGAGGATCGCGATGCCGCCGCTCTGCGTGAGTTTCAAGCCTGCCGTGATCATGGTTTTGCGGCTCCCGTTTGTCCGAGGGCTGTCGTGGTCGTGTCCGGGGTGGTGCTCAGAGGTCGTCATGGTCGGGCCGGTCCAGCTGGGCCAGTGGGCGCTCGCCGTGCGCGACCAGGCCGGCGAGCAGGTTCTGGTAGCGGCGCGCGACGTCGGCGGCGAGGTCGGGGGCGACGACGTCCGCCGCGATCTCGAAGTCGCACCGGAAACCGTCCGCGCCCTCGATGATGTTCAGCGCCAGGGGGTGGCCGGTGTGAATGATCGGCAGCGGGTCGGCCTCCGACACCGTGAGCCCGTCCATCGGGGGCGCCGCCACGCGGCGGTAGAACGAGATGGACGTCGCGAGCAGGTCGGCGCGCAAACCGCTTCCGGGCGTGAGCTCCGTGATCAGGTCGGCGAACGGGTGGTCCTGGGTCTCGAGCCCGGTCACGAGGTGTTCCATGACGTCGGCCACGTAGTCCGCGGCCAGGACGTCCGCCGTCCGTCGCAGACGCAGCGGCAGCAGGTTCGAGCAGTACCCGACCACCTGGTCCAGTTCCGGCGGGCGGCGGGCGGCCAGGACCGGGACGACGATGTCGTCCTGCCCCGTCACCTGGTGCAGCACGGCGCCCCAGGCCGCGACCAGGTAGGCGAACACCGTCGCGCCCTGCTCTCGGGCGGTGCCGCGCATCCGGTCGCAGAACTCGGAGTCGAGCCGGACGCTGTGCCGCACCGCCCTGTAGGGGAAGGGCCCGGACGTTCCGGACTCGGGCAGTTCCGGAGCCGCCGCGCCCTGGAGCAGAGTGCGCCAGTAGTCCCGGTGCTCGGCGGCGTCGGGGCCGCCGGCGATCCGCTCGTGCCACGCGGCGTAGTCCCGGAACTGCGCCGCGGGCGGCAGCAGGGGCCTGACATCCTGACAGCCGGCGTTGTACAGCGCGACGAGGTCGTCGACCAGGACGCTGAACGACCAGCCGTCCACCGCGGCGTGCGCCCCGGAGATCAGCAGCAGATGCCGCTCCGGAGCGGTCTGCACGATCGCGGCGCGGAACACCGGCCCGGCCGCGAGGTCGAGCCGCTGCTCGGCCCAGGACTGCCGGAAGCGGTCGAGGTCGTCGTCATCCGGGCAGACGTGTTCGGTCAGAACCTCGTCCAGCACCGTCTTCGCAGCAGGATGCACGACGAGCGTCACGCCGTCGGCAGCGAGCGTGGTCCGCAAGGTCTCGTGCCGCGCGACCAGGCCCTGCACGGCGCCGCGCAGCGCGTCCCGGTCCAGCCGACCGTCCAGCCAGAAGCCGACGGACATCTGATACGCCGGCACGCCGCCCTCGTCCAGTGCCGCCTGCTGCCGCTGCGCGAGGGTGCTGCGCGGCGCGGGCGGCGACACCACGGCCCCGGCCGGGGCCGCCCGGCCGGGGCCGAGCACACCGTGCTCCCGCAGCTCGGTGATCGAGTCGCGGACCGCTGCCCGGATGTGGTCGAGGTCGGCCTGCTCGTGCGCCGTGGACAGGAAGAAGTTGCGCAGCTCCCAGACGAACACGCCGCGGTCGAGCAGGTTCAAGTACAGGGGGTCCATGTTCTGTTCGTGCTCGAACCGGAAGAACGAGGAGAACCGGCGGACCTCGATCGGCACGTCGAGCTCGTGGAAGTCGGCGTTCAGCCCGTCGACGAACGCCTCGGTCCTGCGATCGAGGTCCCGCTGCAGGGCCGGGCCCTCGCCGCGAAGGTGGTCCAGAACCGCCCGGGCCGCCACCATGGTCATCGGATGCTGACTGAACGTGCCGGCGAAGAAGGTGGACTCCGCGGTCGGGCGGGAGTCGTCGCCGAAGTCCCACACGCCGCCGTCGATCGTGTCCATGATCCCGCCCCGGCCGGCGATCACGCCGATCGGCATGCCGCCGCCGATGATCTTGCCGTACGTGGCCAGGTCGGCCTCGATGCCGTAGAGCCCCTGGACACCGGCCGGGTGGCAGCGGAAACCGGTCACCATCTCGTCGAAGATCAGCTTCGTGCCGTGCCGCCGGGTGATCTCCCGAACCCGGCGCAGGAACTCAGGGTTCTGCACTCCGGGGGTGCGGAGGGTCACCGGCTCGGTCATCACCGCGGCGAGCCGCGGACCGTGCCTGTCGATGAACTCCAGGGCCTCGTCGGTGCCGAATTCGAGCACGTGCACGTTCTCCACCGCGCGCGCCGGGATGCCCGAGGTGATCGGCCGGGTGGTCCGCACGCCGTTCTCGGAGGAGGCCGCGGCGAGCACGCTGTCCGCGTGACCGTGGTAGGCGGTGGAGAAGACCACGACGTCGTCGCGGCCGGTCGCGGTCCGGGCGATGCGCAGGGCGGTCATGACCGCTTCGGTGCCGGTGTTCAGGAAGGCGACCCGCTCCATGCCGGTGAGTTCGATCAGGCCGGCGGCGACCTCCTCGACCACCTCGGTGCGCGAGGCGATGACGAAGCCGAGGTCCAGCCGCTCGCGCAGGGCCGCCATGACGGCGGGCGGGTTGTGCCCGAGGAGGTGGACGCCCCAACCCAGGGTGAGGTCGACGTACTCGTTGCCGTCGATGTCCCACAGCCGCGCGCCTTGCCCGCGTTCGGCGACGATCGGGTACAGCATCTCCTTGGTCGTCGGCCGGAAGCCGATGGACGAGCGGCTGTCGGCGATCAGCGGGCGGAACCGCTGGGCGAACTCCTTCGAGCCCTTCGTCCTGCTGCCGAACCGCTCGGCCAGGACCTTGAGATACCGGACACGCTCCTCCGACTCCACGAGGCCGGCTCCGCCGCGCGCACCGGGTGCGAGCGGGGCGGCCGGCCGGGATGAGGCCGGTCGCCCTGCCGGACGGGCTGCGGGCGCCGGTTCGACGACGACCGGTCCGGCGCCCGAGGCGGCACCGACCGCCAGGAGTTCGAGCTGGCTTCGCATGACGGCGAGCTGTTCGGTGATCAGCCGCTCGACTGCCGTCGTGGCTCCGGGCGCCGACACGGTGTCGGCCGAAACCGGCGCCACCGGCGCGGGTGCGGGGGTCTGCGGCACGTCGACGGCCGCGGCGATCACAGCACCGGTGGCCGGGGTCGCCGCAGCCTCCGGCGTCCTGGCCGACGCGTTCGCCGCCAGGTGCGCCGCCAGCGCGGCAGGCGTCTGGATGTCGCCGAACAGCTGCCGGAGCGAGACCTTGCAGCCGAAGCGTTCCTCGACCAGCCGCAGCATGCCGAGCAGCGCCATCGAGTCCGCACCGAGTTCGGTGAACGAGACGTCCGGATCCAGCGCGTCCGGCCGGATGTCGAAATAGCCGCCGACCATCGCGACGACCTCTGGGAGCAGTGGCTCCACGGTGTTCTCCTCGTGGTTCACGTCAGCCGACCCGGGCCAGGTGCGCCGCCAGGCGGTCGATCGTCGGGTTCCTCAGCAGATCGATCGTCGGCAGGGGGACGCCGAGCTCCGTCCCGATCCGGCGGGCGAGCCGCACGGCGAGCACCGAGTCGTCGTCGATGTCGAAGATGCTCTGGTCGTAGCGGTCGACCTCGGTGCGCAGCACCTCGGTCCACAGCTTCGCCAGCAGCCGCTTCAGCTCCTCGCCGCGCGGCGGGCCGGCGGGGGCCGCCGGCGGCGCCTGGTCCGGTTCGTCCAGCCGCAGCCTGCTGCGATACAGCGGATGTGCCGGCAGCGGGACCCGGTGGGGCTCCTGGCCGGACCAGTGCGACCAGTCCACCGGCACACCCGCGGTCCACAGTCGGGCCGCGTCGTGGAGCAGCCGCGCCACCGGCGACGACTCGGAGCCGCCGTCCGGGCCGAAGTCCCCCGGCAGCGGTTCAGCCGGGGTTCCGATGACGACCACCGTCGCCCCGTCAGCAGTCCGGCCCCCGAAGGCCTCGGCCAGCCGGCCGCCCTCCCACACGTCCCGAGTCCAGTGCAGCGGGTCGAGGGCGCGCGACTCGGGCAGCTCGCCGCCCACGACGGCCGACAGGACCGGGACGCGCGGGACCCGCGGCCGCACCTCCGGCGGGCCGTCGAGCAGCCCGGCCCGCCAGGACAGCAGGGCCAGCGCCTCGGTCTCGTCGAGGACCCCGCTGAAGCAGGCCGCGAGGACTTCACCGGCTCCGGCGCCGCCGACCGCGTCGGGCCGCGCGCCGGATTCGGCCCACAGCGTCGCGAGCACCAGTCCGGCGGTCACCCGCGCGGCCGGCGGACTCTGCGCGCCGATCAGGGCGCTGTCGATGGACCGCTGCGCGATGTCGGCCACGGCCGGCACTCGCTCGGCCAGCACCCGGAAATCCTCGACCGGGACCTCGCCGAACAGGAACGACACGGCCGGGGCGGCCTCCGCCGTCGGCGCCGCCGCGGCCCCCGCGGCGATCGCCCGCAGTCCGGCCACGGCGGTGGCGTGGTCGTCCGCGACGACCGCGCGGCGATGCGCGAACCCGCGCCGGCCGGCCCGCAGCGTGTAGTCGGCGTCGGCGAGGTCGGGGGCGTCCGGCCGCGCCAGCACGTCGGCCAGCCGGCCGGCCAGCTCGCGCAGCGCCCGGTCACTCTTGGCGCTCACCGCGAGCAGCCGGGGACCGGCGTCCGGCGTCGGCCGCGCGGGCAGCGGTGGCGCCTCCTCCAACACGACGTGCACGTTGGTGCCGCCGATGGCGAACGAGCTGACCGCGGCCCGCCGCGGGGTCGGGCCCGGCTGCCATGCCATCGGCAGAGTATTGATGTGGAACGGGCTGCCGGCCAGCTCGATCTCCGGGTTGGGCCGGGTGAAGGTCGGGTGGCCGGGGATCTCCCGGTGCCGCAGGGCCAGCACCGTCTTGATGAACCCGGTGATCCCGGCGGCGGCGGCCAGGTGCCCGACATTCGCCTTGACCGAGCCCAGCGCGCACTGCCCGGGCTGGGCGCCGCCGCCGGCGAAGGCCTCGCTGAGAGCGGTGAACTCGATGGGGTCGCCCAGGGCGGTCGCGGTCCCGTGCGCCTCGACGTACGTGATGGTGTCGCTGTCCACCCCGGCGACCGCGTGCGCCTCGCCGATCACCGCCCGCTGCCCTTCGACGCTCGGGGCGGTGTAGCCGATCTTGTCGGACCCGTCGTTGTTGACCGCCGAGCCCTTCAGCACGGCCAGGATCCGGTCGCCGTCCTCGATCGCCTCGGCCAGCCGCTTCAGGGCCACCAGGCCGACGCCGTCGCCGAACGTGGTGCCGGCGGCGTCCGCGTCGAAGGGACGGCACCGGCCGTCCGGGGAGAACATCATCCCCTCGCCGTATATATAGCCCGGATACGCGTTGGCGATCACCGAGACGCCGCCGGCCAGCGCGATGTCGCATTCCCCCGCGATCAGGCTCTGCGCGGCCACGTGCACCGCGACCAGCGATGTCGAACAGGCGGTCTGCACGGCGACGCTCGGCCCCTTCAGGCCCAGCTTGTAGGAGATCCGCGTGGTCAGATAGTCCTTGTCGTTGGCGACCATGAGCTCGATGCCGTCGTAGGTCAGCAGGTCGCAGGACCGGGCCACGACGTTCGTCAGGTACGTGTTCATCGCCGCGCCGGCGAACACCCCGACCGCCTGATCGCCGGCCCCGCCGGAGTAGCCGATGGTGTCGAGCAGTTCCCACGCGACCTCCAGCATGATCCGCTGCTGGGGATCGATCAGCTTTGCCTCGCGCCGGGTACAGCCGAAGAACTCGGGGTCGAAGTCGAAGGCGTCGGGCAGGACGGCCGCTCGCCGGACGTAACGCGGATCGCGGAGTACCCGCTCGGGCACACCGGCCGCGACGAGTTCGTCGTCGGTGTAGGTGGTCAGCAGTTCGTCTCCGGCCCGCAGCCGGCTCCAGAACGCGTCCAGGTCGGGGGCGCCGGGAAACCGGCCGCACATCCCGATCACGGCCACGTCGTTCGACCGGATCGTCACGTCGGTCTCGTCGGCATCAGGCATTCTTCCCTCCCCGTTCCCGGGCCCGCAGGCGCGCGCCGCGGACCGTGTCGTCCGTCAGTCGGATGCGTCGGCTCGACGTCCGATCCCGGTCGCGGCCCTCGCCTCCGCCGACGACGGCGGGCGCGGCATCGGCCCGGCCGAGGCGCGCGGCCAGACTGGCCACGGTCGGATAGCGGAACAGCTCGGACCCCTTCAACGGCGGGCCTGCGGCGTCGCCGGCGAGCAGTTCGTGAACTTGCATCAGCAGCATGGAGTTGCCGCCGAGATCGAAGAAGTTGTCCTCGCGGCCGATGTCCTGGCGCTGCAGCACCTGCTGCCAAACGGCCGTCACCCGGCGCTCGTGGTCGCTCAGCGCCCCGGCGACGCCGGTTCGAGCGGCCACGCTCGCGAAGTGCGCGGCCAGTCGCGCGCAGTCGACCTTCTGACTGGCGTTGAGCGGGAACGCGTCGAAGAACCCGATCGCGGTGGGCACCATGGAAGGCGGCAGCGTGGCACGCAACTCCGCTGTCAGGGCGCTTTCCGTCAAGTTCCACCCCGGCTCGGGAATCACGCAGGCGACGAGGCGGCTGTCGTCGACGCCCGCGCCGACGACCAACGCCGTCGACCTTCTGACACCGGGCACCTTGTCCAGCTCGGCTTCCACGCCTTCCAGCTCGACCCGGAACCCGCTGATCGTCACCTGGTTGTCGGCACGTCCCAGGATTTCCAGTTGCCCCCGGGTGTTGACCCGCGCCAGATCGCCGGTGCGGTACAGCCGGCCCTGCGGCTCGAGCGGGCTGTCGAGGAAGCGTTCCTTCGTCAGCTGCGACTGGTTGACGTAACCCCGGCTGACGCACTGTCCGCCGATGTGCAGTTCGCCGGTGAACTCCGGCGGCACGGGCTGCCCGTGCTCGTCGAGGACGTGTACCCGGGCGTTCGCCAACGGGAGTCCGACCGGCACGCTGGTTCCCACGCAGTCTTCGGGCCGGACGGGCTGCGCAGTGGCCCAGAGCGTGGTCTCGGCCGGGCCGTACACGTTCCACAGCGTCCCGCACCACTCGCGGACGGTCCGGGCGAGCGGCGCGGGCAGCGGCTCGCCACACGAGAAGACGTGCCTCAGCGCCAGACCCTCGGCCCCGGTCCGCCGGACCACGGCGGACCAGCCGTGCAGGGCGGAGGGGGTCTGGACCATGTGTGTGACCCGTTCCTGGACGAGCAGCTTGTGGAAGAGGTCAGGCGATCGGGCCGCCCCCGACTCCACGACGACCAGGCACGCCCCGGCCAGCAAGGTGCCCCACAGCGACAGATCGGAACCGGCCGGGTGGAAGAACGCCCCGACCGCGGTCTCGTCGATGACGACGTGCTCGCGCATCGACTCCAGCAGCGCCAGGACGTTGCCGTGCTCGATGTCGATCCCCTGGGGCGTCCCGGTCGAGCCGGAGGCGTAGACGGTGTAGGCCACGTCGTCGGCTCGCGGCAGGTCGCCTGGCTCGCCGGCCGGCGGCAGCTCGGTCTCCGGCATGACCAGGACCGGCACCGCGGCACCGTCCAGCAGACCGGCCAGGTCCGGCTGGGTGAGCACCACGTGCGCTCCGCTGTCCTCGAGCACCGTCCGGCACCATGCCACGGGACAGGACGGGTCCAGGACCACGTAGGCCGCCTGGGCCCGCTGGACCGCGACGATCGCGGCCACCGTGTCGAGGGAGGGCTCGAGCAGGAGGGCGACCCGGCTGCCCGGCCCGACGCCCTCGGCCCGCAGCCGAGTTGTCCAGCGCCCGGCCAGCTCGTCGAGCTCGGCATACGTGAGCTCGTCTCCATCGCAGCGCACTGCCGTTCGATGGGCGTGCTGCTCCGCGGCCTGCCGGAAGCGGGCCGCCAAGCTGTCGTCCGACGCGACGGACACCGGCACGGGGTGCCGGTCGACGCCGTGCCCGGCCTCGCTCAGGATCGGCAGATCCGCCACACTGCGGTCAGGGCCGGCGACCGCGGCCCGCAACAGCGTCGTGTAGTGCTCAGCGGCACGGCCGACCGCGGCGGCGGAGAAGACGGACTTGCGGTACTTGAGCACTCCGACGAGCCGGTCGCCGTCGTGGACGACCTCAAGCGTGAGCTCGAGCTGGTCGTCCTGCTTGTCCAGCGGGAACGGCGCCGCGGTCAGTCCGGCCCAGGCGGCCGGGGACGCTCCCTCGTCGGCCACGTGGAGGGCGGCGTGCGCCGGATGCCGACTGGACTTCTGATAGATGAACATCGTCTGGAAGATCGGATTGCGGCCATCGGCCCGGCGCGGCGCCAGCTCGCTGACGAGCAGCTCGAACGGATAGTCCTGGTGCTCGAACGCCTCGGCGACGGTGCGGCGGGTCCGGCCGAGCTGCTCGCGGAACGAGACCGCGTCGCTCAGGTCCGCACGCAGCACGACGGGGTTCATGAAGTTCCCGACGCATTCGGACAGCTCCGGGTCGGTGCGGCCGGCGAACGGGCTCCCGACGAGCACGTCACGCCGGCCGGTGTAGCGGCCGACCAGGACCTGAAAGGCCGTCAGCAATACCACGTAGGGCGTGACCGCTTCCGCCTTGGCCAGCGCCAACACGTCCGCAGCGAGGTTCGCGGGGATGGGGAACATGAGCGAACCGCCGCCGTCGGCGTCCGCCGGGTCCAGATCGAACCGGGGCCATTCGGCCGGCTCCAACTGACCGGACAACTGGGAGTGCCAGTAGGCGCGGGCCCGGGCGCCCCGATCGTCGGCGATCAGCTCACGCTGATACGCGACGAAGTCGCTGTACGGCTTGTTGCGCCCGGACAGCCCCGCCGGGCGCCGTTCGGCCTCGGCGGCGTAGAGCTGCTCGAGTTCGGCCAGCATGGTGCCGAGCGACCAGAAGTCGCACACCACATGGTGGGCTGCCAGCAGAACGACCGCTTCTCCGGGCGCCACCCGGTATGTCCGCGCTCGAAGGGGCGACCCGGTCACGAGGGCGAACGGCTCGCGATAGGCGGCACGCACCGCCTCCTGGAGTTCTCCTTCAGTCCACTGACGCGCGTCCAGCTCGGCGAAGTCGGGTTCGAGCCAGCCGTGAACGGTCTGACGGCCCGCGGGGCCGTCCCCGTCGTCGGCGCCCGCCCGGCTGAAGGTGGTCCGCAGCGCCGCGTGCCGCCCGACGAGCGACTGCAGCGCGCTGTGGAACGCGGCGGAGTCGAATCCGCCGGTGAACCGGGCGGTGAGAGCGACGTTGTAGGACGCGCTGTCCGGGTCCATCTGATGCAGCATCAACAATGAGCTCTGCGCGTACGAGAGCGGATGCTCGGTAAGCGCCTGTCCGGCCCGTACCCGAAGCGCCGCCTCCAGCTTCTTCCGGAGGTCGTAGTCAGTCATGCGTGTCACTCCTCGGTCGATCCGACGGGGGTGGAAGCGCCTGGGCCTGCCCACAGAGGCAGGAGGGCGTGCAATTGGTCCTCGGTCAGCGCGTCGAGCGAGGCCAACAGCCGCTCCGCCTCCTCAGGCGAGAGCTGGTCCGGCCCGCCCACCGCCTCACCGGTCCCCGCCCCGAGCTCTAGCCCGAAGACCTCGACGACCAGCCGGCCTGCGTCGTCGACGACCGAGACGTCGACGACCTCTCGCGCCGTCTCACCCACCCGGTGCCGGACCACCGCGACTCCGGACCCCGCAGCGCTCGCCGACTCGTGGATCACGACTCGCTCGACCCGGAACGGCAGCTCGGTGGACGGCGCCGGAGCCGGCCGATCCGCTCCCGGCCGATCACCGACCGTCCGCCCCATCGCGCGGAACGGCGCGTGGTACCTCACCCAGTCGACCGGAATCCCCGCCTCCTCCAACCGAGTCAGGTGCTCCAAGACCGTCACCGAATCCGGTGTCCGAGGCGACAACCCCGCCAGCCAGAGCTCACTCCCGTCGCTCTGCGCCCGGCCGGCCGTGGTCAGCGTCCGTCCGGGCCCCACCTCCAAGAAGACCGTGCAGCCGCCGTCCATCAGTGCCCGGACTCCCGCCATGAACCTGACCGGTGAGGTGAGCTGCCGGCCCCAGTACTCCGCGCCGAGCTCCCCGCCCGCGGCCAAACCCCCGGTGAGGTTCAACGCCAGCGGCACGGCCGGGGTCCGGTGCCGGATCCGGCCCGCCGCCGCGACCAGCTCCGGGACGGCCGGGGCGACCAGCGTCGAGTGGAAGGCGTGGGTGGTCTCCAGCGGGATCGTCAGCCAGCCTCGCCGCTCGAACGCCGCCACCAACTCCCCCATCGCTGTGTCGGTCCCCGAGACGACGATCCGCTCCGGGGCGTTGTACGCGGCCACCGACGCCGCGCCGCCGTGTGCCGCGACCAGGCGTTCCAGCTCCGCCGGGTCAGGACCGCCCACGGCGACCATCCGGCCGGCGCCGGGCACGGCCGCGAAGGCCCGGCCGCGGGCGCTGACGAGTTCGAGCCCTTCCTCGACGCCGAACACCCCCGCCACACAGGCGGCCGCGTATTCGCCGAGACTGTGGCCGACCACCGCGTCCGGCCGCACCCCGCACGAGGTCCAGAACTCCGCCAACGCGACCTGCAGCAGAAAGACCGCGGGCTGGAGCAGCTCGGCCCGAGTCTGGGCGGCCGGGTCGGCGAACACGTCGAGCGGACCGACGCCGGTGAGCCGGCGGAACTGATCGGCGTGCCGGTCGATGCCCGCGCGGAACAACGGGTGCTCGCGATGGAGCTCGACTCCCATGCCGACGTACTCGGAGCTCTGCCCTGAAAACAGGAACCCGGTCCACGGCCGGGTTCCGGCCGCCGTCACGAGGTCCCCCTGCGCCGCAGCACCGGCCGGGTGTCATCTGGTCGCAGGATCCAGGAGAAATGCATCCGTCGCTGCGCCGACGATGCGGCGACCGTTCGGGAATGACTTCCGGTTGAGGGATCACCGTCTGAATCCGACATGACCTGAACATTGTTGTACGGCATTCCGGGCACGAAGGAACTCCAACCGATCTATCAAGTCTGGAAAAAGTCAGTCACGTGAACCCGCGACGACATCCAACGGGCTGGAATGGGATGACGCCGATTTCCAGAAGAGGTCGAAGCGCCGTTGACCGAGGGCGCTATCACCGAACCACGAACATATGGGGCCGGGAAACCGTCCACCGCAAGGTGACATCGGCTCGATGTCTTGCCGGCGAGACAGGATTTCTGTCTCAGCCTCCTGATGCTGATGCGACTTACCTGGCACGAGGAATCGAACCACAGAACCCAGTCACCGGGTTAGCGGCGGATCCACGTTCCGTCCCGAAGCCACGCGCGCCGTCGGTCGCGTCACGGCGGCGTCGCACCCGGGACACCGCCCGGACGCGACCGTCACGACATGGTCAGGACGCCTTGCCGACCAGTTCGCTCAGCACGTCGCTGAGGTCGCTGAGCAACGGGTTCTTGAGGATGACGCCCGTGATCCGGGATATCCCGAGCTCCTGGCGGAGGGCCTGGCCGAGGCGGACGGCGATGATGGAGTTGCCGCCGACGGCCAGGAAGTCGTCGCCGACGCCGATGCCCGGATTCCCCAGAAGCTCCCGCACCTTGCCGACCACCAGCTCGTCCATGGGGTTACGGAACCCGTTGTCGACCGTCACCTGACCACCTCTCGCACGTCATCGGTCAGCTCTCGCAGGCTGGCAGGCCGCATGTCCGACCAGTGTGCGGACACGTATTCAAGACAGTTCGCCCGCGTGTCCGCGTCGTGCGCGACCGACCAGCCGGCGGGCACGGCATGGGACGCCGGCCACAGCGAGTACTGCTCCTCGCCGTTGACCAGGACCAGATGAACGCCTTCCTCGTCTTCAAACGGATTGGCCACGGCTCTCCTGTGTGAACGAAACCTGATTTCCCGAAGGACGTGTCCATCGTGCGCTTGTCTCGCCGGCGAGACAACACTCCGTCGGCCGTTTTCCACCGCGGTCCGCGGTGAGTGTGTCCGCGAAGAACGAGGGTGCTATCAATCAGGAGCGGGCGCATTTACTGACCGATATTCGCCACACACCCCCGACTCCGAACCGTATCCGCTGGGGAGAACGCACTATGGATCTCAGCCTCTTCTATTTCGCCAACGACAGCGGAGGCGCCGAGGCCGACCGGTACCGGTTGCTGCTCGAAGGCGCCCGCTTCGCCGACGAGAACGGCTTGGCGGCGGTGTGGACCCCGGAACGCCATTTCCACCCCTTCGGTGGGACCTATCCGAACCCCTCGGTGACCAGTGCGGCGATCGCCGCGACGACGGAGCGTGTCAAGATCCGGGCGGGCAGCGTCGTGGCACCGTTGCACCACGCGCTGCGGATCGCCGAGGAGTGGTCTGTGGTGGACAACATCTCCCGGGGCCGAGTCGGGGTGTCCTTCGCCTCCGGCTGGCACGCCGTCGACTTCGCCCTGAATCCGGCCGCCTACACGAACCGCCGGACGGAGATGTACGAGCGGATCGAGCAGGTGCGTGCCCTGTGGCGCGGCGAGGCGATCGAGGTCACCGACGGCGCGGGGAACCCGGTGAAGGTGCGGTCGTTCCCGCCGCCGGTCCAGACCGACCTGCCGATCTGGGTCGCCAGTGTCGGCGACGTCGAGACCTTCCGGAGCGCCGGCCGGATCGGAGCCGGGCTCCTCACCCACCTGCTCGGCCAGAGTCCCGAACAGCTGGCGCACAAGATCGCCGAGTACCGCAAGGCCGCGTCCGACGCCGGCTGGCCGGGCCACGTCGCGGTGATGGTGCACACGTACCTCGGCGAGGACACCGACATGGTCCGAGAGCTGGTCCGGCCGTCGCTGAGCGACTACATGCGCAGCTCACTCGGGCTCATCCTGACGTCGGACCTCAGCACCGGAGACCTGGAGCCGGACGAGATCGACATGCTCGTCGAGCGGGCCTTCGAGCACTACTTCGACAACGTCGGCCTGCTCGGCTCGGTCGACAAGGGCGAGCAGGTCGTGGCGCGGCTCGCGGAGCTCGGCGTGGACGAGATCGCGTGTCTCATCGACTTCGGACTGCCGACGGACGAGGTCATGACCGGCTTGACCTATCTCAAGCGACTGCAGGACGCGTGCGGCGCCGACGCGCCCGACCAGCGCACGATCTGACCCCGATCCTTCCCATGCCGCCGCGGTCGCCCGGCCAGGGTGCGGTTCCACCGTGCCCGCGCCGAGGCCGACCCGCCGAAGTGCCGGCTGCCGACCGAGTGGCCGACCCGCGCCGAGCGGCCGGTAGGTCAGCCGGGACGCCTCGCGGGGCCGACAGCAGCACATCCCGGCGATCGACCAGCGGCGCCAGGACCGGCCCCGCACCCGCACCACGGGCGTGCGGCCCCGTCGGCCCCAGGTGCGGGCGCGCGGCGGTGTCATCGAGAACCCATCCTCGTCCTCGTCCTCGTCCTCGTCCTCGAAGACGATGAAGGCCCCCCAGCGCCGCCGCAGTCATTCCACCTGCGGCCACACGTCCTTTGTCCACAGCTCGACCGCGTGCTCGTCGCGCTCCATAGCCCGGCGGGCAGGACAATGCCGATACCAGCCGTGCTGGTGCGCCACCCGCCACACCGCCGCCATCGAGCAGTCGATGCCGAACCTCCAGGCGATCAGCGTTCTGATCCGGGCCGTAGTCCAACGCTGGTCTTCCCAGCCGTACTCGGCCGGCCCCAGGGCCGACTCCTCCTCCAGCTCGGCGAACTGGCCATCGGACAGCTTGGGAAGCCTCGGCGGTCCCGCCGGGGCGAGAGCATCCATCCCGCCCTCCCGCCAGGCACGGCGCCGGCGTTGGCCGGTCGCGCCCGTCAACAGGACCGCCTGCGGTGCTCCCGTCCGGAGCCGGGAGGCCCCGGGAGGGGCCCCGGATCAAGCGGGTGTCGACGCGGCGAGGTCGACGCGGCGGGCCAGCTCCTCCACCGTCGTCGCCGCGAACAGGGTGATCAGTGGCAGGTCCACGCCGAAAGCTCGGCGCAGTGCGAACAGGATCCGCAGCGCCAGCAGGCTGTCTCCGCCGAGCCGGAAGAAGTCGTCCTCGGCGGTGACCACGTCGGCCCCCAGCGCCTCTGCCCAGATCCGCGCTACGCGCTCCTGCGTGGCGGTGGCGAACCCGGCGGCAGGCCGCTCGACCGCATCCGCCACGGGCGCCGGAGCGGGCAGAGCCTTGCGGTCGTGCTTGCCGTTCGCGTTCAGCGGTATCCGTTCGAGCAGCGTGATGGTGGACGGCACCATGTAGTAGGGCAGTTGGGTGCGCAGGTACTGCAGAAGAGCGACCGGGTCGGGGCTGCGTCCCGCTCGCGGCTCGACATAGCCGGCCAGGCGCCGCTCACCCAGGGCGTCCTCCCGGACGATCACGGCGGCGTCCTGGGCGTCCGGGTGCTGGCCGAGCACCGACTCGACCTCCTCCAGCTCGATCCGGAAGCCGCGCAGCTTGACCTGCCGGTCCACCCGGCCCAGCACCTCCACGTCACCCGTGGGAAGCATCCGCGCCAGGTCGCCGGTGTTGTACAGGCGGGCACCCGGCCTCTCCGAGAAGGGGTGTGCAAGGAACCGCTCGGCGGTGAGCTCGGGGCGCCCCACGTAGCCGCGGGCCAGGGCCAGGCCGCCGATGTAGAGGGTGCCGTTCACTCCAAAGGGCACCGGCTGGAGCCGGTTGTCGAGCACGTAGAACTGGGTGTTGGGCAGCGGGCGTCCGATCGGCACCGGCTCCTCGTCACCGCGCTCGGGCATCGGAGTCTCGAACAGGCCGCTGTCCACGGTCGATTCGGTGATGCCGTACGAGTTGACCAGCCGGGTGCGGGGAGGACACAGCTTCGCCAGGTTCCAGTAATCCTGCATGAACCAGATGTCCGCGCCGACGGCCAGCACCTTGAAGTTGTCCAGCATCCGCCCCTGCTCGGCCACATAGGCGCTGAGCCGGCGGATGACGACCGGGACGAGGTCGGCGAAGTCGATCCGCTCCCGCTGGAGCAGCGTGTACAGCCGCGCCGGATCCAGCAGCGCTTCACGGTGGCAGAGCACCAGCGTGCCGCCGGAGCACAGCGCGCGGACCATGTCGCCGGTGAACACGTCGAAGGCGATGTTCGCGGCCTGGAGATGCCGGCGCACCACCGTGCCCAGGCCGTAGACCCGCTCCCAGGAGCGGAAGGCGCTCATCAGGGCACCATGGGTGAGCATCGCCCCCTTGGCCCGGCCGGTCGAGCCCGAGGTGTACACGAGGAACGCCAGGTTGTCCGCGTTCGGTTCGGCGTGCCGCACCGGCGGGACGGCGGCCGGCTCGTCCTGCGCCGCAACGGCGTCCTCGGCGAGCCAGTCGTCGACGTAGCCGACGCTCACCCCTTCGGTGAGCCCGGGTACCGAGGCCACCACGTCGTGGCGGGTCAGGAGCAGGCGTACGGAGGCGTCCGAGAGCACGTAGCGCAGGCGGTCCACCGGGTGGGCCGGATCGAGCGGCACGTACGCGCCGCCCGCCTTGAGGACGCCGAGCAGGGCCGCCACCGAGTCGGGGCAGCGCGGCGCGCAGAGCCCCACTCGGGACTCCGGGCCGACGCCGAGCGCGCGCAGCCGGGCGGCGATGATCCCGGCCCGCCGGTCGAGTTCGCGGTAGCTGACCCGGTCCTCGCCGTCCACCACCGCCACGGCGTCGGGGATGGCGCGGACGTGCTCCTCGAACAGGTGGTGCACACACGTGTCGGGGGCGACCTCGACGGAGATCAGGTTGTCCCGGTTCAGGAGCTCGGCCCGCTCCGGCTCCGAGAGCAGCGGCAGCAGGGACAGCGGCAGATCGGAGTCCGCCACGGCGCCGAGCAGCAGCCGTTCGAAGTGGGCGGCCATCCGCTCGATGGTGGCATCGGCGAACAGGTCGGCGTTGAACTCCCATGCGCAGCGCAGCCGGTCGCCCTCGTCGACGACGTGCAGGCTCAGGTCGTACAGCGCCGTGGTCCGGCTCTCGCCGCTGAACGGGCTGACGCGCAGCCCCGCCGGATCCGGCGTGGGCCGGGGGGCGTTGTGCAGCGACAGCATCGTCTGGAACAGGGCGGCGCGGCTGAGATCGCGGTCCGGCTGCACCTCCTCGACCACACGCTCGAAGGGAACGTCCTGATGGGCGAAGTCCGTGATGCACGCCTGCCGGGTACGGGCGAGCAGCTCGCCAAACGTCGGGTCGCCCGCCAGGTCCGTGCGCAGGGCCAGGGTGTTCGCCAAGGGGCCCACGAGCAGCTCGGTCTCCGGCCGGTGACGGTTGGCCACGGACGTGCCCACCACGATGTCGTCCTGGCCCGAGTAGCGGTGCAGCAGGGCCGCGTATCCGGCGAGCAGCGTCATGAACAGGGTGGCGTTCGCGGCGCCGCCCAGCTCCCGCAGCCCGGCGGCCACCTCGGCGGACAGGGTGAAGGACCGGGTCCGGCCCGCGTACGTCTGCACGGTCGGTCGGGTGCGGTCGGTCGGCAGCCGCAGACTGGGCAGCTCGCCGCTGAACCGCTCACGCCAGTGCGCCGGCCCGTGCGCCACCCGGTTCGCCGCACCGCCCGTGAACTGCTCGCGCTGCCAGTGGGCGTAGTCGGCGTACTGGACGGCGAGTGGCGGCAGCGGATCGGCGCCGCCGGTGCGGAAGGCGTCGTACAGACGGCAGAACTCGTCCGTCAGTACCGTCATCGACCAGTCGTCGGTGACGATGCGATGCAGGTTGATCAGCGCGACGGTTTCCCGCTCGGTGAGCGCCACCAGTGTCACCCTCAGCAGCGGACCCCGGCCCAGGTCGAACGGCGTCCGCGCGTCCTGCGCTGCGAGCCGCCGTGCCTGCTCCTCGGCGTCGTCCGCGCCGCGCAGGTCGACGACCCGGGGCTCCCAGACGTGGGTGTCCGCCGGGGTGATGGTCTGCGCCGGCTCGCCGTCGACCGAGGGGAAGGTAGTCCGCAGGGTCTCGTGCCGCCGCACCAGGGCCTGGAGGGCCCGCACCGCCGTGTCCAGGTCCACCGGGCCCGACAGCCGCAGCGCGTAGGGCGTGTTGTACGCCGCGTTCCCGGGGCAGAGCTGGTCCAGGAACCACAGGCGCTGCTGTGCGAAGGACAGGGGGGCGCCCGTGCCCGCCGGGCGTCTGGTGATCCCGCCCGGTGCCGCCGCGGTGCGCTCCTCGAGCCGCCGCGTGTGCAGGGCGTTCTGGGCGGGGGACTGCTCGCGCAGCCGCTCCGAGGTGTCGCTCATGCCGTCCTACCTTCGTGAGTGCGTCCCATGCATGCGCGACTTGTGCTATTCGGCACGGGTGCCGTCCTGTGCACGGGCCTTCCGACCGTTGGCGGCGGCCTCCTTGGCGATGGCGCGGAAGAACTGCGGATAGCTGGGGGAGGTGTGCTTCGCGTGCGACAGCGTCAGGTCGTGGCGCTCGCGGAGCTGATTGATCGGGACGACCATGGCCGCGTGGTGCTCGATGTGCAGGTTGTTGCCGTTGGTGTACCAGGTGCTGAACCAGCTGCCGGTGATGGAGCGGGTGTTGGTCAGCACGTCGGTGCTGGAGTTGTCGCACATGATGTGCTCGGGCAGTTCGACGAGGAAGTGCAGGGGCACCGCGACCAGTAGGGGCAACAGCCACACCCACAGCACCAGTTCGCCCTGGCCGAGCGCGGCGAGCGCGACGGCCGCGAGGATGGGCAGTATGAACAGCCGGTATTCGGCGACCACTTCACGCTTGCGGGCCGGTGCGATCTGGCCGGAGTCGTAGGTCCAGGAACCGGTCCAGGCGCGCACGATGTCCGCGACCGCGCCACCGAGCCGGCCGAAGGCCAGGGCCTCGCGGACCAGCGCCCCCCAGGTGACAGGCTGACGCGAGTCGAAGCCGAAGAACTCCGAGTCCTGGTCGGTGCCCAGATAGCGGTGGTGCTGCAGATGCAGGACGCGGTAATGGCTGTACGAGACCAGCATGGGCACGCCCAGCGGGACGCCGGCGATCCGGTGCCAGCGGGCACGCCGGAATGCCGAGTGGTGCAGGCACTGGTGTTGCAGTTCCAGCCAGTGTGCGTACATCGCGCCGATCAATAGGACACCCAGCACCCGCAGCGGCCACAGCCCGGTCAACAGAGCGAGCGCCACGCCGAGCGCCCAAAGGGCGTACGCGACAAAGAGTTTGAAGATGAACGTCCGCTCGTCGACGGCGTTCACCTTGGCCCGTCGGAACAGGCCCTGTGGCGACGCCGTGCTTGCGTCGGAAGTCATTTTTGGCACCTTCCCCTGTGGCAGCCTCCCGCGAGATCGCTACGGCAGTCGGGCAGGCATCAGCGACTTCGTGTGGATGAGGCACGAAGGTTGGAAGTGGCGCCCTTCGGCCCCCGGAAGACAGGGAAGGCAGGGAGGGCGGGTGGATGAAGAAGTGTCGAGCACTCCGCTTGCGTGGCAAGGCGAGGCAACGCGGCGGGGCGCCGGGATACGCGCCGCGGCTGTGGTGCGGTCAGGCCTTTTCGCCGGCCAGATCGCTGAGCGCATCGCCGAGGTCTCTGAGCACCAGATTCTTGAAGATGATGCGGACAGTGCGGGGTATTCCAAGCTTTTCGCTCAGGATCTACCCGAGGCGGATGGCGACAATGGAATTGCCGCCGATTTCCAGGAAATTGTCGTCGATGCTGACGCCCGTATCGTCCAAGAGGGTCCGCACGCTACTGACCACCGGTGCGTTCCATAGGGTTGCGGAACTCGTTGTCTGTCACCACGTACCTCATACCTCTCTACCGCGGTTCATCGCCCACCGCCCTGATCAGGCTGGCCGGCCTCATGTCCGTCCAGTGCGCGGAAACGTATTCAAGGCAGTTCTTGCGAGTCTCCTGGCCGTACACCACCTTCCAGCCGGCCGGTACCGTGCTGAAGGCGGGCCACAGCGAATGCTGGTTCTCGTCGTTCACCAGAACCAGGCATGCGCCTTCTTCATCGTCGAACGGATTGGCCACGGATTCTCCTGATGAATCGATCAAACGCCCGTCAGCGTAACAGTGGCGATAACCAGCCGTCACCGTTGCGGCAGCTGAATAATCGGCCTCGCATTGGGCGTGTCTCGCCGGCGAGACACCGGCGTCGGCGTCATGGGATATCGCTGTTCCTGATCGCCGCCGGAACGAGGGCAGGCGGCGACGGTGGCGCGGCGAACTGCTGCCTGCCGCGCCACCCAGGTGGTCTGCGCCTAATGCTCGAACCGAGCTCAGCTCATGGCAGGCACGGCCCCGCCGGTCATGTCGCCGAGCGCCACCACGATCTTCCGCGGCCCGGTGAAGGGACTGCGTGAGTGCGCGACCAGCATGTTGTCGATGACGAGGACGTCACCCTCCTGCCAGGAGAAGGCGACCGATTCCCGGTCCATCAGGTCGCGGACCTCGTCCACCAGGGCGTCGTCGATGACAGTGCCGTCGCCCCAGAAGACGTTGCGCGGCATCCCCTGATCGCCGCAGATCTCCAGCAGCGACGAGCGCGTTTCCGGGTCCAGCGACGACGGGTGGTGCAGCGCCAGCTGGTTGAAGAACACGGCCTCGCCGGTCGTCGGGTGGCGCAGCACCGCCTCGGCCTGACGCGAGGTCCGCAGGCCTCCGTCCGGCGTCCACTCGAAGCTCGTCCCCTCCGCGGCGCACTTGCGCTCGACCTCGGCGGGATCGTCGGTGCCGAAGAAGCGCGACCAGCTGACGTCGACGCCTTCGATGAAGTTACGGACGTAACGGAGCTTCTTGGTGGCGAAGAGCTCGGCCAGCTCCGGACGCATCCGGGTGAGAACCGTCCGGCAGTCGACGATCGGCGTCTGACCACCGGACCGCGGGGCCACGATGCACGAGAAGAACTGCCGCATCGGCCACTGCGGCAGATGCGAACTCTCGTTGTGGAACAGGATCGAGAGGTCTTCCGGATACGGCGTCGACTTGTATACGCGGGCCGACTCGCCCTCTCGCGGAAGGTCCCCGTATTCAGGGAAGAGGGTGCCGCAAATCGCCGAGGCGGCCTGTTCGAACTTCTCCACCGAACCGGCGTGGAACCCCCGGAGCAGGACCGCGCCGTGCCGCAGCAGCCGTGCTTCGAGTTCTTCCCGGTTCGCGCGCAGCCAGCCGGGCAGGTCGACGCCGGGACCGGCCGGCGTGATGAGGACGGGGGTCGTCGGTGACTCCGGCAGGAAGCCGATGTTCACCGAATCCCCGCCGGGTGTCCGCACCTGCCGCCGAGTCGCGCCCAGAAGGGAGCGCGGTCCCGGTGTCCCGGAAGTCGCTTCGTTCATGTCCTGGTCCTCATTTCCTCGGCGGTGAACCCGGCCGTGCTCTGTGTCATGCGTCGATCTCCCGTTGGATCAGCTCGGCGAGTTCCTCCACCGCGGGCTGTCGCATGATGCCGTGGTGGGTCGTTGCCACCGAGGCGAAGCCGAGCTCAGGCCCGACCACCGATCCCCAGCCCCACGTACGGTCCGGATCCTGCGGCACGTCGGCCGGCTCGGCGCGCACCAGCAGCACCGGGAAGTCGGCTCGGCCGAGTTCGGCCTGCTCCTGCACGAAGTAGCGGTCCAGAGCGGTCATGTTGGTCATGTAGACGTCCAGCAGGCTCCGCAGCTCCGCCTCACCGGAGTCGGGAGGCAGCCGCCCGACGTCCTGCAGGGCCTTGAGCAGTTCCTGATGACCGAGATGACCGAGCGGCCCCTCCGGCAGGTCCAGCTGGTAGTGGAAGGCGAAGCGGCGCAGGAGATAGTCGGCGGGCTGCCGCGCCAGGGCGCTCTCCGCGTCACCGGGGACGCCGCAGTTGACGATGATCAGCTGCGCCACCTCGCGTCCGGAACGGCGCAGCGCCTGGGCCGTGGCGTAGGCCATGATGCCGCCGAAGCACCAGCCGATGATCACGGGAGCGGCGTCGCCGACGGCCGCGATGTTCGCCGCGTACTCCTCGGCCATGGCGGCGAAATCGTCCTGCGGCGGCCTGCCGTGCAGACCCCAGGCCTCGATGCCGTAGACCGACCGGTCCGCCGGTATCAGCCGGGCCAGCTCCCAGTAGCTGAGCGTGTTGCCGCCGCCGGGGTGGACGCAGAAGACCGGGGCCTGCTCATGCGGTCCGCGGGCGGCGCGCAGCGGGACCAGGTTGGAGTCCTGGACGTCGCTCCTGCGCACCAGCTCCGCCATCGCCGCGACGGTCGGGGCGCTGAACACCGCGGACATCGGCAGGCGCAGGCCGAAGGCGTTGTTGATCTGGGCCATGAGCTTGATCGCACGCAGCGACTGTCCCCCGAACTCGAAGAAGTCCGCGTCGGGGGAGGAGATGTCCTGGTCGAGGATCGAGGACCAGATCGCCAGCAGACGCTGTTCCACCGAGTCGCGCGGCCGGCCGGCCCGGGCCTTCGGCGGCGCGATCGGTGCGAGGCCGCGGCGGTCGAGCTTGCCGTTGCGGGTCAGCGGGAACCGCTCCAGCACCTGCCACCCGGTCGGCACGAGGGCGGCCGGGAGGTGCAGAACCATGGCTGCCCGCACGTCCTCGACGGAGATGTCCACTCCCCCGGCGGCGGTGAGGTAGGCGTCCAGGTGCGTGACGAGTCCGTCGGCGTCCGCGCGCGCCACGACCGCCGCGGCGCCGACGCCGGGCCGATCCGCCAGCAGCGTCTCGATCTCGCCGAGCTGTACGCGGTATCCGCGCAGCTTCACCTGGTCGTCGATCCGGCCGAGGATCTCGATGCCGTTGCCGGGCACCAGGCGGCCGAGGTCACCGGTCCGGTGGGCGTCCGCGGTGTCCGCCGTACCGAAGCCCGACCCGCCTTCGCGCAACCGCGCGAGGTAGCCGAGGCCCACGCCGGGCCCGCTGATCAGCACCTCACCGGGGCACCAGGGCGGCAGCGCGGCACCCCCCGCGTCGACCACCGTCAGGACGTTCGCCCCGAGGCCGGAGCCCACCGGGATCGAGGAACAGCGTTCATCGATCGAGGCGTCCAGCGGGAGGCACGCGGCGCCCACCGTCGACTCGGTCGGGCCGTAGTGGTTGTACAAACGCAAGGACGGCGCGATCTCTCGCAGCCGCTCGTACAACGGACGTGGCAGCAGTTCGCCGCCGAGCACGAGCACCTCGCTCGGCAGAAGCGCGAGCGGATCGGCAGCCTCGGCCAGCAGCGCCGAGAGGTGCGAGGGGACCAGCTTCATCGCGGCCGCGGGGCTCCCCCGGAACCACTCGGTGAGAGCCGCGGGGCTCGTGGCGGTCTCGGTGGGGATGAGCTGGACGCAGCCACCGCCGGCCAGGGTCGGGAAGACCGCCGTGTAGGCCAGGTCTGCGGCGAGGGTGGAGACCGCCGCGAACTCGGCGCCCTCGGACAGGGCGAGCGTCTCGCCGATCGCCGAGGCGTAGTGCGACAGCTGCTCGTGCCCGATGACGACGCCCTTGGGAAGCCCCGAGGTGCCCGACGTGAAGATCACATAGGCGGCGCCCGCGGCCGCCGCGCCGGAAGTCACCGCGCGCCCCGGGTCGACGACCGCGTCGGCCGTGCACACGATGCGGACGGAGGCCTGGTGATCGGCCTTCGGATCGGGGGTGAGCAGCAGCGCGGGGTCGGCCTCCCGCAGGATCGTCTCGATCCGCTGCTGCGGCCACGTGGGGTCGAGGGGGACGAACGCCGCGCCGGCGAGCCAGACGCCGAGCATCGCGACGACCGTTTCCGCCGAGGCGGGAACGAACAGCGCGACCCGCTGCCCGGCCCGCACGCCGTGCTCGCGCAGCAGGTGCGCCACCGCGTCCGCGCCCTGCGCCGCGTCCCGGTAGGACACGACGGTCTCGCCGCAGCGCAGCGCGGGCTGCGCGGGCGTGCGCTCCGCCTGCGCGAGGAAGCGGTCGAGCACCGGGGCGTACGACGCACGGGGCCCGGCCTCGGCGTTCGGCGCGTTCGGCGCGGTGAGGCGCAGGCCGCCGACGGCGTGCTCCGTGCCACCGGACAGCAGATCGGTCAGCTGATGTCCGAACGCCTCCGCGACGAGGTCCAAGTCGGCCTGGGCGACGCGGCCCGCGCCGCCGACGAAGGTCAGGCGCAGGCTCCGCGACCCGCGCACGCAGTCGAGGTGCAGCGCACCAGGTGCTTCGTGGACGGACGCACCGGCCGAGAGTTCCTCGGCCCACCGGTCCAGGCGGTGCCGGTACGAGAGCGGGCAGACGTCCGCCGCATGGTGTGCGGAGGCCGCGGTCCCCGGGTCGATCTGGTTCTCGATCGCCGCTACGGAGCGGAGCGCGTCCTGCGACGCCTGGAGCGCGTCGGCGACCGGGGTGTCCGCGCCGATCTCCAGCCGCACCGGTACCGGACGCTCCAACAGGCCGAGCACGTTCTCCAGGCCTTCCGTGGACCGGCCGTCGGCCAGCACCAGCACATGGTCGTCGGCGTCGCGGCAGTACCGGCCGTACAGCGAGCGCCAGAGAGCCAGCAGCACCGCCGCCTCGCTCACGCCGCACCGTCCGGTGAGTTCGTCCAGCCGTTCCAGAGCCGGCCCCTCGACGACGGCCGAGGCGCTCACCGGCTCGACGGCCGCGTCCCGGAGGCCGACGGGGGTGAGGAAGGGCGGCGCCGAGGACGGCTTCGACGACTGCCGCGCCGCGTCGTCGGCCACCGGCGGCTGCGCCGACTCGTCCAGCACTTCGCCGAGCCAGGCGGCGACATCGGCGTACTGCAGCACCGTCTGCCCGGCCTGGGCGACCCCGTCCTCCAGCAGCAGGCCGACAAGCCGGGTCCAGGAAGCGTCGTCGACGCTCAGCCGCGGCAGGGTGAGAACCAGCCGCGTGCCGTCCGGACCGAGTTCGTGCTCGACGGTCAGCGCGCCGGCACGGAACACGGTGCGATCCGTTCCCGACTGCTCGATCGCGACCGGGCCCACCGGATCCACGACCTGGACGAGCGTGGGCAGCCCCGCGAACTCGGTGTACCGCGTACGCAGGCTCTCGTGCGTCGCGACCGCCGTCGCGATCCGGGCCTCCAGGTCCGGCACCGGTATCCGTCTGGCGGTGCGGACGGTGCGCACCGCCGTGCTCCGGGCCTCGCCCGACCGGGCGAGCTGTTGCGGGGAGAGCTGATAGCCCTCCTCCTGCCAGGTCTCGACGTTCGTCATGATGTCTGCTCCTGAATGGTCATGCGGGCTCCGGAGCGAGGGCCGAGTCGGAATCGGTGGGGGATGCCTCGAGGCGGCGTACCGCGCGCACGGGTGAGAACAGCAGGGCCAGTGAGGCCAGGAACGTCCCACTCGCGGCCACCACCACCGCCGTCCGCAGCCCGGTTCCGGACGCGAGCGCACCGCCGAGCAGCGAGCCGAGCGAGTACGCACCCAAGGCGCAGGTACGGGCCGTGGCGTTCACCCGCCCGAGCAGCTCGTCCGGGGTGGAGACCTGCCGGAAGCTGATCACCGTCACATTGAAGACGGGAACGCTGAACTGGACGACGAAGGAGGCGACCGCGACGACGGCGATCGCCGCCAGTGAGTGGCCGTGTACGGCCGCGAGGACGAGATATCCCAGCCCGGGCAGCGCCATCGTCAGAATCAGTGTCGGGCCGACGCCGAACCGTGCGGTCAGTGGGCCGACCAGGAGGACGCCGGCCAGGGCACCGACGCTGCCGACCGCGACGATCAGGCCGACCTGCTTCGAGCCCATTTCGAGCACCCTGAGCAGATAGAGGAAGAACACCGACATCAGGGCGCCGGAGAACAGGTTGATGATCAGCGCGGCCGTGGTGAACCAGCGCAGCAGCGGGTGCCGCACGATCGCGGCGAATCCCTCACGGATCGAGGCACGGACCGAGAGGGTCGCCGCTCCGGGCTGACGCTTCGGCCGCTCGTCGGCCGGCAGTCCCGCCACCGTGAAGAAGGACAGGACGTAGCTCGCCGCGTCCACCGCGATCGCCACCGGTGCGCTGAGCGCGCTGATCAGCAGGCCCGCCGCGCCCGGCCCGACGACCTGCGCGATCGAGTCCGAGAGTTCCAGCTTCGCGTTCGCCTCGCCGAGCCGGTCCCGGCCGATCAGACCGGGTGTGTAGGACTGGTGCGCGAGGTCGAAGAACACGGTCATCACGCCGACGACGAAGACCACGACGAAAAGCTGACCGATGTTCAGCACATCGAGCCCGTGCGCGACGGGGATCCAGGCGAGGGCCGCGGCGCGCACGACGTCGGCGACGATCATCACGGAACGGCGCGCCCTACGGTCCAGCATCACGCCGACGAAGAGGCCGAAGAGCAGGAACGGCAGCGTCTCGAGGGCGACGAGCACGCCGGCTTCCATCGGCGTCGCGTGGAGCAGCAGGACCGCGGTCAGCGGCATCGCGACGTAGGTGATCTGGGAACCGAGGATCGAGGCCGACTGACCTGTCCACAGCAGCGCGAAGTTCCGCTGGCGGAACAGCGAAGCCGGCTTCTTCCCGGCGCTCGCGGTGTCCTCGCTCATCAGCGCCACACCGCCTCACGGATCTCGGCTCCCGGTCGGGAACGCAGGGTCTCGGCGCGTTGGTCCATCACAGTCTTCCTATCGGGTCGAATTCGCCGCACGGGTGATCGGGGAGGCGCCGGGCGGTGTGGGGGGCGTGCCTGGACTTCTCCCGGGCACTCGGTCACGTGCGGCTCAGCCGAGCGGCTGCTCCGGCGGGAGACCGGGGCGGGCCAGCACCCGCCGCCTGCCGGGGCCGAGCGTCGGCCGGGTCGCCGACCGGTCAGGGTTCGCGTTCCGTTGAGCCGGTTCCGGGACTTCCACCTTGCCGATGGGCTGGTCGGGGTCGGAGGTCAGCTCCGCGACCAGCAGGCTGAGCCGCTCGGCCCAGGTCTGGACCGTGTGGTGGTCGAACAGGTCGGTGGCGTACGCGACGATCCCCGTGATGCCGGTCGGCCGCCCGTCCGGCTCGTACGACCCCCGCAGCAGGAAGTTCAGGTCGAACTTGGGGGATTCGTGTTCCGGGATCTCGAACTCGCTGACGTCGAGTTCGGGGAGGTCGAAGGCGGCTTCGGCGTTGGTGTCGAAGGACAGCATGACCTGGAAGAGGGGGTGGCGTGCCGCAGTCCGTGGTGGAGCGATGATCTCCACCAGGCGTTCGAGGGGGAGGTCCTGGTTCTCGAAGGCGGCGAGGTCTGTCTCCCGTACCCGGGTGAGGAGTTCGGTGAAGGTGGGGTCACCGGAGACGTCGGTGCGCAGGACGAGGGTGTTGAGGAAGAAGCCGACCAGGTCGTGGAGGACTTCCTCGGTGCGTCCGGCGACGGGCGTGCCGAGCGGGATGTCGGTGTCGCCGGTGAGCCGGGACAGCAGGACGGCGAGGGCGGCCTGGACCACCATGAACGGGGTCACGCCCGTCCGCCTGGCCAACTCCGTGACACGGGTGTGGACTTCGGCGTCGATGGTGACGGGGACCCGGGCGCCGTGCCGGGCGGGGGTGGCGGGGCGCGGCCGGTCGAAGGGCAGGTTGAGTTCCACCGGCAGTGCGGCCAGTGCGTCGCGCCAGAAGGCGGACTGGCGGGCGACGGCGCTGGTGGGGTCGTTCTCGGAGCCGAGCAGGTCGCGCTGCCACAGGGTGTAGTCGGCGTACTGGACCGGGAGTTCGGTCCAGGCCGGGGTGGTGCCGGCGAGCCGTGCGGTGTAGGCGGTGGCGAGGTCGTTGCCCAGGGGCCCGACCGACCAGCCGTCGCAGGCGATGTGGTGGACCAGCAGCACCAGGACGTGTTCGTCCGGCCCGGTGCTGAAGACCTGTGCCCGTAGCGGGATTTCGGTGGCGAGGTCGAAGACATGTCCGGCGGCCTGGACCACCAGGTCGGTCACCTGCTCGTCGTCGGTGTCCGTCCATGTCAGCGGCAGGGTGACCGCGTCGGCGGGCACGATCTGCTGGACGGGTTCGCCGTCGACGACCGGGAAGACGGTCCGCAGGCTCTCGTGCCGGCCCACCACGTCACCCAGCGCCGCCGCCAGCGCCTGCCGGTCCAACGCCCCGGACAGACGCAGCACCAACGGCATGTTGTACGCCGCGCTCGGCCCCGCCAGCTGACCGATGATCCACAACCGCTGCTGCGCGAACGACAACGGCAGCGACTCCGGACGAACCCCGGCCACCAGCGCCGGACGGGAGGGTCCCGCCTCGACCAGCGCACCGGCCAGGGCGGCGACAGTGGGGGCATCGAACAGCGCGCGGATGGTGATCTCCATCCCGAGCAGGGCGCGGATGCGGGCGACCAGCCGGGTCGCGAGAAGGGAGTGGCCGCCGAGTTCGAAGAAGTGGTCGTCGACGCCGACACCGGGCAGACCCAGCACCTCGGCGAACGCCGCACACAGCATCTCCTCCCGCACGGTCGTCGGAGCGCGGTGAGTCGAGGCGACCGCGTAGTCCGGGACGGGCAGGGCCTTGCGGTCCAGCTTGCCGTTGGCGGTCAACGGCAGCCGGTCCAGGACCACGACCGCGGCCGGCACCATGTAATCCGGAAGCGGCCCCGCGGCATGCCGGCGCAACAGGCCGGGCAACTGCGTGATCTGTTCCGGGGATTGACCCGGGGCGGGTACCACATAACCGACCAGACGCTGGTCACCAGGGATCTCCTCGCGGACCACCGCCACGGCCCGGGCGATACCGGGATACCGGGCCAGCACCGCCTCGACCTCCCCGGTCTCGATCCGGAACCCCCGGATCTTCACCTGGTCGTCGGCCCGCCCGACGAACTCGAGGGTCCCGTCCGCCCGCCACCGCGCCAGGTCCCCGGTCCGGTACATCCGCTCGCCGGGCGAACCGAACGGGCACGCCACGAACCGCTCCGCGGTCAGTGCGGGACGGTTCAGGTAGCCACGCGCCAGACCGGCACCCGTCACGTACAACTCGCCCGTCACACCGGGGGCCACCGGTTCCAGGCCGTCGTCGAGCACGAACACCCGCATGTTGAAGGTGGGTCCGCCGAGTATCGGCCGCGGTGTGGATCGCGGCTCGGCGAAGACCTGGTAGACCGTGCACTCCGTGGGCCCGTAGAAGCTGAAGCTGCGGGTGCCCTCACCCAGCGATCCGAGCCACTCCCAGAGCGAGTCGGGCACGGCCTCGCCACCGACCACGAGCAGTGCCGGAGTACGGCGGCCGTTGTCGAACAGGCCTTCCGACACAGCGGCGGCCATGTGCGTGGGGGTCAGCTCCAGGAAGTCGACGTCGTGTGCGTCCAGCCAGGTCGCGAGGAGGCCGATGTCGGAGAGCACCTCCGTGCTCACGACATGCAGCTCGTGCCCCTCCAGCAGGCACGACAGCTGGTCCCACACCGCGTCGAAGGATATGGAGGTGGTCAGCGCGACCCGCAGCGGGCGACTGTCCGACAGATCGGCGGCGCAGGCGAAGACCGACTCACGGTGAACGGTGATGAAGTTGGTGATGCTGTGGTGCGGTACCGCCACGCCCTTGGGAGTTCCGGTGGAGCCGGAGGTGTAGATGACGTAGGCAGGATGGGCGGGGGTCAGCGGGCCGGTGCGCTCGACATCGGTCGGGTCGTGACTCCAGGCCGGGTGTGCGGTCAGCTCTTCCTGGGTGGCAGCGTCGTCCAGGACCAGAAGGGGTGCGTCGGCCGGCAGCCATGCCGCGGTGGCCTGGAGCGTCACCACGTACGACGGCTTCGCGTCCTCGATCATGAACCGGACCCGTTCCTGCGGGTATTCGGTGTCGATCGGGAGATACGCCGCGCCCGCCTTGAGTACGCCGAGCATCGCCACGACGAGGTCGATCGACCGTGGCAGTGCCATGCCCACGATGTCCTCGGGGCCGACCCCGTGCTCGATCAGGTGGTGCGCGAGCCGGTTGGCGCGGGTGTTGAGCTCGCCGTAGGTCAAGGTGGTGCCGTCGAAGACGACCGCGGTGGCCTCGGGGGTGCGGGCGGCCTGGTCCTGGAAGAGCGCCGGCAGGGTCGTGGGCGGGACGGAGCGGGAGGTGTCGTTCCAGGTGTGCAGCACCTTCTCCTGCTCCGCGGCCGAGAGCACCGGGACCTGGTCGACCCGCTGGTCCGGGCCGGTGGCCAGGGTGTCGAGGACACGGGTGAAGCGTTCGGCGAGCTGCTCGATGCTTGCATGGTCGAACAGGTCGACGGCGTAGAAGATCTCGCCGGTCATTCCGGCGGGCCGGCCGCGCTCGTCGAAGCGTTCGCACAGGTCGAAGGAGAGGTCGAACTTCGCCGGGGTGTCCGCGTCGGGCAGGACGCTCGTGCGCAGGCCGGGCAGTTGGAGCACGGGATCGGCGTTGTTCTGGAGCGCGAGCGTGACCTGGAACAGCGGATGGCGGGCCATGGAGCGGGCCGGGGCCAGCTCCTCGACCAGGCGCTCGAACGGTACGTCCTGGTGCGCCAACGCGTCGAGCGCCTGCTCCCGCACCCGGGCGAGCAGTTCGCCGAAGGACGGACCGCCGGACACGTCCGTGCGCAGGACGAGGGTGTTGACGAAGAACCCGACGAGGTCGTCGAGCGCGGTGTCGGTGCGCCCGGCCGTCGGGGTTCCGATCACGATGTCCTGGCCGGCGCCGAGCCGGGAGAGCAGCACGGCCAACGTGGCCTGGAGCACCATGAAGACCGTCGCGCCTTCGTCCCGGGCCAGTTCGGCGACCCGGGCGTGCAGCAGCGCGGGGATCTCCAGCGTCACGCTCCCGCCCTGATGCGTGGCCACCGCGGGGCGGGCACGGTCGACGGGCAGCGGCAGTTCCTCCGGTATGTCGGACAGCGCGCGGCGCCAGTAGGCCAGTTGCTCGCTCAGCAGGCTCTCGGGGTCCTGCGCCTCGCCGAGCAGTTCACGCTGCCAGAGCGTGTAGTCCGCGTACTGGACCGGTAGCGGAGCCCATCCGGGTTCCTGGTCGGCCAGGCGCGCTGTGTACGCCACCGAGAGGTCCCGGGCCAGCGGTACCAGCGACCAGCCGTCACCGGCGATGTGGTGCACGAGCAGCACCAGCACGTGTTCGTCCGCACCGGCTTCGAACAGCCAGGCCCGGAACGGCACTTCGGCCGAGAGGTCGAAGCAGTGGCCCTCTGCCCCGCTGATCGACGCGGTCAGGCCGGACGGCCCGACCAGGGCGGCCGGTACCACGGTGAGCACCTCGCCGAGCTCCTCGACCGGCACCACTCGCTGGTACGGCCGTCCCTCGACCGACGGGAAGAGCGTGCGCAGCACCTCGTGGCGCTCGAGGACATCCCGCAACGCCGCGTCCAGCGCACCGGCGTCGATCGCACCGGAAAGCCTGATGACCGCCGGGATGTTGTAGGTGGCGCTCGGTCCCTCCAACTCGTGCAGGAACCACAACCGCTGCTGCGCGGACGACAACGGCAGCGGCTCCGGACGATCCGCGGTCACCAGCGCCGGACGCGAGGGGCCCGCCCCGGCCAGCGCCTTGGCCAGGGCGGCGATGTTGGGGGCTTCGAACAGCGTACGGATGCCGAGTTCGACCCCGAGCAGGGCGCGGATGCGGGCGACCAGCCGGGTCGCGAGCAGGGAGTGGCCGCCGAGAAGGAAGAAGTTGTCGTCGATGCCGACGGTGGACAGCTCCAGGTTCAGCACCTTGGCGAACGCGGCGCACAGGATCTCTTCCTGGACGGTCGTCGGAGCACGGCGGGCGGCCACGACGGCGTGGTCCGGTGCGGGCAGGGCCTCGTGGTCCGGTTTCCCGTGATCCGTCAGCGGCAGCCGGTCCAGGACCACGACCGCGGCCGGCACCACGTGCGCGGGCAGCAGCCCGGCAGCGTGCTCGCGCAGGATCGCGGGCAGCCGTACGGTGACTTCCGGGTCGAGGCCGGGGCCGGGCACCACGTAGCCGACCAGACGCTTGTCGCCCGGGATGTCCTCGCGGGCGACGATCGTGGCCTCGGCGATGCCGGGATACCCCGCGAGTACCGCCTCGACCTCGCCGAGTTCGCTGCGGAACCCGCGGGTCTGCGTCTGGTGGTCCGCCAGGTCGATGGGCTGGTCGGGGTCGGAGGTCAGTTCTCCGAGCAGGTGGTCGAGCCGCTCGGCCAATGCCTGGACCGTGTGGTGGTCGAACAGGTCGGTGGCGTACTCGAGAATCCCCTTGATGCCGGTCGGCTGTCCCTCCGGACCGAACCGCTCCTCGAACTCGAAGTTGAGGTCGAATTTGGCTGTTTCGTGTCCGGGGATCTCGAATTCGCTGGTCTTGAGTCCGGGGAGGTCGAAGGCGGCTTCGGTGTTGGTGTCGAAGGACAGCATGACCTGGAAGAGGGGGTGGCGTGCCGCGGTCCGTGGTGGAGTGATGATCTCCACGAGGCGTTCGAAGGGGAGGTCCTGGTTCTCGAAGGCGGCGAGGTCTGCTTCCCTCACCCGGGTCAGGAGTTGAGTGAAGGTGGGATCGCCGGAGACGTCGGTGCGCAGGACCAGGGTGTTGAGGAAGAAACCGATCAGGTCGTGCAGGGCTTCTTCGCTGCGTCCGGCGACCGGTGTGCCGAGCGGGATGTCGGTGCCGCCTCCGAGTCGGGACAGCAGGACGGCCAGGGCGGCCTGGACGACCATGAACGGTGTCACGCCGGTCTGTCGGGCCAGCTCCGTGATGCGGGTGTGGACGTCCGCGTCGACGGTGAGCGGTACCTGGGCGCCGTGCTGGGCGGCCGTCGCGGGGCGTGGCCGGTCGAAGGGCAGGTCCAGTTCGACGGGGAGTCCGGCCAGTGCGTCGCGCCAGAAGGCGGACTGGCGGGCGACGGCGCTGGTGGGGTCGTTCTCGGAGCCGAGCAGGTCGCGCTGCCACAGGGTGTAGTCGGCGTACTGGACCGGGAGTTCGGTCCAGGCCGGGGCCGTGCCGGCGGTCCGCGCCGCGTAGGCGGTGGCGAGGTCGTTGCCCAGGGGCCCGACCGACCAGCCGTCGCAGGCGATGTGGTGCACCAACAGCACCAGGACGTGTTCGTCCGGCCCGGTGCGGAAGGCGTGTGCACGCAGCGGGATTTCGGTGGCGAGGTCGAAGACGTATCCGGCGGCCTGGACCGCGAGGTCGGTCACCTGCTCGTCGTCGGTGTCCGTCCATGTCAGCGGCAGGGTGACCGCGTCGGCGGGCACGATCTGCTGGACGGGTTCGCCGTCGACGACCGGGAAGACGGTCCGCAGGCTCTCGTGCCGGCCCACCACGTCACCCAGCGCCGCCGCCAGCGCCTGCCGGTCCAACGCCCCGGACAGACGCAGCACCAACGGCATGTTGTACGCCGCGCTCGGCCCCGCCAACTGACCGATGATCCACAACCGCTGCTGCGCAAACGACAACGGAATCATGCAGGCTACCTCGCTGTTTCCGACCGCTACCAGTCGCGATCCGCATCCGATGGCTCAGGCGCCGAAATCACCGGCCAGGCGTCGGGCCGCAGCGGGATCGGGAGCCGTTATGTCGGCAGAATTAATTGGCAAAGGGAAAACGGAGTTGTATCGACTTCGCGAGGCTAGCAGGCGGCACTCGCCAGGGTGAATAAGTCCCGGGCTTCACTCGACGGAGCCCGGGAGGACTGTCTCGCCGGCGAGACGGGCGAGCGGCTTCACCTGTCCGAACGGTGGAATTCCAGGCCGTCGAACTCCCCGCTGCCCCGCCATTCCTGAAGGTGCCGGAAGAAGCCCAGGCCATCGGGGAACTCGTATTCGTCCCAAAGGGAATGCGGACCGAGATCCATTCCCTCGTTGTTGGAGTAGCCGGGGGTGCATTCCGCGCCCAGGAACGTGCGCCACTCCGGATCGACTCCCACGTTGCTCATCCAGGCGTCCTCCGCCTGCCGGGTGAGTTCGACGACGTCGGCCCCCGTGGTGACCGCGTGCGCGACGACGGCGGCGACGGTCTTGGCCGCCTCGGACAGGTTGTGCGAGAGGTTGGAGAACCGCGTCCCGCCCGTGAGCGACTGAACGAGGAACGCGTTCGGGAACCCGTGCACATGGAGTCCGTGCATCGTGCGCATGCCGTCGGTCCAGTGCTCCGACAGTCGCCTGCCGTCCCTGCCGACGGGGTCGAATCCGGCGCGCCGGGTGGGCGCGGTGCCGACCTCGAACCCCGACGCGTAGATGATGCAGTCCACCTCGTACTCGGTGCCGTCCACCACGACACCTCGCGGCGTGATCCGCTCGACCCCCTTGCCGTCCGTGTCGACGAGACGGACCGTCGGCTCGTTGTAGGCGTTCAGATACTCGTCGTGGAAGGTCATGCGCTTGCACGGAAGCCAGTACCAGGGCTTGAGGAGTTCCGCGGTCCGTGCGTCCTTGACCGTCTCCTCCACCCGGGCGTGGAGCTGGCCCATCTTCTCCATGTCCGCGTAATACTCACCGCGAATCTCCTCGGACGTGTCCGAGTCCGGCTGCGAGCCCTCTCCGGCGTTGCGCCACATCCGGGCCATGGCGGTCCAGCCGTCGTTGATCAGATCCTCGGCCGGCTGCTCGGCCGACGTCATGTTGGCCGCGTAGTTGTCCAGCCAGCGCTGCTGCCATCCAGGCGTGGCTATCTGCGCGAACCACTCCGGGTCGATCGGCCGGTTGTTGCGGACCTCGATGACGGAAGGCGTGCGCTGGAAAACGAACAGTTCCCGGCATGCGGTGGCCAGGTGAGGGACGCACTGCACCGCGGTGGCGCCGGTGCCGATGATCGCCACCCGTTTGTCCCGCAGGTTGCCCAGCGGTCCGCCGACCGGGTCGCCGGTGTAGGCGTAGTCCCATCGGCTCGCGTGGAAGGTGTGGCCCGCGAAGGTCTCGATACCCGGGATGCCGGGGAGCTTCGGCACGGACAGGTGGCCGAGCCCCATGATCACGAACTGGGCGGTGAACTCGTCACCGCGGTCGGTCCGCACCGTCCACAGCCGGGCGGAGTCGTCCCAGTCCAAGCCGGTGACCCTGGTGTGGAAGAGCGCGTTCTCGTACAACCCGTACTGCTTGCCGATGCGTTGGCAGTGCTCCAGGATCTCCGGGCCGCGCACGTACCACTCGGTGGGCGCGTAGCCGGTCTCCTCCAGCAACGGCAGGTAGATCATGGACGCGATGTCGCACTGGGCGCCCGGGTACCTGTTCCAGTACCAGGTTCCACCGAAGTCGCCGCCGGTGTCCACGATCCTGACATCGGCGACCCCCGTCTCCTTCAGGTGGGCGCCCGTCATCAGGCCGGCGAACCCCCCGCCGATGACGGCGACCGTGACGTGGTCGCGGTACGGCTCGCGCTCTATGCGATCGGTGAAGGGGTCCTCGTTCATGTGCGCGAACCCGCCACTGAGGGTCAGGTATTGGTCGATGCCGTCCGGCCGCAGTCTCTTGGCCCGCTCGGCGGCGTTTTTCGCGAAATGCTCCGACACCTTGTGCCTGGACATAAAAGTCTCTCCTCCGAATGCATTTCTCCGGCCGCCCGGCCAGCACCTGGAATGTGCCGTGGTCGGTACTCGACGAGGCCCGTGGGTCTGTCTCGCCGGCGAGACAGACCCACCGCCGGCGGCGGTTCGGGTCGAGGTGGGGGGCGGCCGGCGGGGGGCGCGCGGCGCAGGGCGGAGCTCCGGTGGGACGGGG